>NZ_AP022587.1:4037034-4347575 GCF_010731715.1 Mycobacterium stomatepiae
ACGACCGCGGGGTTTGTCGGAATGCCGGGTTCGCGAATGGGTCTGGGGATTGCGCCGGGGTGTGCTGGGCGGCAGCGGCGGCAGTGCGGCGGGGCCGTCGGTCTGCAGCTTTCCGATCAGCTCGTTCGCGACCTCGGCGAGGCGACGCTCGTCGGCGTAGGCCAGCCGCGACGGCAGCTCCTGCATCGGCACCCACGCCACCTCGGCGACCTCGAGGTCGTCGTCGGACAGCTCGCCACCGGAGAAACGCATCAAATAGTGGTGCACGGTCTTGTGCACCCGGCGTCCGTCGGTGACGAACCAGTAGTCGATGCGACCCAGCGCGGCCAGCACACTGCCGCGAATGCCGGTCTCCTCGGCGACCTCGCGAATAGCGGTCTGCTCGGCGGTCTCGCCGAGTTCGATGTGCCCCTTGGGCAACGACCACAGCATGCGTCCGCGCCGGTCGATGCGCCCGATCAGGGCCGCGACCTGGGCGTCCAGCGGGCCGTCGATGCCGTCGATGACCAAGCCGCCCGCGGAAGTTTCATGCACGGTCCGCAACCGCTCCGGCACCCGGCGCGGCGGGCGCGGGTGGCGCCTGCCGCCGGCCGTCGAGTCGGCGGTCACCTTGGCTTCGGCGCCGCTTTCGGAGGCGCCGCCACCGCCACGACCGCGACGGCGCCCCCGACGCCGACGTGGTTTGGCTTGTTCGCCATCCGACACCCAAGCGATAGTAGCTGGCACGAGCTGTTCTTCCGGACACACTCGCCGCTGGTGCGGGCGCGACGGCGGCCCGCGCTCGACTAGATTGATCGAACGTGTCCGAACGCGCAGACGATGTAGAGGTGTTGACGTCGGCTGCGAAAGCCCTGAATCAGCACGCGGCCGTTCTGAGCGGATTGGGCTCCCGGTTCGAGGCGGCGGGGCACGACTTGTATCTGGTGGGCGGGTCGGTGCGTGACGCGCTGTTGAGCCGGCTGAGCCCTGATCTGGATTTCACCACGGACGCCCGGCCCGAGCAGGTGCAGCAGATCGTGCGGGGATGGGCCGACGCGGTCTGGGATACCGGGATCGAATTCGGCACGGTGGGCGTCGGCAAGGACGCGCACCGCCTCGAGATCACGACGTTCCGCGCGGACACCTACGACCAGGTGTCACGCAATCCCGAGGTGCGCTTCGGCGACCGCCTCGAAGACGACTTGGTGCGGCGGGACTTCACCGCGAACGCGATGGCCGTGCGCGTCACGTCGGCCGGGCCGGGCGAATTCCTCGACCCCCTGGGCGGCCTGGTGGCGGTCAAGGCCCGCGTGTTGGACACTCCCGCTGCGCCGTCGGTGTCCTTCGGCGACGACCCGCTGCGGATGCTGCGCGCCGCGCGGTTCGTCTCGCAGCTCGGGTTCACCGTCGCCCCGCGGGTGCGCTCCGCGATCGAGGAGATGGCCCCGCAACTGGGCCGAATCAGCGCCGAACGAGTGGCAGCCGAGCTCGACAAGTTGCTGCTCGGCGCCGACCCGGTCGCCGGCATCGACCTGCTGGTGCAGACCGGGATGGGTGAGGTCGTGTTGCCTGAAGTCGGCGGCATGCAGATGGCCATCGACGAGCATCATCAGCACAAGGACGTCTATCAGCACTCGCTGACCGTGCTGCGCCAAGCTGTCGCGCTGGAAGACGAGGGCCCCGATCTGGTGCTGCGGTGGTCGGCGCTGCTGCACGACATCGGCAAGCCCGCCACCCGGCGTCACGAGGACAACGGTGGCGTGAGTTTCCATCACCACGAGGTTGTGGGCGCCAAGATGGTCCGCAAGCGGCTGCGGGCGCTGAAGTACTCCAAGCAGATGGTCGACGACATCTCCCAGTTGGTCTATCTGCATCTGCGGTTCCACGGCTACGGCGATGGGAAGTGGACCGACTCGGCGGTGCGCCGCTACGTCACGGACGCCGGTCCGCTGCTGCCGCGGCTGCACAAGCTGGTGCGCGCCGATTGCACGACCCGTAACAAGCGCCGGGCAGCTCGGCTGCAGGCCAACTACGACCGCCTCGAGACGCGCATCGCCGAGCTGGCCGCCCAGGAGGACTTGGCCCGGGTGCGTCCCGATCTGGACGGCAACCGGATCATGGAGCTGCTCGACATCCCGGCCGGGCCGCAGGTCGGTGAGGCCTGGCGGTTCTTGAAAGAGCTGCGGCTCGACCGCGGGCCGATGTCCGACGAGGAGGCCACCGCCGAGCTGCTGGCCTGGTGGAAGTCGCGCGGCGACGCTTAGCGGTTTGGCCTGCCGGGCTGCCAGTTTGCCGTAGCCGGCCGCCCAAGGGTTCTAGGATTTGCCCATGCCGTTGGGCGAGGGGGCGGAGTTCGCTGGCTATACCGTGGTGCGGCCACTCGGCGTCGGGGGCATGGGCGAGGTGTATCTGGCGCGCCACCCGCGGTTGCCGCGTTTCGAAGCGTTGAAGATTCTGCGCGCCGACGTGTCGGCCGATCGCGACTTTCAGCAACGGTTCAACCGCGAGGCCGAACTGGCGGGCGGCCTGTGGCATCCCCACATCGTCGGCGTGCACGATCGCGGTGAGTTCGAAGGCCAGTTGTGGATCGCGATGGACTACGTGAACGGCCCCGACGTCCGCGCGCTGATGGACCAGTATCGGGGCGGAATGCCTCCGGGCGAAGTGGCGGCGATTGTCAGCGCCGTGGGTGCGGCCTTGGACCATGCGCATCATCGCGGCCTGCTGCACCGCGACGTGAAGCCGGGCAATATCATGATCAGCCGGCCCGACGATGGCAGCCCGCCACGAATCCTGTTGAACGACTTCGGTATTGCGCGTCCCGTCGATGACAACACCGGATTGACGGTGACCAATGCGACGGTGGGCACCGTCGACTACAGCGCGCCCGAACAGCTGTTGGGCCACCCCATCGACGGTCGCGCCGACCAGTACGCGCTGGCCGCCACCGCCTACTACTTACTGACCGGCACGAAGTTGTTTTCGGGTCCCAGTTCGGTCGCGGTGATCAGTGCTCACCTGACCGCGCCTCCGCCGCTGCCCGGTCGGCTGCGACCCGAGTTGGCCGGTGCCGATTCGGTTTTCGCGCGGGCGCTGGTCAAGAACCCCGCCGAGCGGTTCGCCCGTTGCGGCGACTTCGCCGACGCCCTGAGCCGCCAGCTACACAGTGCGTCGCCCGCCGACCTCACGCGGCAAGCCCCGATGCCACCGCCGCCGATGCAATTCGCCCGACCCGCCTGGCCCGGGCCGCCAGCACCATCGGCGGGTGCGCAGAAGCCTGCGCGGCGTCGCGGGATGCGCACGGCGGCATTGATCGCTGCCGGGATTGCCGTCGTGGGGGTGGTCGCAGCCGTCGCGATCCCGCGGCTGATCGACCACTCGCATCCGGCGCAACCGGGCCCGCAACACCAAGAAGCCGCGCGGCTGGCCGGACAGCATTATCTGGAGGCTCTTGCCCGCGGGGACGCTGCGACCGCGCTCTCCTTGAGCGCAAACCCGCCGGCGACAACGCAATTCGTGACCGGCGACGTGCTACGCGCCCAGCTCGCCGCCACGCCGATCACTGCTGTCAACGTGACCGCGGCACCGGTGCCCGCCGGCGACGATCCGCAGCAGGTTCAGTATCTGATGCTGTCCGCCAGGTTCGGACCGACCCTGTCGCAGGCCCGCGTCGCCGTGCACCGCAAGGGCGACGAATGGAAACTCGACACGGCGACCGTTGCCGTGGATGTCGGACCATCCGGCAGCAAGGATGCATCGCTGAAAGCCGTTGCGTTGTGGGGTATTCCCACCGACGGGATGTCACCGGTCGCGGTCTTCCCCGGTGGACTGTCGGTGTCGTCCAGTAACCGCTATGTCGACATCACCGCACAGACACCGCCGGTGCTGCTGGACGCACTCGGCGGCGCCACCGACCGGCCCACCATCAAACCGGTGGTCGCACTCAACGATGCGGGCAGCCAAGCCGCCAAGGCGGCGATCGACACCTGGGTGCATTACTGCTACCGCGGCGTCGAACCACCGCCCGAGTGCCCCCGGCTAAGCCCCGACAACCCCACGATCGCCGTCGAAGGCTCCGCGGATTTCAGCAAGACGACCTTCAATTTCGACCCCAACGCGATGGTGGTCGCGATAGGCGGCAGTCTCCGTTATCACGGGCATGCCGTTGGCGTCCCGGACTACACCGTGACCTTGATCTGGGTGGGCACTGTGGACCTGACTAAGGATCCCCCGGTATTCGCGCGCACCGCCGGCCATGGATAAACACGTTTCGGCCGTCGTTCGACGAGCCTAAGATGCACCGCATGCCGTTAAGTGAGGGGGCACAGTTCGCGGGCTATACCGTGGTGCGGCTGCTGGGGGCCGGCGGTATGGGTGAGGTGTATTTGGTGCGCCACCCGCGGTTGCCGCGTTTTGAAGCGTTGAAGATATTAGGCGCCGAGGTGTCGGCGGATGCTGGCTACCAGCAACGGTTTAACCGCGAGGCCGAACTGGCCGCCGGGTTGTGGCACCCCCATATCGTGGGCGTGCAGGACCGCGGCGAGTTCGAGGGGCAGCTGTGGATCGCGATGGACTACGTCGACGGAACCGACCTCGACGCGCTGATGGACGAGCAGTACCCGGGTGGGATGCCGGCCGGGGAAGTGGTGGCGATCGTGACGGCCGTAGGTGCGGCCTTGGATCATGCGCATCACCGCGGGTTGCTGCACCGCGATATCAAACCGGGCAACATCATGGTCACCCGGCCCGACGACGGCAGCCTGCCGCGAATCCTATTGTGTGACTTCGGCATTGCTCGGCCTGTCGATGACACCACCGGTTTGACGGTGACCAATATGACGGTGGGCACTGTGCCTTACTGCGCGCCCGAGCAATTGTCGGGCCAGCCGCTCGATGGGCGCGCGGATCAGTACGCGCTGGCCGCGACCGCCTACTATCTGCTGACCGGTGCCAAGCTGTTCCCCCACGTCAACCCGGTCGCGGTGATCAACGCGCACCTGACATTGCCCGCGCCACCGCTCGGTGGGTTGCGCCCCGATTTGGCCAGCGTCAATGCGGCTTTCGCCCGGGCGCTGGCGAAAAACCCCGCCGAGCGGTTCGACCGTTGCGGCGATTTCGCCGGCGCGCTGGCCCGCGATTTGCCGCACGCCGGCGCCGGGCACCCGCCGCTCCCACCGGCAACCCCTGCGGCAGCATCCGAACAAACCCTGCCTGTCGCCGCGGTGGCGACCGAGGTCACCCGCCCCATCTCGCCGCCACGCCCGCAGTACCCGCCGCCGCCAACCCCGCCCGGGTACCCAGGTCTACAAGTGCCACCTCCACCGCAGTGGAACGCACCGGCGTCGTTCAATGCCAGCCCCCAACCGCCGCCACACCGCAAACGACCTGTGGCAGTGGTAGTTTCAGTGCTGGCCGTGCTAGCTGTGGTCGCGGGGGTGGGGTTTTTGCGGCGAGCAAGCTCATTGGCGGGGAGGTCGCGAAACGTGCCGAGCAGGACCGCGAAGCGGCCAGACAGGCGGGGCAGCATTACTTGGAGGCGTTGGCGGTCGGGGACGCCCGCACCGCGGTGTCGCTAGGGCCGGACCAGCCGGCCACGCCGCAGCTGCTCACCGACAAGGTGTTGCGCGCCCAACTCGCCACCACACCCATCACCGACATCAAGGTCACCAATGACCCGGCCCAGGAGCCGGGTAGCTCGTCCGACGCCCAGCGGCTGGTGCTGGCCGCGAAATTCGGCGTCACACCCACCCAAGTTGTGCTCTGGGCGCATAAGAAAGACGGCCAGTGGAAGCTCGACACCACCACCGCTGCGATAACTGTCAACAATCCGCCCAATGCGGTTGAAGCAATGAAAACCGTTGCAATATATGGCGTAGGGACGAACGGCTCCAATCCCATCTCGGTTTTCCCCGGGGTCATTCAGGTCGGGTCGACCAATCGCTACATCGATATCACCGCGCCAGCCGAACTGGTGCTGCCGGAGGCGCTCACTGCGCCGGTGGCGAACCGTCCGGCAATCCAGCCGGCGATTGCTCTCAACGACGCCGGGCGCCAGGCCGCGCAGGCCGCCGTGGACGCCCAGCTCCGCATCTGCTTCAAGGCCGGACCAAAGCCACCAGAGTGCTGTCCCAAAGATGGTTGCCTACCCCAACCAGCCGCGCCTCCCGGAGTCGATCCTGACAGCGGGACAATCGAGGATCTCGAGAACACCCAAGGCATGACCTACGACCTGGACCCCAACACGATGACAGTTCATGTCTCGGGAGTCTTCAACTACCGGGCGCAGGTGATGGAGTACTCCAAACCGACAATCTTCCGAGACGCCATCACCGTGCGGGACAGCCACGTGGACATCACCAAAGATCCGCCGGCTTGGTTCCGCAAACCGGGGAGCTGACCCGGTACCGAGGAACCACCGGAGGCCGATCCGCGTCGGAAAGGTCATGGACTACTGCCTTGCTGGGGACGGTGGCACAGCGGCCATGTGGCACGGCCAGCCCGACCTTGACCTCGACCACGATGGCCGGCTCGAATCGGTCGGGCTGGACTTCGACCACGACGGCATGCACGACGATGCCCTTGCGGACTTCGACGGCGATGGGCTCGCCGATCACGCGGTGCTCGACCTCGACAACGACGGCACACCCGAGGCCTACTTCACCGACGACGGGTCGGGAACCTGGGCGGTAGCCGCAGATCGCGGCGGCGGATTGCGCTGGTACGGGCTAGACGGCGTGGAGCACGCCGGCGGTCCGCTGGTCGACTTCGACGGGCACGGCCGCCCGGACGATCGACTCGTGGACATCGACGGCAATGGGGTGGCCGACCGGGTTTTGTGCACCGATCAAAACGGCGTGACCGGCTACGTGGACACCGACGGTGACGGCCGCTGGGACGTCCGGTTATCCGATATCGACGGTGACGGCTCGGCGGACGGAGCGACCACCCTTTGACAAGGCGTTTTGCCGTATTCGTGAATGGGTAAATCAACGCCTGTGCAGCAGGCAAATCATCTGAAGTGACAGACCCCGATCCCTGTCTACACTCTTATCCATATCCAGGTCGGGGAGCCTAGGGAAGTCGAAGGGGAGAAGCACATGCCAAGCTCAACCGTTGTTACACCAGATCTGTTGCGCGCTTCAAAGCAAAAGATCGAATCGCGCCTGCAAGAGGCAGCCGCCATCGCGAACCAATACTTGAGCGGTCACGAGAATGTCGTCAGCGCCGCCGGGTGGACCGGTCATGCAGGGTCGACATCGCTGAACACCGCGGGCCAGATCCAGCACGACCTGCAGCAGATCATGACCGGCGGCAACCGCTTGGCGCACGGGCTTGGCCAGGCGGCGACGCTGATGGAACACCACGAAGCCGATTCAGCCCACAGTCTCAATGGCGTGTTCGGCGGAGTCCGGTCCACCTAGTCCCGCATTTAGCCAATTCCAGAAACTTTTACTTACCGTAAGGAATAACGAACATGTCAGATCAGATCACTTACAACCACGCCGTCGTCAGCGGCCTCACCGGTGACATCGCGACGCAGGCGGCGCAGTTGATGGAAATTCACGACGACGTTCTGCACATCACCCAGTCGTTGGCCGAGTTCTTCCAGGGCCACGGCGCAACGTCCTTCTTCGACGCGCAACAGCAGATGCTGCACGGCTTGCAAGACAGGATCAATACGGTGAGCCTGCATGGGCACACCGTGGGCAACGTGCACGATGCCGCGATCGCGGCCGACAGCGCGATGGGAGACCTCTTTCACTCCGCGTAGACCTGGCTTTGCGGGGCGCACCTCGCGTGCGCCCCGCACTTGGCTTTAAGGGAAGACCGTGCTTACCACCTCTCTAGAAGGCCTCTGGGTCCTTCAGGTGCTTACGGGCATCGAGGTCCTGGCTCCCGAAATGGGGCTCAGGCCGCATTTGCCCAGCGTCGAACCCAAGCACAAGGCGCTGGCACACCCGGTGACCGTGGAACTGCGGGCCGCCGGGGCCATCGATGAAACCGACGCCGTCGACGGCGCGATAGTGGAATGGCTGACGGTGCTGTCGCGCCGTGACATCGGCCTGCTGGTGCAGTTCCGCTTGGCGGATGACGGCGAACCGGCGCGCGCGCTGCTCGCCCGGTTTGCGCACTGGTGGGTCGCCATCGAGCGATCGGGAGACCTGGTCCGGATCAGCGGCGCGGGCATCGCGAACAACGAGGGTTCGGCCAGCGCGGCGCTCAACGCGCAGATCGAACGGCTATGCGGCGCAAACGATCCCGCGTCATTGCGCCCGGTCACGCTGGACGCGGATGCCATGCGCGCGGCCGCCACCGATCAGGCCTCGTTGCACGAGTTCCTCGGCAGTCAAGGCCTCGACGCCGATCAGGTGCACATGCTGAAACTGGCCACCGATTCCGGCCGCTCGGCCCAGGCGTCGATCGTTGCGCTGCAGGCGGGGATAGAAACCGGCCTGCCCACCCGGACCTACATCGACCCGGGCGCGGTGACGATCATCGATACGACGGAGGGGCGTCTGGTCGCCGAACAAGTTTCGTCCGGGGCCAAGACGTGGATGATCGTTGCGCCGGGGACCAAGAACAACATCGGTAACGCGATCAACCATATGGTGCGGCGGCTACCGGCCGAGCAGGAATGGCATTCGTACCGAAAGGTCGTGTAGTCGAAAGGCAGTGCGAAAATGATAGCATCGGCACCGTGACGAATCCGTGGACGGGCTCATCCAATTCTCCGGAACAGGGCGGATCGACTCGGCGAGAATCATCCCCCGCCCAGTACCAAAATCAAGATTCAGTATCCGGAACATTACGCATTTCCGATATGGTCGCGCCGCGCAAAATTCCTCCCGGCGGGGGCTGGCGTAAATTTCTTTACCAGGTGTCGGGCCATGTCATTAACTTCGGCGAATCGCCGTCCGAAAGACACTATCGGGAATTGCAGGAGCGGATCCGCCGGCACATCCGCAAGCAGTACGTGGTGGGGGTCGTTTCGGGAAAGGGTGGCGTTGGCAAGACCACGATGACCGCCTGCATCGGTGCGGTGTTCCGGGAGTGCCGACCGGAGAACGTCGTCGCGATCGACGCCGTCCCCGGCTTCGGCACGCTGGCCGGGCGGATCGACGAATCCCCGCCGGGCGACTACGCGGCGGTGCTCAACGACACCGACGTGCAGGGCTATGCCGATATCCGAGAACACTTGGGGCAGAACAGCCTTGGGCTTGACGTGTTGGCCGGCAACCGCGCGTCGGACCAGCCGCGGCCGCTGGTGGCCTCGATGTTCTCCGGCGTGCTGTCGCGGCTGCGCCGCACCCACACCGTAATCGTGGTGGACACCTCCGACGACCTCGAGCACCCGGTGATGAAGGCGGTGCTCGACGCGTGCGACACGTTGGTGTTCGTTTCCGGTCTCACCGCCGACACCTCGTTGCCGGTGACCCGGGCGATCGACTTGCTGCGCTCGATGGGGTATCACGAGCTGGTGTCTCGCAGCATGGTCATCCTGAACGATAGTCGCGACAAATACGACGCGGAGGCGCGCACTTATCTCACCGAGCGCTTCGCGCAATCGGGGGCGACGGTCGAATTCATGCCGTACGATCCATTTCTCGCCAAAGGCGGGATAATCGATACTCGGCATGAGCTGAAGAAGAAGACGCGCCTGCGTATATTCGAAATCACCGCGGCATTGGCCGATAAATATATTCCAGATGCCGACAGGCCGCGTTAATGACCCCGTACGTGGGCAAGGTTTCGTTTCCAGCCCGTTGCGCGGTCGCGGTCGTATGTGGAGAACACCTGGTTTCGCAGGTGTACCCGGCCTCGGTGCCGATCGAAGCCTTCATCGACAACGTTGTCGAGCTGCTTAACGAGGAACTCAAACGCCGGGGCTTCACCGGACTCGAACCGGGCGTCGGCTACGAACTCCAGAAGGCCAACGGGGTACGGCTCGACGTCACCAAGACGTTTGACGAGCTCGGCGTCGAAGACGGCGCCACGCTCACCCTGGTTCCCGCGGTGGCCGGCGAATCGTTCGAGCCGCAGTACGAGTCGTTGTCCACCGGGTTGGCCCGGGTCGGGAAATCCCTGTTCGAGCCGGTCACCCTGCAAACCGCCGCGCACACCGCGTTGGTGATCTTGGCGCTGGCCTCCCTGACCCTATTGGGACTGGCTGTGCGCCAACGCTTCTCGACCGATTCGCTGATGCCCACCATCGTGACCGGCGTGGCCGGTCTGCTGATCGTCGCTGGCGCGACCACGGTATGGCGTTGGTGGCCGGGGCGTATCGACATGGTCGACGGGCTCGGCTGGATCGCGGTGCCACTGCTCACCGTCGCCCTGGCGTCCGGCGCGCCCGGTCGCCTTGGGGCCGCGCACGCGTTCATCGCCGCCCTGGCCGGTGCGGTACTGACCTGCGGGATCACGTCCGCGACGGGGCGTCACGCCAAGGTGGCGGCGACCGTGGTGACCGTGCTGGGACTCGGCGGGGCGGCCGCCGCGGCCCGGATGTGGTGGCCGGTGCCGGCGCAATGGCTGGGAATGTGCGTCCTGGTCGCCCTGCTCCTGCTGCTGACGATGGCCCCGACGATCGCGCTGTGGGTCGCGCGGATCCGCCCGCCGTATTTCGGATCGATCACCGGGCGCGACCTGTTCCGGCGCAGCGCCGGTCTGCCGGCCGACGCGGTGTCACCCGTCGAGGAGGGCGCCGACGAGGAAGCGAATTCCGACACCACCCCGCGCGGTGCGCAGATCGCGCTCGCGGCGGTTCACGCCAACAATGTCCTGACCGGAATCTGTGTGGGCGCGGGCCTCACCCTGCCCGTCGCGGTGTGGGCGACCCTGATGCCGGGCCGCGACCGGAGCGTGCCGGCCGCCGTGCTGGCCGGCCTGTTTGTGGTGATCTTCATCAGCCGTGGCCGGGCGTTCGCCGACAAACGCCAGGCGATCGCGTTGGTCTGCGGCGCGGCGGCGGCACTCTGCGTCGGCGTGGTGAAATACGTTGTGCACGAGCCGGCTTCGTCGGGCTACGGAGTGCTCTGGGGAGCGCTGGTATTGGCCGTCTTCGGCGGCGCCGGTCTGCTGGCCGCGCTGCTCGTGCCGATCACCCGGTTTACCCCGTTGGTGCGGATGACCGCCGAATGGGTGGAGATAGCGGCGATCATTGCGGCCCTGCCGCTGGCCGCATGGATCGGCGGATTGTTCACCTGGGTGCGCATGCGATGACGCGGACTGCGTTCACCGCTCGCGCAATGACCCAGCGGGTCGCCGCCATGGCGCTGACGAGCCTGCTGGTCCTCCTTATCGCGGGTCTTCCTGCCGCTCAAGCGATTCCACCGCCAGTCGTCGATCCCGGCCGGGTCCCGGCCGACGGCAAGCCGGCTTCCGATCAGCCGATGCGGCAGGCGTTCGCCTGTGCGCGGACGATCACCGTCGCCGATCCGAACGTGGCGTTGCCCGCGCCCGGATTCACGATGCTCAATGTCAGCAAGGCCTGGCAGTACTCGACCGGCAACGGGGTGCCCGTCGCAGTCATCGACACCGGCATCAACCCCAGCCGACGACTGCCGGTAGTGGCCGGCGGTGACTACATCATGGGCGGTGACGGACTGAGCGACTGCGATGCGCACGGAACCGTCGTAGCGTCGTTGATTGGGGCCGCGCCGCAAGGTATTCCGATGCCCGCACCGATGCCGAGCGCACCGGCCTTCCCGCCGCCGGCGGGAAGGCCGCCGACGCGGGCGCACCGCCACCCGGCGGACCACCGCCGCCGCCCGCACCACCGCCACCGCCACCACCCGACGCCCCGGCGAACGGGCCGGGGGATCCCGCGCCCGGCCAGCCCGACGATCCCGAGGTGCCGCCGCCGCCGGGCGCACCCGACGGTGTCGCCGGCGTCGCACCGCACGCGACCGTCATTTCCATCCGTCAGTCGTCGCGGGCCTTCGAGCCGGTGAACCCCGGCGGCGGCGACTTCGAGGGACGCAAGAAGGCCGGCACCATCGCGACGCTGGCCAGCGCCATCGTGCACGCGGCGAACATTGGCGCCAAGGTGATCAATATCAGTGTGACGGCGTGTGTTTCGGCCGCCGATCCGCTGGATCAGAGCGCCATCGGCGCCGCCGTCTGGTACGCGGCCACGGTCAAGGACGCCGTCATCGTCGCGGCGGCCGGCAACGACAACGAGGAGGGCTGCGCCCAGAACCCGACGTTCGATCCGCTTAACGCGTCCGATCCGCGCGACTGGCATCAAGTCAAGACGGTGTCGTCGCCGTCCTGGTTCTCCGATTACGTGCTGTCGGTGGGTGCCGTTGACAACACCGGAGCACCGATCAACAAGAGTCTGGCCGGCCCCTGGGTGGCCGCGGCGGCACCGGGCGTCGGGGTCATGGGCCTGTCACCGGAAACCGGGGGACCGGCGAACGCGTACCCGCCGATCCGCCCGGGCGAGAAGAACATGCCGTTTTGGGGAACCAGCTTCTCCGCGGCGTACGTCAGCGGGGTGGCCGCGCTGGTGCGGGCAAAATATTCGGGACTGTCCGCGCACCAGATCATCAACAGGATTCTGCAGACCGCGCACAATCCACCCCGCGGCGTCGACAACCAGGTCGGTTACGGAGTGGTCGACCCGGTGGCCGCGCTAACCTTCGATGTGCCCGCGGGAGAGCGGCTTTCACCGGCAGCTGCGAGTCGCATCGTCTATCCGTCACCGCCACCGCCACCGCCGGATCACCGCGCCCGCAACGTGGCGCTGGTCTTCGCCGGCGTGGTGGCTGCGGCGATCGCGGTAGTTTCGTTGATCGTTCGGGCACGGCGCGAGCGATGACGGCCGCCACCAAGTTGACGATCATCGCCGCCATCTTCGCCGCCGCCCTGATTGGCTGGGCCTTGGGCGGATACCCCGGTGCCATAGCAGGTTTGGTGATCGGATTCGCCTTCGGCGTGATTCGTTGGCGAGGTCAGCCGATGTGGTCATGGCTGATCCTGTGGCTCCGGCGCCGTCGGCCGATTGTCTGGACCGAACCGCTCACGGTGGCCAATGACCGGGCCGGCGGCGGTATCCGCTATCAGGACGGCATCGCGGTGGCGGCGGTCCAGGTGCTCGGAAAACCGCACACCCCAACGTTGTTCACCGGGTCGACCGCGACCTATTCGGACAACTCCTTCGACATCACCGACCTGACGCCGCTGTTGCATCAGAGCCTCGGCCTCACACTGGATTCACTCAGCGTCGTCACCGCCGGGGCCCGTCGGCGCAGCACCGGTGACTACCCGCGCGTGTACGACACGTTGATCGGTACGCCTCCCTACGCCGGCCAGCGCGAAACCTGGCTCATCGTGCGCATCTCGGCTCTCGACAATGTCGAGGCGCTGCGCGCGCGTACCTCGGTCGGCACCGCGACGCTCGCGGCCGCTCAGCGGATCAGCGCGGCCTTGCGTCAGCACGGTATCCGCGCCAGGGTCGCGACGGCCACCGACATCGTCGAGATGGAACGGCGGTTGGGCCGCTCCGCGCTGGACATCTCGAATCGGCGTTGGCGATCGGTGCGTGGCGACAGTGGCTGGTTGACGACCTATTGGTACCGGCCCGGCGACATTACGTCGGAGAAGCTGGCGGAGGCGTGGTCGGCACGCGTCGACGGAATCGTGCAGAACGTCACGCTGTTCAGCTCCAAAACAGGCCCTGTCACCGCCACGGCCACTGTGACGGTGCGCAGCGCTCAGCCGCCGACGGCGTCGTTGAGCATGCGGCTGCGGACCTTGCGGGGTGAGCAGGCTCAGGCTGTCGCCACCAGCATGTGCGGGCCGTTGCCGCGGCTGCGCGGCATCCATCACGGGGTACTGCACGGCCCGCTGGTCGTCCCGATCGGACCGTCGGGTGTGTTGCTCGGCAAGGTCGCCGGGGGCAACCGGATGCTGCTGCCGCTCGACGATGCGGGAGATTTCAGCCGGGTGCACATCGCCGCGGAGGACGCGCTGGCCAAGCGGTTCATCATCCGCCTGGCCGGTGCCGGCGAGCGGATCACCGTGCACACGCGAAACATGCAGCGGTGGGCCAGTGTTCGGATGCCGGACATTGTGGTGACCGATCAACCCAAACCGGTGTCGGGCACCACGGTCAGCGTCGTCGACGGCAGCATGTCGCCCGCGCCGCGACCGAACACACTCATTTCGATCGGAGGGCCCGGCGAACCGTACCGGGGGACCGCCAATGTGCTGATCACCCAGACGGGCCCGGCGACGGTCGACGTGATCGCGGCGGACGGTCACCTGCATGCGGTGGAAGTGGAGCTGTTCCGCGCCGAGAATCGATACGTATCGTCGGAACCGATGGCATTGCGAACCCCTGATCTCGAAGCGGTGGATACACCATGACCAGCAGCACGACGCCGGCCGCCGCGCGCAAGTATTTCGACGCGGCGATGGCGGTGCTCGACAGCGACGTCACCGCGGCCGCGGCCCGGTTTCGGGAGGCAACCGAAATCGACCCGTCGATGGCGGATGCTTGGCTGGGCCGGATCGCGGCCGGCGACGAGGCGTTGTCGACCGTCGAACAGCTCTACAACTACGGCAGCCGGCTGCACCGGGAGACCAGCCGGATCGGCGCGCGCCTGTCAGCGCCGATCAAAGCCGGTCCGTATCTCTCGATTTCGGTGACCGAGGCCTCGCATGCCGGCCTCGCGCTGGCGAGCGCCCTGATCGACGATCGTCAATACGAGAAAGCCGAAGCGCTGCTTGGGGATTCGACGCTGCTGGACACGTGGGAGAATCACCAGTGGAAGCAGTACATCGAGTCCTACCTGATGTTCGCCACCCAACGATGGCCGGACGTCATCGCGGTGGCCGCGGCCATCTTGCCGCCGCAGGCCATCATCATGTCGGCCGTCACCGCGGCCACCTGCACCCTGGCGGCGCACGCCGCGGCACACCTCGGCCAGGCGCGGGTTGCGCTGGAATGGACCGACCGTGTCGAGCTGCGCTCCGGGTTCGGTGGCCCGACCGAGACGCGTCGTCAACACCTCGAAACCGCCGTCACCGCAGTCGATCCCACCGACTTCCCGCTGATCGCCGCCGACCTCGCCTATGTCCGCGGAATGGCACATCGTCAACTCGGCGAGGAGCCCAAGGCGCAGATCTGGCTGTCCAAGGCCACGATCAACGGGGCATTGATCGAGCCCGCCAAGCAAGCGCTGGCCGATCCCGCGTTACAGCTGGTCGTCACCGACGAGGACGCGATCAGTTCGCGGACCAACAAATGGGATGTGACGACCGAACTGTCGGAGCAACAGCGACAGGAGGAGGAGAACCAGGAGCGGCGCACCGAACTCCTGCAAGAGGGACGCGCGCTGCTCGACAACCAGGTCGGACTGGCCGACGTCAAACGCGCGGTCGCCGAACTCGAAGACCAGATCGAGGTTCGCGCGCTGCGCCTGGCGGCGGGGCTGCCGGTGGCCAACCAGACCAACCACATGCTGCTGGTAGGCCCGCCGGGCACCGGTAAGACCACCACCGCCGAGGCGCTGGGAAAGATCTACGCCGGGCTGGGCATCGTGCGGCATCCGGAGATCGTCGAAGTCAAGCGAGCCGATTTCTGCGGGGAGCACATCGGCGCATCAGGACCCAAGACCAACGAGCTGATCGACCGGTCGCTGGGCCGCATCCTGTTCATGGACGAGTTCTATTCGCTGGTGGAACGCCACCAGGACGGGCGCCCGGACATGATCGGCATGGAGGCGGTCAACCAGCTGCTGGTCGCGCTCGAGGTACACCGGTTCGACTTCTGTTTCATCGGCGCGGGATACGAGAAGGAAGTCGACGAATTCCTCACCGTGAACCCGGGTCTGGCGGGCCGCTTCAACCGCAAATTGCGGTTCGAGTCGTACACGCCCGACGAGCTGGTGGAAATCGCCGTCCGCTACGGCAAACCCCGTGCCACGGTGCTCGATCCCGCCACCGCCGAGGCGCTGAAGGCCGCCTGCGCGACGTTGCGCGGCTACCGCGCACCCGATGGTGCGCACGGCATCGACGTCATGCATAACGGTCGGTTCGCGCGCAATGTCGTCGAGCGCGCGGAGCGGCTGCGGGACTCGCGGGTGGCCGCACAGCATCGCGTCGACAAAGGGTCGGTGACGGTGGAGGATCTGCAAACGCTTCGCACCCAGGACGTCGTTGCGGCGGTCAAGGACGCGTGCGCGGAAAAGCATGTGCCGATAGTGCTTTGACCAGGCGCTAACCGCTCGCGGATTAGCTCGGGCGCCCCGGCGGGCAGCGTTGCAGGAAACGCGTTGTCCCCGCAGCCGGAAAGCTTAAGATGCACGCAGGCCCGCGACCGGGGTCGTGCGGTGGCGAACAAGGGCTGATGAATGGAGCGTCCGGCGGTGCACCGCATCTTCCTGATCACGGCGGCATTCACGCTAGCCGTGGTCAGTGCGCCTCCCGCCGTGGCGGTAGCGCCACCGCTGATCGACTCGACGGCGGTTCCGCCCGATGTGACGGGTCCCGATCAGCCGCTCGAGCAGAAGCGTGTCTGCAAGGCGCCGTTGTCGCTGCCGGGCACCAATTTCCACGATCCCCCGTGGCCGAACACCTACCTCGGTATCACCCAGGCTCAGAAATTCGCGACCGGCGCGGGCATCACCGTGGCCGTGATCGATACCGGGCTGGACGCCTCACCACGGGTCCCCGCGGAGCCGGGGGGCGACTTCGTCGTCAAGGACGGCAACGGGCTCTCCGACTGTGATTCGCACGGCACGCTCACCGCATCCATCATCGCCGGGCGGCCCGCGCTGACCGACGGATTCGTCGGTGTCGCGCCCGACGCGCGGTTGGTATCGGTGCGGCAGACCTCGGAGGCCTTCGAGCCGAACGATTCCCAACCCGACTCGGGCGACCCGAACGCCACGCCGGCAGCGGGCTCGGTCCGCAGCCTGGCCCGTGCGGTGGTGCACGCCGCGAACCTGGGCGCCGGCGTGATCAACATCAGCGAGGCGGCCTGCTTCAAGGCCAAAAAGCAGGTCGACGAGACGACCTTGGGTGGCGCGCTCAACTACGCGGTCAACGTCAAGGGTGCTGTGGTCGTCGTCGCGGCCGGCAACATCGGTGGGGATTGCCAACAGAATCCACCGCCCGACGCATCCATTCCCTCCGATCCCCGTGGCTGGCAAGGGGTTCAGACGATCGTCACTCCGGCGTGGTACGCACCGCTCGTGCTGACCGTCGGCGGAGTCGGGCAAAACGGGGCACCGAGTGAGTTCTCGATGCACGGACCATGGGTGAGCGTGGCCGCGGCCGCCGACAATGTGATTGCCCTCGGCCCCGGCGGCGACCCGGTGGATGCGTTGTCAGGCAAGGAGGGTCCGGTGCCGATCGCCGGAACCTCGTTCGCCGCGGCCTACGTATCCGGCCTGGCGGCGCTGGTGCGACAGAAATTCCCCGACCTGACGCCGGCCCAGATCATGCACCGGATCATCGCGACCGCGCGTCACCCCGGAGGGGGCGTCGACGACGCAGTCGGCGCGGGCATTGTCGACGGCGTTGCGGCGCTCACCTGGGACGTCCCCAATGGCCCACCGACACCGCTGGATCCGGTCAAAGCGCTCCAAGCCCCGGTGCCGGTGCCGAGCCCCGATCACGGGCCGATCGATGCTGTGACGATGGGGGTCATGAGTCTGATCGTCGCGCTGGGATTGGCCGCACTGGTCGGGCGAGCCTTGAAACGGCGCTGACGAACCTCATGCGATCACTACGACTCCGGTTCAGCAGCGGTCACGCGATATGGGTGGCCGCACTGGCGCCGCTGTGCATTCTGCTGTTCATGGGCACCCACTACCAGTGGGCCGGCCCGACACTGGTGGCGGTCGGTGTCGTGGTCGCGACGGTCACGTTCCACGGCCGGCGCCTCACCGGTTGGGTGGTGGCCATGCTCGCGTGGTTGCTGCGGCACCGCAGGTCGCCCGAACTTCCCTCGGAGCCCGAGGTCGGTGCGACCGTCTTGCCCGGAGACCACGTGGCCGTGCGCTGGCAAGGCGAGCATCTGGTCGCGGTCATCGACCTCATTCCGCGGCCGTTCACGCCGACGGTCGTCGTCGATGGAAAGGCCAACACCGACGACGTGGTGGACACTCGGCTGCTCGAGCAACTACTCGCGGTGCACGGTCCCGACTTGGAGGCAGACGTCGTGTCGGCCGGGTTCCGGGTCGGCAAGACGGCATCCCCCGAGGCGCGCAGCCCGTATCAGGAAGTGATCGGCAGTGATCCGGCGCCGGCCTACCGCCGGACCTGGATCGTGATGCGCGCCGATCCACTGCGCGCTCAGGCGTCCGCCCGGCGGCGCGATGAGGGAGCAGCGGGGATCGCGCGCTACCTGGTGGCGTCGACCACCCGGATCGCCGACCGGCTGGCGAGCCATGGCCTGGATACCGAATTAGCACGCAGCTTTGACGATTTCGACCATGCCACCGAGATCAGCTTCGTGCGGGAGAAGTGGTCAAAGATCAAGGGGCAGGACAACTTCACGGCCGCCTACGTAGCGCCCGGCGGCCCCGATGTGTGGTGGTCGGCGCCGGCCGATCACACCATCACCCGGACCCGCATCGTTCCTGGGGAGTCACCGCGGTCCACGGTGCTTTTGACCACAGCGAACAGCCCGAAAAGGCCGCGCGGGTTTTCGCGGGTCTCCGGCGGCCAGCGTGCCGCGCTGCAAGGCCAGACCGTCGTCTCCGGTCGGCACTGGCAGTTGCCGATCGGGTCGGCGGGTGTGCTGGTGGGCGAAACGGCGAGCAAGTATCCGGTCTATATGCCGTTCGACGATGTCGACGCGAGCATCAGCCTGGGTGATGCCCGCGCCTTCATGCAGTTCGCCGTCCGTGCGGCGGCCGCGGGTGGAATCGTCACGCTCGCAGCGCATTTCCAGGAATTCGCCGACCTGATCGGCGCGGAGGTCGGGCCGGAGTCGAAGGTGGCGTGGCCGCAGGCAACGACTTATCTGGGCCGGCATAGCGGCGTGGACCGGGTGATCCTGCGTAACAATGTGATCAGCACGCCGCGGCACCGCCAATTGCCGATCCATCCGGTTTCACAGCGCGACGAAAGTCGGTATCTGACTACACTTCCGGGTCGACGAGACGGCTCCTGACGTCTGAGCCGGGGGAGCTTGGATGCCAGATGAACAAGGATTTAACTGTCTCCGGGGTACGATGCGCCGCCTTACACTAAGAGTCTGCGTGGCCGAGGCACTCGCCCAGGTAGGCCGCTATCCCCGACGCGAAGGATGAATCGACGTGCAACCACGAGAGCACCCGCAGGCCACTGCGGTCATGGACGAGTTCAAAAAGTTCAGCGACGTCCTCGAGGGCGCCTTGAAGCAGAGGGGTACCGGCTCGTTCACCGCCACGGACGACTCGGAGACGGTCGAGGTGGTCATCAACGGTGACATGTGCGTGACGCAGCTGCACATCGAGGATGGCCTGCTGCGGCTGGGCGCGGAAACGGTGCAGGAGCGCATCAACGAGGCGCTGATCAGGGCGACCGCCGAGGCGTCGGCGAGCATCGAAGCCAGCCAGGTGGAGACCTTCGAAAAGCTGACCCAGATCGTCGATTCGCTGCAGAAGATCGCCGGGGAGGCCTAGGTCGAAGGGCATTCTGCTGCGGGCCAGGCCACCGTTCAGGGGATACGGTCGACCGGTGCAGCTGTTCGTCGTGGGGCCGCCGAGGTCCGGGTTGACGATCGTCACCCAGGTCCTCAACCACCATCACGACATCGAGATCTTCGACGAGATCGATCTGATCGACATCGCTCGGTCCGGCGAGTCGGTCGTCGGGACTTTGGCGGCCTTCCTACTCGAACGCGGGGTGTACCACGACTACCGTCGGTCCGCACGGGAAACGGCGGACCCAGCCCGGGCTCTACGGGCGGTCATGACCGAAATCGCCAGCCCCTGCACGATCTGGGGCGAGAAAAATCCAAGGTATGCAATGCGGCTCGAGATGCTCCGGCGATGCTTTCCCGAGGCGGCGGTGCTGTTCGTGCTGCGCGACCCTCGCGAGGTGGTGAACTCTTGCCTGCTGCACCGGGATTCGCCCCTGCGTACCGATTTGGATTTCTGGATCAAGAACACCGTGGCCGAAGCGCTCGCACTTGTCGAGAGCTGCCTGGACTCGATCAAGACCGACGACGCCGAGCTGGTTGTGCTGCGCTTCGAAGCCTTCGCTGCCCAGCCGAGGCAGACGCTCGACGCCGCCCTGCGGCGTTGGGGCCTGAGCTTTGCCGATGCCGCCGCCGCGTTGGCCCATCGCGCCCCGGAGACGGTCGGCGACAACCAGTTCTACCGTGGCGGCATCACGCTGCCGTGGAAGGCCGGCAACCTCGCGCCGCTGCATCACGCGTCCTCGGCGCGGGTCCGCATCGACGCCGACGATCCGGCTTGGTCCCAGGTCGATGCGCTGGCGCAGCGCTTCGGTTACAACTGAGCAGGTTCTCGCAATGACGCTAAGCCATCTACTGCAGGCGGAAAGACCCGCGTTTTGCTTCGTCACCAATGTCGGTGATGCCGTGCTGTCGCTGCCCACCCTGCGTGCTCTAGGCGAAATATTCAGCAGCCCAATCACATTGATCTGCCCCAAGGCCGCATTCGACCTGTGCTTCCGGGAGGTGAGTTCGCGGCTGGTCGACGTCACTGGGCTGCCCCTGACGGGCCCACCGCCATTGCCGGGAGGCCCGGAGCGCCCCCCGATTACGACGCTCTGGCCTCGGAGATCGGGCCCGTCGACGTCTTCATCGACACACTGCCGTGGAGTTCGCTGTCCAGCGTTGTCATTCAGCCGCTTTTGCAACGGCTGAGGTCCGCGACGAGCATCGGCTTCACCACCGGCCACGACATCGTGATCCCCAAGGGGGACTGTCACCACGCGGACCTCACCTTCAAGTTGGCCCAGTTTTTCGATCCGTCGCTGCGCATCGAACGCTACGCCCGGCCGGTACCCATACCCGCCGACGTGCACGAGCAGGCCCGATCGATTCGGGCCGCCGTCCCCGTCGGCGCCAAAGTACTCGTCGTGCATGCCGACAGTAATTGGATAGAAAAACGTTGGCCGGTAACCAGATTCATCGATCTGCTGGACCGCTTCTTGGCGCGCCACCACGACTTCGTGGCCTGGGTGGTCGGGATGGGATACGAGGAACTCAACGTCGCGCGACATGGCGACCGGGTCTTCGCACAGCTCGGGCTGCCACTCGATCTCACGACGGGATTGGTCGCCACCGCGGACCTGTTCGTGGGAATCGATTCCAGCATGTTGCACGCCGCGGATTTGGCGCGGGTGCCTGGCGTCGGACTTTTCGGCCCCACCAGCGCGGCGGAATGGGGATTCAGGTTCGCGCCACACCGGCACGTCGATATGAGTGCAATGGCCGATATCAGCGTGGAAGCGGTGCTCGATGCGCTGGAAGCGCTTGCCGACGCGGGGGTGCGCGGCGACGGCCCGGCCGTTTAAGCTCTCGCTGGAGGTTGGTCGGGTTGAGCGAAATTACGGTGCTGCAGGGCGGCCGCACGTCAACCGTCGATCGTGACGTGCTCGCCGGCCTGCTGCGGGCGCGCAACCCGGCGGTGTATTTCTCCACCCTGATCGGGGACTCGATCCTGACGCTGCCCACAATGCGCGCGCTGGCCGAAATGTTCACCGTCCCAATCACCTTAATCTGCCCCAAGAATGCTTTCGACCTGTGCTTCCATGCGATCAGCCCGCGTCTGATCGACATCACCGGCGTCGCCCCGGGCGGGCCGCCGATCGGGCGGGAGGCAAGCCGGACCCTGGACTACGACGATCTGGTGTCCGACATCGGTGCCGTCGACGTCTTTATCAACGCCATCCCGTGGGACATCCCGTCGAACATCTTCATCCGGCCGCTGTGGCGGCGCCTGTCTCCTACCACGAGTATCGGATTCCCGACCGACGACGGCTACGACATCATCATCCCGCGCGACCTGCCGCACTCGGCCGATCTGACATTCAAATTGGCCCGGCTCTTCGACCCGACACTGCGGCTCGAAAGTTACTCGCAGCCGGTGCCTCTCACGGCATCCGTGCGAGACGAAGCCCGGTCCATCCGCGCCGCCGTACCCGCCGGCATCAAGGTTCTGGTGGTGCACGCCGATGCCGGATGGACAGAGAAGCGCTGGCCCGCAACCAGATTCATCGACGTGCTGGACCGCTTTCTGTCGCGCCACCGCGACTTCGTGGCCTGGGTGGTCGGGATGGGCGACGAGGAGCTCAACGTGGGGCGTGAGCGCGATCGGGTCTTTCCCTATCTCGGGCTGCCTCTCGACCTCGCGATGGGCATGGTCGCCAACGCGGACCTGTTCCTCGGCGTCGACTCCGCCATGCTGCACGCCGCCGATCTGGCGCGGGTGCCCGGTATCGGCCTGTTCGGGCCGACCCGCCCCGAGCTGTGGGGGTTCCGATTCGGGCCGCACCGCCACGTCGAGCGGAAGGCCATGACGGACATAACCGTCGACGAAGTGCTCGATGCAATGGAAGAGGTTGTCGCAGAGCATGTCTGAACGAAGCGACTGCACACCGCGCGACTCGACGGGGGCGGACCTCCTCTCCGCCGTGCGCCGATTCTCCGCCGTCGCCGCGCTGTGGCACACCGCCGAGTCCAGCGGGGCGCCCGTTCGGGACGGCATCGGCGCCAAGGCTTTGCACCTGCACGCGCTGAACTTGGCCCTGTGGCATCACGAAGACGCCGTGCGCCGGCCCGGCGCCGACGACCAGGAGGTGGCCCGTCGGAAACATTGCATCGACGACGTCAACGCCCGGCGCAATGCGGCCATCGAAGACATCGATGCCGTGTTGCTCGATCGCGTCGAGCTGAACCCAAATGCACCGTTGCACACCGAAACCCCGGGCACCATCGTCGACCGGCTCTCGGTGCTTAGCCTTCGGATCGTGCCCACTCGTGACGAGGAGCCCGGCGCCCGGCTCGCGGTGCTCGACGAGCAGTACGCCGACTTGTTCAGTGGGCTTGAGCAGCTTCTCGCGCGCATGCGGGCCGGAGCGGTCCGGTTCAAGCTGTACCGGCAATTCAAGTCGGCAGCGCAGCGTGGTTACTGCGACCTGTTCGAGGACCGCGGCCACTGAGGCATCAATAGGCTGCGTCCGCCCACCATTGGGCCCAGTCGAGGTAGGGGTCCTTGTGCTCCTCGTACTGAAGGTGAAGTGCCAGTGAGGGTATCGGCGTGTACAGCGCGACCTGCTCACGCCAGATCCGGTTGATCGTCGACGCCTCGAAGATGTGGTGCTGCTGGCCGTAGGGCGTGCTCGAATAGCGGGAAAGCAATTCGAACAGCTCCCAATTTCGGCGCAATGTCTCGATCTCTACCCAGCAGGTGTTGGTGGTGTGGCTGTTGGTGCGCCAGTGCCTCTTGGTGCCGTAAACGATGCGACAGTCCTCCCGGCTGAATATCGGGCTCCAGTAATTCTTCGGATCGTCGTACGGGTGCAGTGCGACCTCCCGACCGCCGAGCTTGTCGCTGAGCAGCAGATGGACGTCGAGCATTTCCTGGATGGCAGACAACGCGTGCAGGTAGTCGTCTTCGACGAGATAGACGATCTCACGGCCTGCGTCACGGGCCTTGGAGAACGAGGCGAGACATGAGGCGTTGTATCCGCGATCGCCGAGTGCGATGAATTCGACCGGGGCGCCGCATGTTTCGAGTATCCGATGTAGCGTCGACAGCACCTCGGGCGACGAGTGGTCGTCGAACACCCGCAAGATGATGTCGCCGTCCGCGTGATTGATGGACGTCACGAGCGATTGGGTACAGCGCAGCATGATCTCGCTTTTGGGCGCGTCGACGTAGCGGTGCGCGCCGTGCACGCTGATGTCGGAGTGCGTCTGAAGGTGGATGTCGAGCTTCATGTCGCCGACCGCCGCAGCATGCGATCGAGTTCGCGGTATACGGGCTCGGCGAATCGTTCGGCGGCCTGCCGCAGCGCATCCGGTACCGGCCCGTCAGTCCCCTTGGCAAATGGCCGGGGTGTGGGGTCCTTCGAGTAGAACCGGGATTCCTCGGCCATGCGCTCGATCGCCGTCGGGCTGGTGTCCAGCCCGAAATGCGCTGCCGCGTGGGTCCATACGGCATCGGGCAGCTCGGCGTAGTCGAGCACAAGTCGTCCGGCCGGATCGTTCGCTGCTGCCTCGAGCATTGCGCCGAGTGCGCGGGACGCGAATTCGGCCCGCCCCATCGTGGGCACCAAGGCCTGATCGATACCGAGGAGCTGCGCGGCGTTACCGATCGCGGCCCGCGTCCCCAGCCAGCCCGGGGGATCGGCCAGCAGCGAGGCCAGGACGCGAACCGGATCTCGCTGCACCCAGATCCATGGAGTTTCCGGGAAGGCCGCGGCCAGCACCTCTCGACGCACGATGTTCCAGCTGGTGCATTTGAGCGCCAGCTGCCGCTCGTCACCGTGGCGGCGTCGGCCGAGCGCTCGCACCAACAGCCGCACCGCGTGGACCAGAAAGGTTGGATCGACCTGCGCGGGATCGAGCCCGAGCAGCGAGTTCAGTGGCGCCGGCTCGGCCACCACGACGACGCCGGGCAGCGTTCCCAGCAGCCGCGACACCACGGTCGATCCGCACCGCGAAACGTGAAAGATCATGCCCGCGGGCTCGAGTGATGGCGTGCTGTCGAGGGCCTCGAGCTCGTCGAGCCCGGTGCGTACCAGCGGCCGGGCAGCCTGGCCGGATTCCCAGCGCGCGACGGTCTGATCGAAGAACGGGTCGGTGAACCGCTCCGCCGAAAGATCGGCCCACCAGACCGCGGGGGCTGGACTGGCGAGGTCCAATCGGATCGGCGTCCAGGCGGCGAGGTCCATTGCAGGTGAACTCAGCGGGCTTGCTCGTCGGCAATCGATTCGGGTGTCCGGCCGCTGAGCTGCCGGCTGCGCCGACCGTGAATATCGACCGGAACCTCGCCGATCAAGGCGACGCGGTGCATCAGGCGGTGTTCGTCGTCGTAGTCGTCGACCGCGCGGTGCTGGGTGGCGTAGTTGTCCCAGATCGCCACGTCGCCCGGCTGCCAATCCCATCGGATGGTGTTCTCCGGCAAGGTAATACGCCGTTGCAACATCTCGAACAGAAGCTGCGACTCGTAGTTTTCCAGACCGATGAACCCGCGCGCCCACTGCCCGAGCAGCAGGGCACGCTCGCCGGTCCCGGGGTGTACCCGCACCACCGGATGTTCGATCCGGAATGTGGATTCCTCTTCGCGCGCGGCCTGCAGCTGGTTGCTCAGCATGTTGGTGTCGTGCAACGCGTGATACGGGGTGGGGGTGCCACCCGGGGTCAGGACGGTGCCCACCCCCTCCGCATGGCCGAGCTGGTCATACCGGTTGCCGCTGTGCAGGGCCCACAGGTTTTCGGTGAGGTGTTTCAGCGGCGTGGGCAACGACGCGTAGGCCGCCGCAGTGGATGCCCACAGCGTTGATCCGCCGTAGCTGGGCAGCGTCACCGCCCGCAGAATCGAGGCCCTCGGGATGGTGAGGGTGAACGTGTGATCGGTGTGCCAGCGAGTTGCCTTACCCCGGTGCGAGTCGACCAGGGACACCCCGGGTGGGCCGCCGGGAATCGCGTTGACGCCGAACACCCGGATCGGTGCGCCCAGCCGTTTGGCGAAGGCGAAATGCCGCTCGTCGTCGAGATGGTGCTGATCGCGGAAGAAGATCACCTTGTGCCGCAGCAGCGCCGCGTGGAGTTGATCCACCACCCCCGGATCCAGATCGCCGCCGAGTCGCACTCCATCGATGCGCGCACCAATGCGGGCGCCCAATTTGGTGACGGTTAGCGCGATTGCCGCCGGCCTTACCATCGCGGTGGTCCCTTCTGATTACGGCGTGGCGATGCGAAATATACCCATCCCAACCCTTTCTGGAGGCGTATCGCGATTCGGAATTGACCGCCACCGGCGCGAGGGCCGCCGGTGGCGAACTCGCCGACGGTTTGATGACCCAATGTTACTGTGACGCAATGGGTTTGTACTGGGTCACGAACCGGGCCACCAATGAGGTGAAGAACTTCCCTTCCGAATTGGAGTGGCGGCGCAAATTCGTGAGCGAACTCAAATCCCGTGGCGTCGACGTCGTCCTCGATATCGGCGCGAACTCAGGGCAGTACGCGGGCCGGCTGCGTGCGGCGGATTTCACTGGGCGCGTCGTTTCATTCGAGCCGCTCTCCGCGCCCTTCGCCCGCTTGCTGCGCAGCGCCGCGAAGCTCCAGCCCTGGGAATGCCGGCAGTGCGCGCTCGGCGATTTCGACGGAACGATCTCGATGAATGTCGCAGGCAACGCCGGGGAAAGCAGCTCCATCCTGCCGATGCTGCAACGACATCGCGACGTGTTCCCCCGGGCAAACTACGTCGGCGCTGAGGACGTCACCGTGTGCCGGCTCGACTCGGTCGCCTCGGCGGTCCTGGCGCCACACGAGGTGCCGTTTCTCAAAATAGACGTGCAGGGGTTCGAGAAGCGGGTGATCGAGGGCGGCATCGCGACCGTCAACGACCGTTGCGTCGGCATCGAATTGGAGCTGTCTTTCGAACGCCTGTATGACGGCGGAATGCTGATCCAAGAGGCGCTCGATCTGATGGAATCGTTGGGTTTCGTGCTGACCGGATTGGTGCCCGGTTTCATGGATATTCGCGCCGGCCAACTGCTGCAGGCCGATGGCGTGTTTTTCCGCTGTGACGACTGATCGCAGTGATTCGCCTAGCCAAATGGACTGTGGGTAAATGAGAGGGCGGCCCAACTTAACGGCTGATGTCGGCGACCTGAATGCGAGCCCAGTCGGACCAGCGTCGCTTGCGGTCTCGAGAAATCGCTGCGGGAAACCGTTAGAGCAGCAATGATCGGGTCCGAAATCGGTGCACGCGGGCCCTGTTTGGTGGATTACGATTGCATTCGGTCGCGGTCGTAGCCCGCTGCACCGCCCGCATGTCCTCGCAAGACGAAAGAGGTGGCCGGTGATTGCACCCCTTGCTAGGCGAGACGGTGATGCGGGCCGCTTGCCTCGGTGGCCGGCGAAGCCTTGTGCCGCATCCCGGACCGGGCGCGGGACTCGGGCGAATAACCACGCGGCACAACAAGCTTGGGACGTGAATTTCCGAGCACAGTGGGTTGGGCACAAGGAGAATGAGCCGATATGACGCAGGCGGTCAATGTCGAATACCAAGAACTGATGGCGAGAGCCGACGAGATCGAGGCGCCGCTGCCCGCGCTGCCCCAGGGCAACCCCCAGGCGCCGTGCAACCTCTCGTTCGTCCGTGACTCGGCCGTGCAAATCGCGATCAACGCCGACTCGTTGCGGCTCTACATCCGTGCGTGCCAGCGGGAATGGAGTTCGCTGGCCAAGTCCCTGCGCAACGCTGCCAAGGCCTACGAGGAGGCCGACGAGGGCGCGGCCGAGGACCTGAACGCGATCAACGTGGACGGGACGTCGGGTGGCTCGTCGGCGAAGGTGTCCAGCAACGACAAGGTGTCGCTGATGTGCGACCCCGACTACATCCCGGCGCCGCCACCACCGTTCCAATACCCCTACTACGAGGTCAGACAGGCGGCGGCGGACATCGAATCGCCCGACCAGGGCAAGGCCTTCCGGGCATTCGCCAACGACTGGAACAGCTACCAGCTGAAGTTTCAGCAGCTCGCCTACCGGTTCCGTCCGTTCCTCAACTGGGAGGGTGACGCGAGAGCGTCCGTCGAGTCGAATTTCGTGCAACAGAAGCAGTGGATATTCGGCATGGTGGCCCAGTGCACCACGCTGGCCAAGCAGGCCCAAATGGTCGCTGACGCGCATAACAAGATCAAGCCATCCGGCAGTTACCCCGGCAATTCTGTGCAGTGGGGCCAGGATGGCGAGCACCCCGCGCCATATGAAGTGTCGCAATGTGACTATTGGTACAAGTGGTACGTCCAAAACAAAAGCCCGTACCTGTATATGGCCATGGACTGGTACAAGAACTTGCAGAAACGGTCGGAGACCGCGTTATCGACGTACGTTTCCACCGCCGGAATTCCGCTGGCGCCGGCCAACCCGACCGCTCCGTTCGGCGCGTTCGTCATCCCGGATCCCGCCGATGTTCCGGACGTTCCGGATATTCCGGACGTGTCCGTGCCCACCGATCCGTCGGCCAACATGCCGATGATGCCGACCATGCCGACGCTGCCGCCCGGGTTGGGCGGCACACCTCAAACACCGCCGACCCCGGACGCCCAGGCGCTGATGGACAAGGCGATGCAGAAACAAGGCCTGGCGAAGGGTGGCGCCGCAGGAATGAAGCCCGCGTCGGTCGGCGGGATGGGCGGAATGCCGAAGATGCCCCTGCAAGGCGCCACTGGCGACGGCGAAGCGTCGTCACGCCCGGCCGCGGCGGCGGCCCCGGGACCGGCCACCGCGGGCTTGGGCAAGGGAGTGCCCGGCGCCGGCGGAGCGGGCGGCGGGATGGGCGGGATGCCGATGGGCGGGCACGGCGATAAGGGCGGCGGTAAAGGCAAGCGCATCCCGGGGGCCGATGAGGACGCGCTCTACACCGAGGAGCGGGCGTGGACCGAAGGCGTCATCGGTAATCGTCCGCGCAAGGGCCCGGCCGAAAAGCAATGACTCGGCGCGACCGTTCGTCCGAGGTCAATGCGCCCATCTTGGCCGCCGGTGACCGCGAATTTTGCCGCAGTTAGCCTGTCCCGACCTCGATTACGCTTATTAACCATGATCTCCGGCAATCTGCTCGCCGCCGTCGTCCGCGCGATCGGCGTACCGATGCAGCATGTCCCGCGTTGCGAGAGGAGCAGCCGATGAGCAGGCCTGCTACGACCGGGCCCAGCAATACACGCAGGTGCTGCGGCAAGTCACGGATGTCTTGGAGGCGTGCCAGTCTCAGCGGTCCGAAATCTTCGACACGGGTATCTGGTCGGGCAGCGCCGCGGGTGCCGCTAACGCCGCGCTCGGGACGCTGATCGATGGATTGGTGACGCTGCAAAACGGTCTTGCCACCGTGATCACCTGGCATAAATACGTCGCCCGGACGATTGTGCAGGCCAAGTCGGACGTCATCGACAACGTTGTCGAGGCGCATCGGACGATCGCGTCGCTGGAGAACGACACCAGCCTCGACGACGCCGAGCGCACCCAACAGATCACCACCGTGGTGACCGCGACACACGGGGCTAACGTCGGCATCGTCGACGGCACGGCCGCGCAGATCTTGGTGAGTAAGTCGTGGAAACCGCCGGCCAACGCGCTGCAGGAGCTGCTCGACCAGAAGGCACCGCCCCCGGTCAAGATCCCGGACGGTCCGGTCGCGCCGCCATCCCCGAGGCCGACGCCCGTGCCCGTCAGCCCGGGCGGTGGAGGATTCAAGCCACCCGTCACCCCGGGCGGTGGCGGCCTCACACCTCCGACCCCGGGTGGCGGGCTCACGCCGGTGATTCCGCTCGATGGCGGCGGCCTGCAGCCGACTCCGCTGCGTCCGGCCCCCGCTCCCGCGGTGCCGGGTGGCGGATCGCCCGCGCCCCCTGGGCCCGGCCGCTCCGGCAGTGCCGCTGAGTCCGGCGGCCGGGCTGCCACAGCCGGGCGCGGGTCCCGCCGGCGGCCCCAAGGGCGTGACTCCCGCGGCCGCCACAGGGCCCGGGGTCATGCCGCCATCGGTGGCAGCCGGAGAGGAATCGGCGGCCGGGCATGCCGGGGGAGCCGGCGTGCCGGCGGGCCCGATGGGCGCCGGCGGATCCGGCGGCTCGAGTGGCGGCAGCGGCGGGCCGGGCGGAAGATCCCGTGTACCAGTCGGGGAGAAGTCCGGAGACAAATCCTCCGGTGAGCGACCGGCGTCCACCTCCCGGGCGACGAACAAGAGCAAGCCTCGCGCACCATCGATGCACCCAGGCGCCGAAGTGGCGGAAGCCGTCGTGTCGACGGCGGCGATGATCCCGGTGTCGGCCGCGCGGCTCGAACGCGACGCGCGTGCCGATGCCGCGAAGGCCGAGGCGGCGCGCCGCGCCGGGCCCGATGCGCTGCAATTGGCGCGCCGCATTGGCGCAGCGCTCAACGCACCGGACAGTGCCGGCGGCACCGACCTCGGGTTCTTCTGGGTGACCGGGGTGACCACCGAAGGCGCGATTGTGGTGGCCAACAGCTATGGGTTGGCCTACATTCCGGACGGCGTGGAGTTGCCGGAGAAGGTCTATTTGGCGAGTGCCGACGAGACGATCCCCCCCGGTGAGCGTGCGCGCTGGGCCACCTACCCGGTGATGGCGGTGCAGAGCTGGGCGGCCCATCACGAGATGGAGCTGCGCGCCGTCATCGGCACCGAGGCGCAGTTGGCGAATTCCGACGCCGGAGTGGCGACGATTGTTTTGCAACCGGACGACATCCCGGAGACCGGAGACATGATTGGTCGGCCCCGGCTGGCGGTCGTGGATTCCGAGGCCGCCCAACGACTGGCAGCAACGCCGAACACCCGCCTGGCCGATCTGCTGCCCCTCCACCGGAGGGCGCCGAGCCGGCACCGGAGCCGCAGCCCGAGCCCGCCGAAGTGGTGGATCCCGAAGGCGCGGCCGTCCTGTTACCGCCGGGCATGGGGTCGCCGCAAATGGCGCAGCTGCTCGCCCAGATGCCGCTTCCCGACGCCGATGCGCCGGCGGCCGCTGGACCGTCGGACGATCGGTTCATGCTGTGGTTCGAGGTGATGAAGCCGATGGCCAGCGAAGCGAGCGGTCGCCAGGCCGCGCACAGCACAATCGACCGGGCCGATCAGCGCAACGCGGTCGCCGACTGGATGTACTGGAGATACCTGGCGGAGCTGCTCAACGCTGCCCTGGCTGAAGCGCCCGTCTTAGCCCCGGCGTAGGTGCACTGGTTACGGTTAGGGCCGGGCAGCCAGCGTTACCAATGCCCAAGGGCGCCAGGTGTTTACAGCCCTATCTCTGACTGCGTCGTCTGTGGGCGGGTGCCGGCCGGTGGCTCGACGGGAGCGGTACCGGAGCCCGGTGTGCCGGACGCTGCGCCGTCCGTCGTCGTGGCGTCGACCAATCGGGATTCGGCGGCCGGTGCATCGTCCGGCTTGGTGGGGTCGTCCGGCTTGGTGGGGTCGTCCGTCTTGGTGTCGTCGGCGAGCTTCGCCGGCGCCGCGCCCGCGTTACCCATGCCGCTGCCGGCCTGCTGCGCGGTCGACATGATGGTCTGCAGGCCCTGGCTGAGCGGCTGCACCGCCTGCGACATCGCGGACAGTTGACCGAGGCTATTCGTCGGTACCGCCGGCTGCGGCGTCTTGCTATCCGGCTTCTTGCCGTCGTCGCCCTTCTTGTCGGTTGTCTGGGTACCGAGCAGGTTGGACTCCGCGCTTGCCGGGTGGTCGGTTCCACCGGCTTCGGAAGCGGCGAGGAACTCGACCTTGCTGACGTTCTCGCCGAGCCGCTGGTCGGTCTGGGCGTACATGTCGGCGGCGGTGACCATCTTCGATCCCGTATTGGTAAGGGCGGCTTGGGCTTCCGGCAGCCCCTTGACCACGGGCGATTCGATTATCGGCAATGTTTCGTTGATCGCCGCGGACACGGAATCCGCCCCGGGGAACGACATCGGCGGCGGAGCCGCGGGCAACTGCTGGTCGCGAACGGCTACTCCCGCGGCTTTGAGACGAGCGGGATCAACCACCAGTGATTCGGTCATCGTTGCGGTCCCTTTACGTGCGAGGTCATCAGCCAAATTTTACCGAAGGCGCCGCATGCCCAAGTGCAGCAATATTTCTCGGCACCCGACGGCGTTGCCCGTATTTCTCAGAATTGGATGTTGCGGACAGTGTCGTAGACGCCGGTTATCCAGAGCAGCAGGGGAAGGATCGCGGCGACCACCGCGCCGTCGAACAATTCCAAAGACCGCTTCATCACCGGCGTAATACGGCGAATCCCGGCCGCCGCGCCCACTACGGACAGTGCGACCACGGATGCCACCAACAGCACGACCACGAACCAGCGGGCGCTCTGCGGGTACCAGATGCTCAACCGGATGGTCACCCCGATCGGGATGGCAACGGTGGCCGCCAGCAACGACCAGGCGCACCAGGGCTGGGCGTAGAGACGCGACCTGAATGCGCACATCATCGTGACCAGACCGGCCACCACCAGGCTGTGCACGAAGAAGTGTCCCCGCACCAGGATCCCGATCACACCGGCTACCAGGACCAGGGTGCCGGCCGTGATGAAACCGGTGAGCAGCTCCTTGGCCACCTGGCTGCGTTCGTTGAGTCGTGCGGCGGAGTGGGGTACCGACGCGATGATGGCCTGCCAGGTCCGCGTCTCTTTGTCTTCGGGGGTCTCTTGGCCCGCAACGGGATCGAGCAATTCCTCGTGCTCGACGGTCTCGCCCGCAGCCGGGATGGGAGGCAGGGCGATTCGTGCGAAGACGACGGTCAACTTGGCCGCGTTCGTCACGGTGAACAAACCGAACACGATCGCCAGGGCCGGCACCCATTGCTGCCAGCCGTATCCGTACGCGAAGGCGGCGGCAGTGAGCGTGATCGACGTGATCGCGGCGAACGACGCAAGCTCGGTCCGGTGGCGGGGGCCGCCACGGGTGATCAATGTCAAGAACAGCACGGTCGCGGCGCCGGCGGCGAGCTGCGGTGGCCCAAACGAACTCGTCATTCCGCGTGGCCGCGGGATGGCCATCGCGACGGCCACCACGATCAACGGGAACGCCGTCGCCAGCAGGCTCTCCGACAGGTTCGGATTGCGGTAGAACCTGTTCGCGGCCCAGCTGCCGATCAGGACAATCAGTCCCGCGGTGCCCAACCCGATCGGCCACCACAGGTGGTGTCCGTTTGCCACCCACGCCACGGCCCCGATTCCGGTCATTGCCATCGTCACGACCGGAATTGCCACCCCGACAAAACGATTCAATGCCGCACGGTCGAACTCCGGTGATTCGTCAAGCACCGCGATCGCGTCGATCACGTCCTCGACGAGCGGGCGGTACCGCTCGGTGCGGCTCACCGACACCAGGGTCAGCAGCGACCCGTCGACGACGACCGCGTCATCCAGCGATTGGTCGGCTTGCAGCGGTGGGGCGCCTGGGCGGGCGAACGTCCACGCGCCCTGCGCGGCGAAGTCGAAACCGGCGAGAACGTCCGCCGGTGTTTCTCCGAGGATCTCGGCCAGCACCGCGACGGTGTCGTCGATATAGGTTTCTATCGGCGCCGCCGACGGCAGCACGACATCGGTCATCCGTCGGCCCGTGAGGATCGTTACCCGGGTGGTCGACGGCTTGGCGGGGGCGGCCGCGCCCGCGGCCGCCGGAGCGGCTGACGCTCCCGCACCGGCAGCAGAATCAGTGGCGGAGGGCGCGCTCAACGGCGTTCACTCCTGTCGAAATCGTCGGACAGTGCGGCGGCTAGTTCCAGGATCTTACGCTTGTAGGTTGGGTCGAGCAGGCTTAATTGGATCTCGTCGCCGGCCGCGATGTGCTTGTCCCAGGGCAGCACGACGACCCGGCCGCGCCGAACATACTGCTCGAATTGTCGCGACAGTTCGGCGACGGCGATGTTGGTATCTCCCGGTGACACATGGTTGATCACCACACACGCGCGGTTCAGCAGATCCTGGTGGCCGTGATTGCGTAACCAGTCGATCGCGACCGCGGCTTGCCGGGCGGCGTCGATCGACGCGCTGGTGACGATCACCGCGGCGGACGCCGTCGAGAGCACGCCCCGGGTCACCGGGTCGAATAGGCCTGCCCCGCAGTCGGCGAGGACGAGGTTGTAGAACTTCGACACCGCATCGGATGCGTAGTGCCAGTCAGCTTCGCTGAACGCGCGCCGCGCGGTGCTGTAGTCCTCGGCCGGGAGTATTTCCAGATTGACCGCATTCGCGCTGGTATGCGCGCGGACATCGTTGTAGTGGGTTAAGTCTTTGTCGGCCAACAGATCCGCGATGGTGGCACCGGATTGGCGCCCGGCACGGTCGGCGAGGTTTCCGCAACTCGCGTCGGCATCGAAAGCCAGAATGCGATCACGGCGCACCTGCGCGTACACCGAACCTAGGGCAACCGTCACCGTCGTCTTACCAACTCCGCCCTTCAGACCCAAAACCGCGATCTGATACGAACCCCGCGGACTGCGGCGGATCCGACTCCGTAGGTCCAGGTCGTATTTCTCGTCGCGCGACAGGCCGACATTGATGCGCGTCAGCTTGTGGATCCACCGCCGCCAACCCCGGCGCGCCACCATCCGGGTGGCCGACTTCTTCGCGGGCCTGACCCCGATATGGGACGTCGCGTCTGCGGTGGGCGGCGGGTTGCCGGGCGGGGGCGTGGGAGCGGAACCCCGTTGTGCCGCACCGCGTTGGGCATGGGCCGCTGGCCCGGGCGGGCGCGGGCGCGGCGGGCCGGGTTTGCCGCGGTGCTTGGCAGCATCGGGCGCAGGGCGGTGCGAAGGGTTGGCGGTGGGCGGCCGCGGCGTGCCGGCCGGATCGCGGGGCGCCTGGCGCGCGCGGCGCGGTGGTGGGGGAGGGGCTGCTGGCGGGCCGGGTTCGATCGGCGGCGGTTTAGGCCGCGGCGGCGGGTTGTTCCAGTCGACCGGCATCGGGGGCCGGGGTGGTTCGGGCCGGGCCGCTGCTGGCTCGGGTCGGGCCGGTGGTGATTGATCGTCCCAGTCGACGGGCATGCGCGGTGGCGGGGCGTGGCCATTGGGGACCGGTGTGCCCGCCGACACCGGCGCAACCCTCGTGTCGAAGCCCGAGTTCAGATCGAAATCCGGTCCTGGGTCCGGGATCTCGACTCCCTCGGGAGGCGCAAACAGCTCGTCGTAGCTGACCGGCATTGGGGGGCGTGGTGGGCCGGGCCGGGACGGCGCCGGCCGGGTTTCGTCGACCGGCATTGGGGGACAGTGGATTTCGGGCGGGGCTGGCGGTGGTTGCTCGTTCTGGTCGACGGGCATTGGGGGGTGGTGGGTTTCGGGCCCCGCCGGCATGGCCGCTGCGGGCGAATCGACGTCGAACCCGGCGTCGACATCAAAATCCGAATCCGCTGCCGTATCCGGGATTTCACCCCCCGGGGGCGGCTGAAAGAGCCGGTCGTAGTCGGCCCCCATGAGAACCTCTCAGATCCAACTATGACGCCGAAAACACGAGAGGAGGCGAGTTCTTCCGTCAGGTCGAACTCGCCCGATCCCGTGTTTCGGCGTTGTGTGCGTTCTAACCGCCGAACATGCCGCTGACGCCGTGCTCGGTGCTGGCCATCGCCGCACTGGCCTCGGTGATGGTGTGCGACAGCGACTGCAACGAGTTGTTGAGCTCATCCGACTTAGTCTGCCAGTCGTTCTGCACGGCCTGGTAGGCCTCCGAACCGCTACCGCCCCACGCCTCGGCGAGTTTGGCGAGAGACTGCTTGCCTTCGTCGAGAAGACCCTGAACGGTCTGCACCGACTGTGCGATGGAGCTGGCACCGGCCTCGATGCCGCTGAAATTCCATGACTGAGCTTCCGACATGATTTTTCTCCGTTTCTTTCTGACGCTGAGGGGTTAGGCGGGCTCAGAAGCCCATGTTGCCGGCGGTCGACTGCAGGTTGGAGGCCTGCTCTTCGTTCGCGCGCTGGTACTGGACGCCGGCGTGGCTGATCTTCTCGTGAATGTCGGTGAGCGCCTTGATCTGCGCGTTGCCGGCTTCCTGGAAGCGCTGCAGCGCGGACTGCGCGGCGGAACCGGCCTGGCCGGTCCAGTGGCTCGCCAATTCGCCGCCGGTGTGCTCTACGCCCTTGATGACGCCCTGAAGCTCGCCACCGATCCGGTCGAAGTTCCCGGCCTCGGCGCTGAGGGTACTGGCATCAGTTTTCATCTCTGCCATGTTGAACTACTTTCTCTGTGCTCTGTCCTCGCCAAGTGCTGGCAAGTCTTCCGGCCCGGGCGGCCGGGAAGTCTGTTGTGGTTGACGCTCACCAGTCGTCTCCGTCGTCGACGCCGTGTAGCTCGTCGTAATGAAGGTTGGTGCCTTCGTCCTCTTCGCGCGCGAGCGCGACCGGAGCTGCCAGACCCGGCTTGGCGGCCGCGCTGGATTGCGTCCCGGCGCCCGCACCGAGCGGCGCTGCGCCGGCTCCGGCCGACGAGCCAGCGCCGGCACCGGCGGGCGCGAGGGCAGCACCGCCGCCGGGCTTGTCGAGCAACTCGCTCATCATCGACGTACGCGGGCCGCTCAGACCGGAACCCGGAAGTGTCTCCGCGTGCATCAGTCCCATGCCGACGCTCGGGCCTGAGCCGCCTAGCAGCGGATGCGACGACAGGGGCGGTGCACCGATCAGGCCCAGCTGCGCGCCATCCTTACCGAGCCCGCCGCCCAGACTGCCGCCGCCCATCAGGCCGTCGCCCAGGGTCGAACCGCCCATGCCGCCCGACTGGCCGGCCATGGATGTCAGCTGCTGCAGCGGCTGCATGAGCTGCTGCATGGGTCCGCTCAGTTGCCCCAGGCCACCCATGAACTGCGAAACCTGGTCCATCCCAGAGGGTGTGGGGGCGAGGTCGTCCGCGTCGTCGGCCGCGCCGAGCAATGTCGTCGGCGCACTCGTGAGCCCGGGGCCGGATTCGGAGGCCACCTGGGACAGCATGCTCACCGCCCCGGCTGTCGCAGCCTCAGCAGCCGCGTCCATTCCGGGCGCGAGGATCGGAGTCATCTCGGGAAGTGGCTCGAAAACTGTGTTGGCCGCGGTTTCGGCGGCGTAGATGTCCATGGCGCCACCGGCCTGGTTCCACATCCGGACGAAGTAGTCCGTTTCGTTGAACCCGATCGGCATCGTGTTGATACCAAAGAAATTGGTGGCCATCAGAACCGAAGTGGTGATCCTGTTTGTCCCGATCTCCGCCAGCGACGGCGTCATTCCCAACGCCTTCATGTAAGCGGCGGCCTGGGCCCCGGCCTGCATGCCGCGCTTGCGTGCGGCCAGCGCGGCAGTCTGCAACCACGTCACCATCCGCGCGGATGCGGCCGTCGCGCGCTCGCTGCCGGTCCCGGTCCACGCTCCCGACAGAGCGGTCATGCTCGCGGCCAGCTCGGCGGCCTCGGTTTCGAGACTGGTGGCCAGCGTCTCCCACCCCGCGGCGGCCTGGAGCATCGGCGCAGGACCCGCGCCGGCCATCAGCCGCGCGGTGTTCAGCTCCGGTGGCATAGCGTGCCACAGCATGCTTTGTCTCCCTTGGTCGCGAGGTATGTAGTGCGTTAGCTCTTGCGGTCTGCTGTTAGGCAAAAATTTCGCACGCGAAGACAATGTCGGACGGGTTGCATTTTGCGCTACCCTTCTCGAATTGCACGTGAACGAATATCAAATTATGAGTGAACGCAAGCTATTCTGTTGCAGTGAAAATCTTAATCGCACAATGCGGTCCCCGGCTCGGTTTATCGCGTTTCCGTTCCGGCTCCCGTAATGGGCGTTGGGATAATCCTAACCGCCTGCTCCGGGTGGTCAGTGCACTTCTTCTGGAGGGTCGATGTAGGCGGCCTGAATGACGTCTTTGCCGTCCGGCGAGACGAGAATTCCCTGGCAGGGGGTCGGCACTTGACCTGAAACTCCCTCGAGGGGAAGTCGGTCTTGTCCCCGGAGAGCAGCAGGGTCGGAGATCCAGCACCGTAGGCGGCACCGACGAACTTGTCCATGGTCGACTTATACGCATGGCTCATTTGGCAGGTGACGATGATGTGCAATCCGATATCCGAAGCGGCCGGCAACAATGGGGCCAACGGCATCATTGGCGGCATCCCCCCGGAAGCGCCGACGATCATGTGCCAATCGTCGACCAAAAGCACTAAATCGAATCCCGTCCACCACGACCGCGCCCGTAACTGCGAGGCGGTTAGATCGGCCGGCGGCAGCCGCTTTTGCAGGTTCATCGCAAGCGCTTTGATCGACTCGTCCAGGGACTGGGCGTTGCGGTTGATCGCGCCCGCGGCGAGGAGATGACTCTCCGGGACCGCGTCCAGCAGTCCGGAGCGGTAGTCGGCCAACATGAAGCGCACTTGGTCGGGGCTGTTGCGGGCGCAGATCGCCCGGGCGATCGCGTGGGCAATCGTTGTTTTGCCCGACTTGGCCGCACCGAAAATCAGGATGTGGTTCGCCGCGTACAACTGGGCGTAGGCGGGCGTGAGATCCGTTTCGCGGATGCCGACCGGAATCGTCCAACGAGTGCGGTAGTCGGATTCCGGCCCGGGCGGGTTCGGGTCGAGTTCATACAGATGGATCCGCTCCGGCAGCACCCTGACCCGCGGTGCTTCGTCGGTGGTGTGGGACGCGATGTGGTTGACCGCGACCGTGATTGCCTCGACCTGGCCCTCGGTGCTGTGCACGCCGTCGAGCCGGGGTGCGCCCATCATCAGGTGGTGCTTCTCGACCGACATGCCGCGGCCCGGTCGGTTCGCCGGGATATCCCGGGTGGCTCGGTCCAGCTGGGTGTCGTTGACGTCACCGAGCCGGAACTCGATCTTGGTGCCGAGGTAGTCGCGGACCCGCGACTTGAGTTCCGTCCATCGCGGCGTGGTGATGATGGTGTGGATTCCGAACGACAGGCCCTGTGCCGCCAGCGTCTGGACGTGCGCTTCGAGGTCGGGAAATTCAGCGACGAATGCCGGCCAGCCGTCGATGACGAGAAAGACATCGCCGAACGGGTCGGCGGCAACGGGCTGGCTGGGATCCGCACGCAACTCCCGATACATGGCGATCGAGCCCACCCGGTGCTCCTTGAAGGTGGCTTCCCGTTGTCGCAGAACGGCTTGCACCTCCGCGATCACGCGCATCACCCGGTCCGGCTCTGACCGGGTGGCCACCCCGCCGACGTGCGGCAGACTGTCGAGGTACATCAACCCACCGCCACCGAGGTCGATGCAGTAGAACTGGACTTGCCGGGGCGTGTGGGTGACCGCGGCCGACAGCATCAGATTCTGCAGCAGCGCCGACTTGCCGGTCTGCGGCGCGCCGCCGATGCCGATGTTGCCGCCACCGCCGGAAACGTCGACGCCCCAAGGTTCTTGGAGGTGCCGACGCGGCTCGTCCATGATGCCCAGCGGAAAGTACAGCGGTTGCAGGTTGGCTCGCTGGACGAGTTCGTCGACCGGTGTCGGATTGACCAACGGCGGTAGCCACATCTTGTACGCATGCGACTCCACGGTGCTGAGTTGGTCCAGGATCACCTCGCTCAGCGGTTTGCCGTTCGACTCGACACTCACACCGGCACCCCCCGCGAGCGGGAGGCGCCGGTACCCCGTCTTCGAGATCGTCGAGTATCGGTGCCGCGGTGAACTGGCGGATCTGCACACCCCGGGGACCGGGGCGCGCGCCGTCCACGCTGTCGGCCTTGCCGTTGGTTTCGGTGTGCACCGGCGGAACATAGGTCGCGCCGGTGTACAGGGTGCTGAACTTGATGGGGTCCTCCATGCCGACCCGCAAGAACCCGACACCGCTTTCCTTGTTGGTGATGTACTGCGCCTCGGGCGTTCCGATCACCGACTTGGATTCGTGAGAACTGGTGGTGCGCAATGCGATCCGATAGGTGAGGTTGGGCTCCAGTTTGTCGATGCGCGCGCCGCCGGTCTGCAGCGACTGGGTGGCCAGCAGCAGGTGTACGCGCAGCGAACGCCCCACACGGCAGATCCGGTCGAACAGCCCGACGAAGTCCGGGTGACTTTGCAGCAGCTCGGCGAACTCGTCGACGACGACGAAAAGCGTTGGCAGCGGCTTGAGATCGGCGCCGCGCTCTCGATATTTCTCGTACTCGGCCACGCCGGATAGCGCTCCGGTTGCACCGACCTGAAGCCCGGCCTGGCGCAACAGATTCTGCCGGCGGTCGAGTTCGCCGGTCAGCACCTCACCCATCCGGCCGACGAGCTCGGCTTCCTCGGCCATGTTGGTGATGACCGCGGCGGTATGCGGGAGATTCTCCATTCCCAGGAATGTCGAACCACCTTTGAAGTCGGTAAGCAGGAGGTTCACCTGATCCGGATGGTGCAAGGCCACCAGCGACAAGATCAGGGTGCGCAGGAATTCGGACTTCCCCGAACCGGTGGTTCCGATCAGCATTCCGTGCGGCCCACCGCCGAATTCAGCACCCTCCTTGATGTCGAGGGTCATGATCTCGCCGGTCTTGAGTTGGTGACCGAACGGGATCTTGAGGCGATCAGGGTCTTTGTCGGCGAACATCTTCCACCGCGACGGTGTGATGTCTTCGACGCTCTTGGCGCCGACCAGCTGATAAAACTCGGTCGCCACCTTCTTCTTGGGGCCGCCCGTGCTGGCCTTCTTGTCGACGATGGTGCCGGTGATCGACCACCCGGCCAGCTTTCTCGCGACGCGCGTCGCCTGCTGGGCCGTCATGTGGTCGGTGCTCGCCGTCACCTGCCGGAACTGTTGGCCGGGCAGCCGGTCGTCGGCCGTTCCGTCCTCGGCGACCCGGATCCGGTAGTTCGAGCCGCGGTGGTTGCCGAGTGTGAACACCGTGACTCCGGCCCTGCCGTCGGGCGGGACCCCGGCCTTGCCGCCGGTGAGATCCACGACGACGACGTAGGGCCCACCTGGCGTCGAATCCGGTGAATGCGGACCGCGCGCGGCGAGATCGGACAGGCTTTCGGGTTGTGCGGAGATCATCCGGACCGGACCGGCCGCATCGATGTCGGTCGGATGCTGCACGTGCGGAAGCCATTTCAGCCAGGACCACTGCGGATCGTCCGGGGTTTCGGTGAGCACTCGGATCGCCAGCAGGTCCGGCGGATGGAAGACCGCCAGGTGGCAAATCATCGCCGTCAACAGTCCGGCCGCCTCCGCCGGGTCGCCGCCGATGGCGATCGTCGGAAATGTCCTCAACTGCAGCAGCTTTGGGCAATCGTGGATCAGGCCATGGGTGCGCAAGAACTTGACCGCCCACATGTTGGCGACCGGCTCCAGATATGGCTGAGGTGCCGCGGTCGGACCCGCGAGCTCGCCGCCGACCGACGGCTTCATGAGCCGGTCGACCGCCGGCTGGTCACCGATCCCGATGCGGGTGGCGGCGTAGAAGTCGGCACTGGCCGGGCGCGACCACTGCCGGGGCGTGCCGATGATCAACAGCAGATCGTCGGGGTGGGGTGCGTGATAGCTGAAGAAGGCAACCTGCGCGGTGGCTGACGATGTGACCCGGGGGCGAAGTCCGGCCAGATACCGCAGGTACTCCTTGCGGTCGGCGTTGATCTCGGGCACTTTCTTGCCGCCGCCGCCACCACTGGCACCCACCATGCTCAACGACATCGTGATCATCATCAGCGGCGTCATCATCATGTACGGTGACAGCGCCTTGGTGCCGGTGAACACCATGATGCCGATCATCCCGAGCATGCACACACCCATGACGTAGGGCATCACCCGCTGGACGAAGCTGGGCGGGGCATCGACACCGAGGTCCTCGGGCGGTACGACGGCGATCTCGCCCGGCGTCAGCCGCGGGCCGCGGGTGACCGATGGGGTGAACTTTCTCGTCGACATCAGCCGGCTCCGGGCGCTGCAGGCAGCTTTCGCGGACTCGGGTCGGCGGGCAGGGTGTCGTGCTCCAGCAGGGCGGCTTCTTTCGACAGCACCGGTCCGTCGACCAGTAACCGAACGATCTCCCACGGCGCGGGTTTCGGCGACTGCAGGCCCAGCGACGCGGCGGCCTTCGGGTCGGATATCCCGTACCGCACGCCCTGCGGGTCGACGTAGTACAGCGATTCGCTATACCGGGGATCCGGGGACTGCAACTGCAGATACCTTCCACCGTCGATGTAAACCGTTGCCGGGCCTTGGATCTGCTTTATGCCCTGGCCCATCATCGATGTCGGGATCGGCAAATGCCGACCGGTCACCACCGCGGTCCTCGGCGTCTGCTCGCCGGGCCGGCGTTCCCACGTCCAGCACAACACCGGTTCGTTCGGCCGGTTCACGATCTTGATCGATTGGTCGGGCAGGGGCGAGTTGTACACGCGTTCGGGGATTCTGACGACCAGGCTCGATACCACGGACGGCGGCTCGACCAGCCCGTGTGACTGGACCGCCCGCAGCGCCACCGCGGTATTGGCGTTGATCGGTGCGACGCCGTCGGGCAGCACCACAAAGTATTGCGGCCCCGATTGCGCGTGGATCTGGAATACCGACCCGATCACCAGAAAGTCAGGTAGCCCAAGGGTATTGGGAGCGCCGTCGTCCGGGATCGGACTCAGCTGCCAGGACCCGCCGTCGGGCAGTGCGTTGAACACGGCGGTGGACAACGGGCTCGGTTTGGCGTTCACGGGTATGCCCACCGCCGAGGTGAGGGTTCGGTCGGCCAGATCGGTGGCGTGCCGGCCGGTCGACGTGATGATCCAGTCTTTGCCTTGGTAGTAGGCCAGCAGTGCCTCGTTGGGTTGCAGCGCGTCCACCGAGGAGTCCAGCGTCAGCGGCATCGCGATCACCGACGTCTGCACGGTGGGATTGATGGTCTCGGCTTTGGCGACGGTGTCGCACAGCGCCCAGACCGACGCCGGGTCCGACGAGACCGGCGTGGCGTAAGGCGCGCCCGGGATGCCGACCGTCTGGCCCCGCGGGAATTTGCCTAGCTCAGCCGATTTCACGACGGTGGGCTCGGCGGGATTGCCCAGCATCAGCCGCGCCGAGGTCAGGTTGTGCACGGGGTGCAACTGCCCAGACACCATCAGGTACAACTGGTTGGTCGAACGGTCGACGAACAAGTTACCGCCGGCGAGTTTGCCCTGCGGCTTGAAGTACGCCATCGCCAGGGCGCCCACCAGGATCATCACCGAGATGACGATGCCCAGCGCGGCCGACCGCCCGTAGAAGGACATCGGATCGTCGAACATTCGGGTGTCCCGGCGAACGATGGCATGCTCCAACCGCCGGAGCAGAAAGCGCCAGCCACTCACCTGGACCTTGGTGGTAAGCCGAATGCCCGCCATGCGCTACTCGGTAATGGCCAGCCGTGCGTGCACCGAGGCCACCGCTTCGGCCATGTCTTCGCCGTTGATCTCGCGCAAGAAATCGGCGTCGAGCTCCTCGAAGTCGGGTGCTTGAGTCAGGCGCATATCGCGGTATTGTTCGGCGGCCTCGACCATTTGCCGCGCGTAGCGCCCGTTGCCCGCGACGTCGATGCCGGCCTTGCCGCGCACGGTCCGCTGGGCTGAGCAGTTTCGCCGCCTCCAGCATGTTCTCGGCCGCCTCCACGCTCAGCACCGAGTCGTTGTTCTTAGCGATGACTTTTGCGATTTCGAGAATCTCCTCGGGTGAGTAGGAGTCGAATTCGATACGGGTGGCGAACCGTGACCGCAGTCCTTCGTTGGTCTCCAGCAGTCTATCGATGTCGTTGCTGTAGCCGGCGATGATCACCACGAGACGGTCGCGGTCGTTTTCCATCCGCGCCAGCAGCGTGTCGAGCGCCTCTTGCCCGAACGGGTCGGATCGCCCCTCTCGTTCCTGAACGAGCGTGTACGCCTCGTCGATGAACAGCACACCGCCCAGGGCGCGGTCGATCGTCTTCGCGGACTTGACCGCAGACTGCCCTTCGTATTCGGCGACGAAATCTTTACGCGCCGTCTCAATGAGTTTCGGTTCCTGGATGACGCCCAAGCCCGCCAGAATGTTGGCCACCACGCGGGCGATCGTCGTCTTGCCGGTGCCCGGCGGTCCGGTGAAGATCATGTGCTTGCTCGCCTGCGCGACCTTCATGCCGCGGGCGGCACGAACCCTCGCCATCTGGGTCGCGGCGCGGTATCGCTCGACCTGATCCTTGACCCGGGTGAGACCGATCTGGCGGCGCAGCTCGGTCTCCGCCTCGGCGAGCAGCTTTTCCCGCCCCGAGGTGTCGGCCACGACACTGCCCGCATCCCAGGGGTCGGTTCGCGCGGCGATCTGCTCGGAGCTGGTCGTCGCCAGACGATAGGACGGATCCTTCAGCGCCGCAGTCACTTTGGGACTGGGGTGGGTAGTCTGCAGCCACTCCAGCAGGGCCACGGCCGCTTCTTCGTTCCCTTGGCTGCGGCGGGTCATGGCCAAAAACCAGGCAATGGCCTGCGCACACGCTTCACCCGCGGGTGAGGAGTTCGCCTCGGTCAGGCGGCGCTCGGCTTCAGTGAACAAACCGAGGTTGGCCGCAGCGACCCCGTGTGCGACGCCCGCGGCCGCGGCCAGGAACGCGTCCGGCCATTTGCCGGCCGCCCGGACTTCGTCGGTGACCTCGGTCCATCGCTGCCCTTCCCCGTAGACCACCGCCTTGGTCCACGACAACAGGTGCTCGGTACCGGCGCTGGGGCTGGCTGCCAGGCCGTCAATGGCTTCCATGGCATCGGCGTAGTTGCCCTGCGACGCCTCATTGACCGCGAAACCGATGGTGATCGCCAACGGCGAATTGACCGGATAGGTGATGTCGCCGTAAAGGCCGCCGATTGGAACCCGGGCGGCCAGCGCGGTCATCGAGATTTGAGCCTGCCCGGACAGATGCCCGAAATGCTTGCGCGAGTACCAGGCTCGGAACAGGGTCACCCGATCGTTGTCGCCGCACCGGATGCGGCCGACCCATGCGTCGCATGCGGTCTCGTCGTAGTTCGTGATCTCGGTGAACAGGTCCAGCGCCCGTGACTCCGAGACCGGCAGCATGCCGACCGCACTTTCGAACAGGCCGGCCAGATGATCGCTCATTTATCGGCGGTGTAGCGCGTGGCGAACACCTCGGCCTGTGCCGTCTCGGCCTGTTCCTCCGTCGGCAACCGCATGCCGGTCTCCACGAAGTCACGCAGCAGCTGGCTGCTGTCCAGGCCCATGTCGTCGAGTTGTTGCAGCCCGGCGTTATCGGCGGCACTGTCCATGACGTAGGTGCGCTGCCCGGCCAGCCCTTTTTGCCGGGCCAGCTCGGCCAGGACGATGATCTCGTCCGCAAGTTCGGCCTCGGTCAGGTTGGTCGCGGTCGGCGACAGCGTCACCCGTTGGGTGCGGCCGTCGATGAGCGCCGACACCGAGACCGTCTCGGGCGGGTTGGCCACGGTGAACTGCTGGACGTCGTCCTCGTCGTCTTCGTCCTCGGCGCGCTCGGTGGTAGCGGCGATGGCGTGCAGCCCGGTGTCGACCTCTTCGTCCTCGGCGGGCGCGTAGGCGTCCAGCGCGTCGACGTGCGACTCCTCGTCGGTGTCGGAGGCGGCGGAGAAGTCGAGCGCGTCCGCGTGTTCCTGACCATCGTCGTCGGATCCGGACTGGTAGGAGGAGAAGTCCAACGCGGAGAGATCGTCGTGTTCATCATGCTGGGACATGGGATCCATCTTTCTGAGATTGGTTGCGGCAGAAATCAGCCTCGATAGGAGGCGTGGGTGTGGTCGGCGTGCTCGGACTCGTCATCTGGAGTGTGATCGAGCCACGCGCGCGACGGGAGGAATTCCAGCAGTCCGTCCAGCGTCCGCTGCAGGTTTTCTTGGCTGCCGGATAGAAAGCTTCCGCACAGCTCGCCGTGGACGCGGCGGGGCAGTGACACCAGCCGGCCCAGCGGGGAGTCGAGGACGCCCGCCGCGACCTGGGTCTGCGTGTAGGTGCCGCCGGGGTGACGCTCCCCGGCAATGATCTCCACCCAGCTATCCGGATTGCCGACGATCTCGGCGTAGACGCGGGCGGTGGCCGGGGCGACGCCGAGACCGGCCAGCTGGGCCGCCGTGGTGCATTCGGCCAGTTCGCTCGCAACACCGGTCAGCGGTTCGACGTTGGCCGGCGTCGCCGGGCCCAGCACGGCCGTCACCATGCCCGCCAGACCCACTTGCGCCGCCACCAGTTGCAACGCGATCAGCTCGCCGTGCCGTGCGGCTATGACATGACGATCGCCCTTGCGGCACACCGCAAAACGGACCATCACGCCGCTGCCCACGTCACCTCGCCACCACCGGCCCTCGAGGGTCCGGTCCGGCCTGCTGAGCGTGTCGACGATCGCGGCCACGGTCGGGTGGACGTGACCCAATTCGTTCAGCACGCCCTGTGCGGTGAGGTCCTTCTCCACTTGATCCCAGACCAGCTTGCACAAATCGTCTTGCGGGATGTTCTGCCGGATCCCCAGTGCCGCTGGGAATTCGATCAGGTTGAGCCGGTCGGCGATCACCAGCATGCCGTCGATAGTCACCTCGACGCCGACGACGTCGTCTACCAGTCCGGCGCGGCCGGGGGCGAGGGGACCGGAGATCATTATTTGTCGAGCAGTTGCTTGTTGAGGTTGCCAGCCAGCTCGCTGTCAACACCTTCGTACGCCGCCTTGGCGCTACGCAGCTTCGCGGCCATCAGCAGGCTGGCGTCGCCCAGCGCCTTGCCCGCGGTCTTGCGGATGCCCTCGATGGTGTCGAAAGCCCCGTTGGAGCACCCGCTGATGACGCCGTGCGTAAGCCAGCAGTTGCTTCCGGTGCCATTCAGCGCGTCGGCGGCAGCCTGTGCATCCTTCTGTGCCGCTTCCTGTTTGGTCGCCAGCGTCTCGAGGATCGCCGGTGAGACGAGTAGATTATTTGCCATTGGTCGGTCTCCTAAAGATTTGATCTTCGCGTTATGGCGTTGGCCCGCTGCCTATTTCACACGCGAGCTATCAGAGGAGGCGTTCGCGGCCGGCTGCGGCAGGTGCCGCGGCGTCGACGGGTGCACGCTCGGTGCCACCGCCTTTACCGGCCGCGGCTCCTGTTTCAGCGTCGCTGTTCGCGTCGTCTTCTTTCTTCTTGTCCTCGTCATCCTTGACGTCGCTCACGTCGTGCGCCGGTACCGGAGCCGCGGCGGGGGCGGAGCCCTTCGCGGACTGGGCGAGCGACTGAATCTGCTGCATGCCCTGGCCGAGGGTCTGACCGACCTGGTTGAGCCCCTGGGACGCCTGCCCGATCTGAGCCAGACTGGGCGGCGTGAACGCCGCCGGGGCGGGTGTCTTGTCACCCGTCTTGGTCGACGAGTCGGTCTTTGTCTCCGAGGTCTTGGCGGCGCCCGCCTTGTCGGTCGACGCGCCCAGCAGCGCCTTCTGCTCCGGCGAGACCTTGTCGCCCGCCTCGGCGGCCAGCTTGTTGACACTCGGCGTCGCGGACGCGAAGGAGCAGTCCGTCAGGCCGTCGGAGACGGCGCGGAAGCCGGACAGCTTGGACGAGGTCTCCGAGGCGACCTTGCCCTGGATCCTGTCGTAGTTGCCTGCCAGCTGCGTGCCCACGTCCTTGCCCAGCTGGACGTATTTCTGGCCCAGGGTCGAGCAGTCGTTGGCGATACCCATCGAGCTCGACAGCGCGAGCATCTCGACGACGAAGACCGCCGCACAGCACGCGAAGGCGGCGACGATCTGCCACGCCTGCGAGATGCCCGGGCCCGCGATCGGGATCAGGTACAAGGCCAGGGCAATACCCGCGGCAGCGGTCAGCACGGCGACGTTGACCGTGCAGCACAGGTGTGCCTGCTTGACCTCGCCCGCCTGCTTGCTCAGGTAGCCCTTCAGGGTCTGGTCGTACTCCTTCATCTTGTCGACGAAACCCTTGAGCGTGTTGACCTGGTTGATGTAGGCCGTCGCGGCGTCGCCGCTCCAGTCCCGCGGATCCGGAATGCTCGCGGGGTCCAAATCTTTGAGGAATAGGTTGAGTTTGTCCGCAGCGGTGGAAACGGCCGACCCCGAGTTGGGGCTTCCAAATCCGTTAAGCAAGTCGACGATCGTGACGGCCAGCGCGGCGGCGTCAACAATGGCCGTCGGCGTAGGCAGACACTTTGTTCCGCTGTCCTTCAACGCCTTTGCTAGGACCGCATTCTGTTTGCCCGCATAGATGAGCCCCTTGCCGACGATCGTGGCAGCGCTCGCACCCAGGTTGGCCCAGTCACTCGTCGAGGCAGCAGTGACACCGGAACCAAAGCTCTTCACACACGTCGCTAAGTCTGTTGCACCGTTAAGCCAGGCCACGTCGGCGTTTCCCTTCAAGCTTGTAGATCCTGCGCACCGATCCTGTGCACGATAGAACGAGCCTAACAGCGCCGCGAGCAGGTCCAGTGCACGAGTTTTTCGGCTAGGCAACAGCTTCCACCACCCGGCATTCGGCCGCCACGGTAAACATTGCGGCAAGGTTGCCGGAAGGCGAATAGTGCGAATTGGCGGTGGTTGGGCACTCGCCGAAATCAGTCGATGTGCCCTATTAGCGTTTCGATCGCGGCCGTTACGTGTGCGGGCAAAGGCTCCTCGTCCTCCGCGCGCACGATCATTTCTTCGTCGACGCCGGCCGCTTGCGCAATTTCTTGCGCCGAAAGGTTGGCCCGGCGCCGCGCGGCGTACAACCGCTGCGCCAGTGGTGCATCTGGAGCGTTCGCTCCGAGCGTCATCAATTCGTCGCGGTGCCGACGAACCGCGCTCAGGGCCTTGATCAACTCCGGGGTGATTTGGCTGATCCGGGTCGCCCGGACGGCGATCGCCTCGAGTTGGCGTAGATCGGCGAGGATGGGCGCCGAGCGCTCGGTGAACTCGGGGTCCGCGGCGGGCGGCAACGCGGCGATGGCCAGGCTGCACCCGTCCACGGCGGCGACGACCGCCTGCGCGATCAGCGATGCGGCGCCGTCGGTCACTGGATTGTCGGCCGCCGCGGGACCGTCGATCGGCACGGCCGGCGGGGTGGGATCATCGGCGACGGCATCGCCGCGGCGGATCCGATCGATGGTTCCGGCGGGCCACTGCAGCACTTCCTCGAGCTTCGCGCGGGTTCGTTCGCGCGGCCAGCTGCGACCCTTCTCGAAAGCAATCAGCGCGCCGGCGTTGATGATCCCGTCCGCGGCGAGGCTGCGCTGGCTGATGTCCAGTTCGCGGCGACGCGCGGCGGCTGCGGCTCCGGCGCGAACGACGCCCGGATCCAGATCGATTGGCGCGATCTTGTCCCCCTGCTCATCGGAATCGTCAACCTCGTGTTGGTCGACGGATTTCGGCGGCCTGACGACTTCAAACGTCAGGGCTTTCCCCGCGGTGGGGTCCCCGAACCGGACGATCGTCTTGTCGGTGACGGTCACGGAGGTCGTTCGTAGCCCGTCGACGAACATGCCGCTGGGGCTGCTGTCGACGATGCGCCACTCCCCGTTGGCGGCTTCGGCGCGCAAGTGCTCCTGCGAGATTTGCGGATCATCGATCTGCACACCGGCCTGAGGCTCTCGGCCGATGGTCACCACACCGCGCCCGGGTTCGATCGCGTGCGAGGTGTCACCGCTGTGCACAACCAGCAGAGCTGGCGGGGCAGTTGAGGCGGCGCTGGACATCGTCGGTGATTCCTCGCTCGACTTCTGTTGTGGCGGAGGGCTCTCCGTCATCAGGATTCTAACTGCTGCACCCGCCAGATCCTATCGCGCCGCTACGGTTCTGCGCCCAAATTGTTACAGAACTAACTCGAACGCAGCCTCGAGGCGCGACCGTCCCGTAACCGCATCACCGCTACAGTTTGCCGCCCGGCGTGGCCAAGCTTGGCGACCCGACCGCGATCCTCCTCGTATCGCCTGCTCGGCGGCACCATTGGGGCATCGTTCCGCCGGCGTCTTCCGCCAGTTAAACCTGGTGAAGCCTCCGGCGCGTGAGATGTCACCGAAGCGCCTGCGTGGAGCGATGGGTAAGTAGTGCATCATCAAACTGTTGCAATGCGATAGTTAATGCTATACCCTATCGAGTCATAGGACGCAGAACTGCAACGCTTTCTGGAGGAACGTAGTGATGACCGCGACGCTGTACAACATCCCGTTGGGCGACAACATCCCGTTGGGCGCCTGCACCCAGGACCCCGACCGTTGGACTACGGCTCCCGACGCCGAGGCGAAGGCCCTGTGCCGGGCTTGCCCTCGCCGGTGGCTGTGCGCTCGCGATGCCGTTGAGTCCACCGGCGCCGAAGGACTGTGGGCCGGCGTCGTGATTCCCGAGTCGGGCCGCCCGCGGGCGTTCGCCCTGAATCAATTGCGCTCACTGGCCGAGCGCAACGGCTACCCGGTGCGCGAGACGGCCAAATCGGCCTAAACCCCGAACCTCCCGGGGCGTCCGCAGTACGGCAGCGTCCGGGATCGGAGTGAAAGCAGTTGCGCGGCTTCATCTTTGCAGCGCCGCAGTCCGATAACCCCGACCGGCGAACACGCAGCGCGAGAACCAAACAAGGTTCTCGCGCTGTCGTGCGTTTCGGGGCGCTACGCAGAAGCGACCGGGTCGAATCGGAAAACGGCGAGCCGGCCCGCCAGCGCCTCGAATTCGTCGGAAGTCCCGTCGCGGACCATTCCCGAACGCTTCGCAAACGACACCCCAACGGGGACCTTCTTCGGGAACTCCCGCAACACCGGGCGCGCCTGCTCGGCGGTCAGTTCGACGATGCTGACCTCCCGGGATCGCCGGCCCCGGGCCAGGATGCCGGTACCCGCTGCCCGGGCGTTGGCCGCCCAGTCCGCTCCCGGGTAGCCCGCGACCGCGTAGAGGCCGCCCTCGAATTCAAACGGCGTCATCGGGTTGCTGCGCGGTTGGCCCGACCTGCGGCCGGGCACCGTGAGCACCATGGCGGGGCCGGTCGGTATCCCCAGTCGTTGCACCGCCATCATCATTTTGTTCATGGGTTTGAGGTAGCGCGGCGGTTGTGGTTCGGACATTTCGGAATCTCCTGTCTGCGGATTTAGTTCGTGTACAAGTCGCGGTGCTCAGACACCCACTGCACGAAGGACTGCGGCGCTCGGCCGAGGATCTTCTCCACGTCGTGCGTGACGAGCGCGGGACGGTGCAGCGTTTCGGCGAGCATGGCCGTGTACGCGTCGCCGAACTCCGCGCCGAAACCCAGGTCGACGAAGCGTTGCCGCACTGCCTGCGCGGGTATCTCCCGGTACTGCAGCGGACGCCCCAGTACCGCGCCGATTACCTCCACCAACTCCGAGTTGGTCAGCGCCTGAGGTCCGGTCAACGGAACCCGCTGGCCGGCAAGCTCATCGGTGAGCAGGGCTCGCGCCGCGACCGCCGCGATGTCACTCTCGACGATCGGCGCCGTCGATGCCGCGGCATACGGCCCGGCCACCACATCGCCGGCGCGGATCTGTGCGGCCCACATCCCGGCGAAGTTCGTCGCGAAGACCGTGGGCCGCAGGCTCACCCACTCCAGACCCGAGTTGACGGCGAGCTGTTCGACCTCCCGGTTACGGTCGCCGCGAAAGCGCGATGGTTGTCGCGAGAAGTCGTCGTCGGCGTTGATCGCCGACAGGGCAACCAGTTTGGTGACTCCAGAGCTGCGGCATGCGGCGACGGTCTGCGCGAGAGTCTCGCCGAGGGCGCGGGAGTTCAGGAATACCGCCGATGCTCCCGGCAGTGCCTCGGCCACCGTGCCGAGCACCTCGACGCCGGAGGGAAAGCGGGCGCCGCCCGGCGAGCGGGTGATGGCGCGCACGTCGGCGCCGGCGGCGGCAAGTTCGGCAACTAGGGGGCGTCCGACATTGCCGGTCGCTCCGGTGACGACGATGGTCATTGGTGTTTCCTCCTGAAAGTCGAAGATCTCCATCAACGACGGGCGCGAAGATGGGGAAGTTACAGTCGGTAGCGGTAACTTTTTCCGGCCCCAGATCGTCGATGTTTCATGAACCAGTCGCAGCCGCCGACAGACCAGCTCGCCGATGCCTGGCGTCGTCACCGGCCCTATCTGGTCAATCTCGGATATCAAATCCTGGGCGATGTCGGCGACGCCGAAGATGTTGCGCAAGAGGCATTTCTGCGGCTATCGCGAACGGGCCCAAACGAGGTCGACGACATCCGCGGCTGGCTCACCGTCGTCACGAGCCGGCTCTGCCTCGATCAGGTGCGCTCGGCACGAGTGCGCTACGAGCGGTTGAGTGATGCCGACCACGACGACCCGGGCACCCACGTCGCGGAATCGCGGAACCTGGACCCGGCGGATCGGGTCACCCTTGACGACGAGGTCCGCACCGCGCTGATGGAAGTGTTACGGCGGCTCAGTCCCGGCGAACGGGTCGCGTTCGTATTGCACGACGTGTTCGGCGTCCCGTTCGACACGATCGCCGAAACCGTCGGGCGCCCGGTGGGCACCTGCCGTCAGCTGGCGCGGCGCGCGCGTTCGAAATTCACCGCGGCACAGCCGAATCACAGCGAGGTGGCCCCCGCTGAGCACCAGCTGGTCACCGAGAGGTTCATCACCGCCTGCGCCAACGGCGACATCGCCGCACTGACCGCAGTCCTGGACCCGACGGTCTGGGGGGTGGGCACCGTCCTTGCCGACCCGCCACCCCCGCCGCAAATCAACTACGGCCCGCACGCGGTGGCCACCAACCTGATGCGCTATCTGGGGCCGGGAGTCACCCTGGTCAGCGGTCCCGCCGGGCAGCCGGTGGTGCTCGCGTTCGCCGATCGCCGGCTCTTCGCCGCCATTGTGCTGACCATGCGCGGCCCGCTCGTCGGCAAGATCGAGGCGATCGCCGACCCGTCGGCCCGGTTCGCAGCCAGCTGAGCGTCAGCCCTCGTGGCCACTCGGCCGGGAGCCGGGTGCACGGTCAGGGCTCGCCCCGAAGAACCCGGCGATCAGCGCGGTGGCCTGCAACAACTTGCGCCGGGTGGGGCCGGCCATCTCATGCGTCACGTCGATGACGCCGCCGGGGCGCAGATGCGGGTCGTAGGGCACCTCGACCACCGGCTGTCCGTGATCGACGAACTCGCGGGCCAGCTGCGCCCGGGTGCGTTTGTCGGCGTGCCCGTCGGAGTCGTTGAGCACCACGATCGTGTTGTGCAACAGGTCGGTCATGCCCTGATCCGATAGCCATTCCATGGTCCGGGCGGCCGCCGACGCCCCGTCGGCCCACGGCGAGGACACCACGATCAGGGCATCCAGGTCGCGCAGGACTTCCTGGGTGACCGGCGAATCCATCGTCGATCCGCAGTCGATGACCGAGATCGTGAAATGGCGGTCCAGCCGCGCCGCCGCCTCGCGGTAAATCGCGGGATCGAGCACCCGGCGCGGGCCGGACGCCGGTTCGCCGGCGAGCACATGCAGCCCGACCGAATTACGGCCCACCCGCGCGGCGATGTCGGTGAAGGTCTCGAGGTTCTTGTCGGCGGTCAGTTCCCAGAACGAACTGGTCGACCGAGGATCGATTCGGCTGCTCAACCGGCCGAAGGCGGTATCGGCGTCGATCGCCACCACGTGGTCTTGCCCCCGGCGGAGCTCGGCGAACAGCGACCCGACACTGGCGGCGACGGAGGTTTTCCCCACTCCGCCCTTGCCGACGACGCCGACCTTGTGGTTGCCCCGGAAACCGGTCCGGATGGCGGCTTCGAATTCGGCGTCTTGGCGTTGTGCGGGCGACGGACCCAGCTTGACGAGTCCAAAGGTGAGCAGCCGCAGGATGCGCCGCCAGCCGGTGTCGGGGAGTTCGGGGCCGGGGAGCGGCACCAGGGCGGCGTCGGGCGCCGGAGCCGCGATAACAGGCGCGCCCGGCTGCGCAGGCGCCGTGCCGGGGCGCGGCGGGCCAGGGGGTGCGACGTGCTGGCGCGGCGGGGCTGGCGGGGACGGCTGGGCTGGCTGACGTGGTAGGGACCCCGCGGGCCGTGGCGGGGCTGATGGGGACGCCTGGGGTGGCTGGGGTGAGTGGGGCGGCGGAAACGACCGGCCCGGGGCGGGGCGCTGCGCGGGTGGGGGAAATGCCTGCGGTGGCGCACTCCGGTTGCCGCCGGGCCGGGGCCCGGGCACGCTGGGCCGGTCGGGCTGCAGACGGTCCCGCAGGAATTCGTCGCGCTCGTTCATGGGCTCCTCGGTGCCGGGCGATCGATCGTCGCGCGGTGGGCCGGCCGCAGGGGCGATACCCGACCAGTATCTCCGCACGCTCCCCTAATTAGTACCGCGCAAACTCACCAGGCACTAATGCGGTGTCGGTGCGACGCCCCAGGCCCCCAAGGGGCACGTCGACGCTGGAAACGATCGGCAGTGCTGCCTCGCCTTATCGCAATCAGCGGTGCGGATGCGTGGCTGGCACTGTGATCCCTGCCATCTTGGCGCTGTCGCCGATAGGGGGTCACAGCAAACAAGGGGAGGCGGTCGGCTCAGCGAGTGGCCGGGCCGGTCTGCGCTGTCGTGGGCCGAGTGTCGGCCGCCGAGGCGCATTTTTCCGGGTGATCGATCGCCGCCCGCAGCGAATTTACGCAGCCGCTAAGCTGGAGGGTTAGACTTGGCGAAGTTGGCATGTCAGGCGGTTTTTGTCATATCGTTTTACGACTTGTCGAGATCGGGTACACGCCACCGTTCAGCGCCGCACGGACGATTCCCCAATCGGATCATTTTCCGCCTGGGAAACAGCCTATCGACAAGACCGAAGGGGTCAGCCCGCAACCTCTGGGTGCGGCCCCGTCGGAGCCACTGAAAACGGCCGGGTAGCAGGTTCTGGTGAAGAGGCAGGTGCATATGACGCCCACGCGCGTTGGGTTGTATAACCCCGCGGACGAGCACGATTCGTGCGGGGTAGCCATGGTCGTCGACATGCACGGGCGACGCAGCCGCGACATCGTCGACAAGGCCATCACCGCACTGGTCAACCTCGAACATCGTGGCGCCCAGGGCGCCGAGCCGCGCAGCGGCGACGGCGCCGGCATCCTGATCCAGGTCCCGGATGCGTTCCTGCGCGAAGTCGTGGACTTCGAGCTCCCCGAACCGGGCAGCTACGCCACCGGTATCGCGTTTCTGCCGCAGTCGTCCAAGGATGCCGTGGCTGCGTGCGCGGCGGTGGAGAAGATCGCCGAATCCGAGGGCCTGACGGTTCTGGGCTGGCGCAATGTGCCCATCGACGACTCCTCGCTGGGCGCGCTGTCCCGCGACGCGATGCCCACCTTCCGGCAGGTGTTCATCACGGGTGCCTCCGACATGACGCTGGAACGCCGTTGCTATGTCGTGCGCAAGCGTGCCGAGCACGAACTCGGTACCAAAGGGCCGGGCCAAGACGGACCCGGGCGCGAAACCGTATATTTCCCAAGCCTGTCCGGCCGCACGATGGTCTACAAGGGCATGCTGACCACACCGCAGCTCAAGGCGTTCTACCTTGACCTGCAAGACGATCGGATGACCAGCGCGCTGGGCATCGTGCACTCCCGATTCTCGACCAACACCTTCCCGTCCTGGCCTCTGGCGCACCCGTTCCGGCGCATCGCCCACAACGGTGAGATCAACACCGTCACCGGTAACGAAAACTGGATGCGGGCCCGCGAGGCGCTGATCAAGACCGACGTCTTCGGCTCGGTGGACGACCTGGACAAGCTGTTCCCAATCTGCACTCCGGGCGCTTCGGACACCGCGCGTTTCGACGAGGCGCTGGAATTGCTGCACCTGGGCGGGCGCAGCCTGCCGCACGCGGTGCTGATGATGATTCCCGAGGCCTGGGAACGCAACGAGTCGATGGATCCGGCGCGCCGCGCCTTCTACGAGTACCACGCATCGCTGATGGAACCGTGGGACGGCCCGGCGTCGGTGACGTTTACCGATGGCACCGTCGTGGGCGCGGTGCTCGACCGCAATGGCCTTCGCCCATCCCGCATTTGGGTCACCGAGGACGGTTTGGTGGTGATGGCCTCCGAGGCGGGCGTCTTGGACCTGGACCCGTCGACGGTGGTGAAGCGGATGCGCCTGCAGCCGGGCCGGATGTTCTTGGTGGACACCACGCAGGGCCGCATCGTCGCCGACGAGGAGATCAAGGCCGAGCTGGCTGCCGAGCACCCATACCAGGAATGGCTCGACAAGAATCTCGTTCCGCTCGAATCGTTGCCACAGGGCGAGTACGTGCGGATGGCGCACGATCGACTTGTCATGCGGCAGCTGGCCTTTGGCTACACCTACGAGGAACTCAACCTGCTGGTGGCGCCGATGGTGCGCACCGGCGCCGAGCCGATCGGGTCGATGGGCACCGATACCCCGGTCGCGGTGCTCTCGCAGCGTCCCCGGATGCTTTACGACTACTTCCACCAGCTATTCGCTCAGGTGACCAACCCGCCGCTGGACGCCATCCGCGAGGAGGTGGTGACTAGCCTGCAGGGCACCACCGGCGGGGAGGGCGACCTGCTCAGCCCGGACGAATACTCGTGCCACCAGATCATGCTGCGACAGCCGATTCTGCGTAACCACGAGCTGGCGAAGCTGATCAACCTGAATCCGGACGACGAGGTCAACGGTCGCCCACATGGCATGCGCTCCAAGGTGATTCGCTGTCTGTACCCGGTCGCCGAGGGTGGCGCCGGACTGGCGGCCGCACTGGAAGAGGTGCGCGCGCAGGCATCGGCGGCGATCGCCGACGGCGCCCGGGTCATCATTCTTTCCGACCGCGATTCCAACGACCAGATGGCACCGATACCGTCGCTGCTCGCCATCGCCGGGGTGCACCACCACCTGGTGCGCGATCGCACCCGCACGCAGGTGGGGCTGGTCGTCGAATCCGGTGACGCCCGCGAGGTGTACCACATGGCAATGCTGATCGGGTGCGGCGCGGCCGCGGTCAACCCGTACCTGGCCTTCGAATCGGTCGAGGACATGCTCGACCGCGGCGTCATCGACGGGATCGACCGCGACAAGGCGCTGAACAACTACGTCAAGGCCGCCGGCAAGGGCGTGCTGAAAGTCATGTCCAAGATGGGTATTTCGACGCTGGCCTCCTACACCGGCGCCCAGCTGTTCCAGGCCATCGGGATCTCCGAGGACGTGCTCGACGAGTACTTCACCGGGCTCGTCTGCCCGACCGGCGGCATCACGCTGGACGACGTTGCCACCGACGTCGCCGCGCGGCACGCGCTGGCCTATCTGGACCGGCCGGACGAGCGCGCACACCGCGAACTCGAGGTCGGTGGCGACTACCAGTGGCGCCGCGAAGGCGAGTACCACCTGTTCAACCCGGAGACCGTGTTCAAGCTGCAGCACGCCACCCGCACCGGCCAGTACAAGATCTTCAAGGAATACACCCGCCTGGTCGACGACCAGAGCGAGCGGATGGCGTCGTTGCGCGGACTGCTGAAGTTCCGCGGCGACGTGCGCCCGCCGGTTCCCCTGGACGAGGTCGAACCCGCCAGCGAGATCGTCAAACGGTTCTCGACCGGGGCGATGAGCTACGGCTCGATCTCCGCCGAGGCGCACGAGACGCTGGCCATCGCGATGAACCGCCTGGGCGGCCGATCCAACAGCGGTGAGGGCGGCGAGGACGTCAAGCGTTTCGACCCCGACTCCAATGGGGATTGGCGCCGCAGCGCGATCAAACAGGTCGCGTCGGCACGGTTCGGCGTCACCTCGCACTATCTGACGAACTGCACCGACATCCAGATCAAGATGGCCCAGGGCGCCAAGCCCGGTGAGGGCGGCCAACTTCCGGGGCACAAGGTGTACCCGTGGGTGGCAGAGGTCCGGCACTCGACGCCCGGCGTCGGTCTGATCTCACCGCCGCCGCACCACGACATCTACTCGATCGAGGATCTCGCGCAGCTGATCCACGACCTGAAGAACTCGAACCCGTCCGCGCGGGTGCACGTCAAGCTGGTCTCCGAGAACGGCGTCGGCACCGTCGCGGCGGGAGTGTCCAAGGCGCACGCCGACGTGGTGCTGATCTCCGGCCACGACGGCGGCACCGGTGCCACGCCGCTCACCTCGCAGAAGCACGCGGGTGCGCCCTGGGAGCTAGGGCTGGCCGAGACGCAGCAGACCCTGCTGCTCAACGGATTACGCGACCGGATCGTCGTCCAGGTGGACGGACAGCTCAAGACCGGCCGCGACGTGATGATCGGGGCGCTGCTGGGTGCCGAGGAATTCGGTTTCGCCACCGCCCCGCTGGTCGTCGCGGGCTGCATCATGATGCGGGTTTGTCACCTCGACACCTGCCCGGTCGGTGTGGCCACGCAGAACCCGGTGCTGCGGGAGCGCTTCACCGGCAAGCCGGAGTTCGTGGAGAACTTCTTCATGTTCATCGCCGAAGAAGTCCGGGAGTACATGGCGCAGTTGGGCTTCCGCACCTTCAACGAGGCCGTCGGCCAGGTGGGCGCGCTGGACACCACGCTGGCCCGCGCGCACTGGAAGGCGCACAAGCTGGATCTGGCCCCGGTGCTGCACGAGCCGGAGTCCGCGTTCATGAACCAGGACCTGTACTGCAGCTCCCGTCAGGACCACGGTCTGGACAAGGCGCTGGATCAGCAGTTGATCGTGATGAGCCGTGAGGCACTGGATTCCGGCAAACCGGTCCGGTTCTCCACCGCCATCAGCAACGTCAACCGGACGGTGGGCACCATGCTCGGCCACGAGCTGACGAAAGCCTATGGTGGCCAAGGCTTGCCGGACGGGACGATCGACATCACCTTCGACGGGTCCGCCGGCAACAGCTTCGGCGCGTTTGTGCCCAAGGGCATCACCCTGCGGGTGTACGGCGATGCCAACGACTACGTCGGCAAGGGTCTGTCCGGCGGCCGTATCGTGGTGCGGCCGTCCGACAATGCGCCGCTGGATTACGTAGCCGAGGAAAACATCATCGGTGGCAACGTGATCCTGTTCGGCGCCACCAGTGGGGAGGCGTTCTTGCGCGGTGTGGTCGGCGAACGGTTCGCGGTCCGCAACTCCGGCGCCCATGCCGTAGTTGAGGGGGTCGGCGATCACGGTTGTGAGTACATGACCGGTGGCCGGGTGGTGATTCTCGGCCACACCGGGCGTAACTTCGCGGCCGGTATGTCCGGCGGTGTGGCATACGTCTACGACCCCGACGAAGAACTGCCGCTGAACCTGAACACCGAAATGGTGGACCTCGAGGCCCTCGACTCCGATGACGCGGAATTCCTGCACGGCATCATCCAGGCGCATGTCGACGCGACGGATTCCGCTGTCGGTCAGCGGATCCTGGCCGATTGGCACGCGCAGCAGCGGCACTTCGCCAAGGTGATGCCCCGGGACTACAAGAAGGTATTGCAGGCGATCGCCCAAGCGGAGCGCGATGGCGTCGATGTCGGCAAGGCGATCATGGCGGCGGCGCATGGCTGATCCCAGTGGCTTCCTCAAGTACACGCATCGGGAGCTGCCGCAACGCCGGCCTGTCCCGCTGCGGTTGAAGGACTGGAAAGAGGTCTACCAGGAGTTCAACGACGATACCCTGCGCGAGCAGGCGACGCGTTGCATGGACTGCGGTATTCCGTTCTGTCACAACGGCTGTCCGGTGGGCAACTTGATTCCGGAATGGAACGACCTGGTGCGCAGTGGCCGGTGGCGTGACGCGATCGAGCGGCTACACGCCACCAACAACTTCCCCGACTTCACCGGCCGGCTGTGTCCGGCGCCGTGCGAGCCGGCGTGCGTGCTGGGCATCAACCAGGATCCGGTGACGATCAAGCAGATCGAGCTGGAGATCATCGACCACGCCTTCGACGAGGGCTTCGTGGTGCCATTGCCGCCGACGAAGCTGACCGGTAAGACGGTGGCCGTAATCGGTTCGGGCCCGGCCGGATTGGCCGCCGCCCAGCAGCTCACCCGCGCGGGACACAGCGTCACCGTCTTCGAGCGCGAAGATCGCATCGGTGGACTGCTGCGCTACGGCATTCCGGAATTCAAGATGGAAAAGCGCGTCCTCGACCGGCGACTCGACCAAATGCGGGCCGAGGGAACCGAGTTCCGGGCCGGCGTCAACGTCGGAGTCGACATCACCGCCGAACAGTTGCTCGCCGACTTCGACGCGGTGGTGCTAGCCGGTGGTGCCACCGCGTGGCGTGACCTGCCGATTCCGGGTCGGGACTTGGACGGCATCCACCAGGCGATGGAGTACCTGCCGTGGGGTAACCGCGTGCAGGAGGGCGACGACGTGCTGGGCCCCGACGGGCAGCCGCCGATCACCGCCAAGGGCAAGAAGGTCGTCATCATCGGCGGCGGTGACACCGGCGCCGACTGCCTGGGCACCGCGCACCGCCAGGGGGCGGCCAGCATCCATCAGTTCGAGATCATGCCGCGGCCGCCGGAGACACGCGCCGCGTCCACGCCGTGGCCGACCTACCCGCTGATGTACCGGGTCTCGTCGGCGCACGAAGAGGGCGGCGAGCGGGTGTTCTCGGTCAGCACCGAGGAGTTCGTCGGCAAGGACGGGCACGTGACCGCGCTCAAGGTTCACGAAGTGACGATGCAGGACGGCAAGTTCGTCAAGGTCGAGGGCTCGGACTTCGAACTCGAGGCGGACGTGGTGTTCCTCGCGATGGGTTTCGTCGGCCCGGAGAAGGCGGGTGTGCTCACCGACCTCGATGTCAAGTTCACCGAGCGCGGCAACGTCGCACGCGGCGCCGATTACGAGACCTCGGTGCCCGGCGTTTTCGTTGCCGGCGACATGGGCCGGGGCCAGTCGCTGATCGTCTGGGCGATCGCCGAGGGCAGGGCCGCCGCGGCGGGTGTGGACCGGTATTTGATGGGGTCAACCGCGCTTCCCGCGCCGATCAAGCCGACGGCCGCACCGCTTCAGTAGTCACACCAGTCACACCAGAAACACGTGGATTTTCGTTCGGCGAGTCTTCCGCAGTTTGCCAGGGCGCGGCTGTCTAATAACGACTTGTGTGCTTCGTCACAGCGGGGCCACGGTTGAGTAGAACGATCGCAGGAGTGGTCACTGTGCATGTGAACCCAGTACCTCGTTCGCGGGTGGGGCGAATGGCCTGGTCATTGTTTTGGCACCCCATGAAGAGCCGCGAATTTCCCGCAAAGCAAGAGCGCCTGGTCACCGCCCAGGAGCTGTTGCTTTTCGGGGTCTAACGTCCCGACGCCCCTACTTACGGCCCGACGACGGGTTTGCTCGGCGGCACTGAGCCGCCGATTCGCCCGCCGCAGCGAAGAATCCGCTCGAGCGACCGAGCGACGTGCGATTGATCACCGCGCACCGAAGATCGACCGCCGACGCATAACCTGGCGTTGTGATCGTGCGGAATCGTTGGTTGGTTCTGGCGATCTTGGCGGCGGGGGCATTCATGGCTCAACTCGACCTGTTCATCGTCAACATCGCGTTGCCCTCGATCGCCCACAGTTTCTCGGGCGCATCGTTGTCGTCGATGTCGTGGATCGTCACGGGCTACGCGCTGGTCTTCGCAACCTTGTTGGTGCCCGCCGGGCGGCTGGCCGATCACTTTGGCCGCCGCCGGGTCCTGCTGGCCGGGGTAGCGGTGTTCACCGCCGCATCCCTGGTGTGCGGATCCGCCTCGGTGCTCTGGGTCGCGATCGCCGGTCGGGTACTGCAAGGAGAAGGCGCCGCGATGATGGTTCCGGCATCACTGGGCTTGCTTTGGCCGCTGTTCGAGCCGCGGGAACACAACCGCGTGGTCGGCGCCTGGGCGGGCGTCGCTGCCGTCGCCGCGTCGATGGGTCCGACGCTGGGCGGGCTGCTCGTCGGCCTTGACTGGCGATGGATCTTCCTGATCAACGTGCCCATCGGCGCCGTGACTTTTATCGCAGGCTTGGCCGTGTTACCCGAGGTGCGGATACCGGGAAGCTCCGGCGCGGTCGACCCGGTTTCGGTCGTAACATTGCTGCTGGCCGTGTCACTACTGGTGTTGGTTACCGTCGAGGGCCCGCGGTGGGGATGGCTCAGCGCGAGCGCGCTGGTGTGCCTAGCGGTTGCCGCGGCGGCGGCGTTGGCGACCGTGTGGCGGGCACACACCAATCCGCGCGCGATCGTCGAGGCCTCGTTGTTCAAGATCCGTCCGTTCGCCGCGTCCTGGATGCTCATCAATGTGCTTTTCCTGCAAAGCATTTGGCACTACTGCCCGGTGCGTTGCGGTCTGGCCGTGTCTCCGGGTCCAATCACCGCGGCGATCTTCGCGCCCACCAGTGGACGTATTGCGGATCGGATCGGGCGACGGGCCACAGCGACGATCGGATGCCTCGCGTTCGCGGCGGGGGGAGTCTTCTGCAGCGTGATGGTTCCGGCGGGCCATACCTACCTCGCCAGCTTTGTTCCGGCGATGGTGCTGGCCGGAATCGGGTCGGGTTTGACTCAGGCGCCGCTGTATGCGGCGGCCAGCGCGCTGCCGGATCATCGGGCCACCACCGGGAGCGCCATGCTCAACATGTCCCGCCAGATCGGCAGCGCGTTCGGCGTGGCGATCCTGGTATCGCTGCTGAGCGCAGTTCCCGTGGGAATCCAGGGATTTCGCCACGGTTGGGAGTTCATCGGCACTTCCTGTGCGATGGCGGCTGCCGTCATTTTCTTCGGCAACGTGCCCGAACGTTACGTCAGCAACCCCGAATCCCGGATCGCCTCGGCGAGCGGTTCCAGTACGGCGGGGTCGTGCGGTGGGGGCAGATAGACGATCCCCAGGTCGAGGCCCTCGGCGCCCAGCCCCGCCGCGGTGTCGATGACCTCCGCGAAGTTGTGGTCCGGCCCCAGGCGGACGTGGGCCGACAGGGTGATTTCCTTCGGGTCGCGCCCGATGTCCGCGCAGCGCGCCGCCAGCACGTCGCGCTTGCGGGCGAACTCCTCGGGCGTCCCGCCCGCGAAATTCCAGTGCTGCGCGTAGCGCGCGGTGAGCGGCAGCGTGCGCTTCTCCCCACTGCCCCCGATGCAGATGGGCGGGTGCGGGCGCTGCGGTCCCTTGGGTTCGTTATAGGCGTCCTTGAGTTGGTAGTACTTGCCGTCGAAGTTGGTGGTCTCCTGGCTGAGCAGGCTGATCAGCACCTGGCAGGCTTCCTCGAACCGGTCGAACCGCTCCCTGATGCTGCCCAGTTCGATGCCGTAGGCGCCGGACTCCTCCTCGTTCCATCCGGCGCCGATCCCGAGTTCCAGCCTTCCGTTCGAGATGACGTCGAGAGCGGCGGCCATGTTGGCCAGCACCGCGGGGTGGCGGTAGTGGATGCCGGTGACCAGGGTGCCCAGTCGCAGCCGCGTGGTGGCCTGGGCCAGCGCGGTGAGCGTGGTCCAGCCCTCCAGGCACGGGCCGGTGCTGTCGGAGAAGATCGGGTAGAAGTGGTCGAACGTCCACCCGGACTCGAACACATCGATGTCGTCGGCCGCCTGCCAGACGGCGAGCATCCCGGCCCAGGTGGTGTTCTGCGGTGAGGTCTTGAACGCGAATCGCATGACACCGACGCTAGTCGAAATTTATGAAGCGCAACTAAACTCGTGCGGGCGATGAGTACCGCGCTCGGGATCGACACCAGGATCTCGCTGCTGTCCGCCGGCCTGATCTTTTTGCTCGCCCCGGCGCTCGGGGCCTGGGAGTACCGGCAGATCATGACGTCAGATGATCACCGGGCGCATCCCTAGGTCGACATCGCCGACCGGGCGGCGTTGCTCTACTCGTCCGCGACCCTGCTGCTCGCGGTGTTCGTCGAACGCAGCGCCTGGCCGTCGCGGGTCAACCTGACCGCGGCGATGGTCGTCGTGTTCTTCTTCGTCGGGGCGATCGCCGGCTTCATCGCCGGCCAGCTGTGGTGAGTGGGCACACTGGAGCCATGGACCCGGTAGTCGCACTTCGGCAGATTGCCTACTACAAGGACCGTAGCCGCCAGGTCCCTAAACGCGTCATGGCGTATCGCAACGCCGCCGACATCGTCGAGCGTCTCGACGACGCCGAGCGCGAGCGCCACGGGCAGGCCAACAGCTGGCAGACGTTGCCGGGCATCGGGCCGAAGACCGCGAAGGTGATCGCCCAGGCCTGGGCTGGCCGGGAGCCCGATGCGCTGGTTGAATTACGTTCGGAAGCAACCGATCTCGGTGGCGGCGAGATTCGTACCGCGCTGCGTGGCGATCTGCATCTGCATTCGAACTGGTCGGATGGGTCGGCGCCGATCGAGGAGATGATGGCCACCGCGGCTGCCCTGGGCCATGAGTATTGTGCGTTGACCGATCACTCGCCTCGCCTGACGATCGCCAACGGGCTGTCCCCCGAGCGGTTGCGCAAGCAGCTCGACGTGATCGACGGGCTGTGGGACACGTTCGCGCCGATGCGCATTCTCACCGGTATCGAGGTCGACATCCTCGACGACGGCAGCCTGGATCAGGAGCCCGAGTTGCTGCAACGCCTGGACGTCGTGGTGGCCAGCGTGCACTCCAAACTGTCGATGGATCCGGCGGCGATGACCCGCCGGATGGTCCGGGCCGTCTCCGACGGGCATGCCGACGTGCTCGGCCACTGCACGGGCCGGCTGGTTGCCGGCAACCGCGGGATCCGGCCGGAATCGAAGTTCGACGCCGAGCAGGTCTTCACGGCCTGCCGCGACCACGGCACGGCGGTGGAGATCAACTCCCGCCCGGAACGCCGCGACCCGCCGACCCGGCTGCTGAATCTGGCACTGGAAATCGGCTGCGTGTTCAGCATCGACACCGACGCGCACGCCCCCGGCCAGTTGGATTTCCTGGGCTACGGGGCCCAGCGCGCGCTGGACGCCGGCGTCCCGGTCGACCGGATCGTCAACACCTGGCCGGCCGACAAGCTGCTCGCGTGGGCCGGATCCAATTAGGAACGCCTCAGGCCCGCACCGCTTCGGCCGCCACCGGAACGGATTCGCCGCCGTTGACGTGGTGGTGCAGCAGATTCGCGGCGGCCACGATCGCGCACGTCGCAGCGGGAATGAGTAGCGAGTAGCCGCCCAAGTGCACGCCGAACAGGATCCCGGCGATGCCGCCACCGAGAAAAAGCAACAGCGTCGTGATCAGGATCGCGGCCTTCCACTTCTGGATCCCGTCTTGCCGGCTGCGGCCGAGCATCAGGCCGAGGTCGGTGACGGTGCCGGTGAAGTGGGTGGTGCGGATCGACATTCCGCGGAAGCTCGACGTCATCGCATTCTGCAGGCCGAGCGCGGCGGCGGCGAACATCGCCTGGACCGCGGTTTGCTCAATCCCCAGCTTGTTGATCTCCGCCTTGACGAAGGTGTCTTCGACGCCGGCCGCGGCAAGCACGAGCAGCGCCGCCTCGGTAAACAGCACGACGGCATGGCGCCGGCCGGCAAGGGCGTCGGTGGGTGCGAGCACCGCCCCGGCCAAGATCGCCCCGCCCAGGAAGCCGAACAGAATCGCGCCGAGCACATGGCCCTCGTAGAGCCACGGGTTGGCCGTGTTCATGCCCAACTGGGTGGTGATCGCGGTGAGGTTGCCGACGGGCAGCGCCAAAATCAGTAGGGCCACCGCGTTGACGAAGCCAGCGGAGAGCGCGAGTACCGCGCTGTAGCCGAGTAGGAGACCTTCGCGAGGCAGGCCGCTTTCGCGGGCTTTGTCGGGCGGCGGCATGGTTTTGAGTTACTCACTTTCCGGGGTCGGTTTTTGCCATCCTACCGACCGCCGCGCGGGCCCGCCGGAGCCGAGCGGCATCTCAAACAAAGCTCCTATCATCCGAAATGGCATGGGCTGGAGGCTAATTGGTGCAGCGGTAGGAAAGGCTCAGTCGGGTAGTCGCGGCATCTCTATACCCACGTCGCGGCCAATCAACACCCCGCGGGTTAGCGCGGACTTGCCGAATCGTTTCCGGACTTGGTCCACGGCGGCGTCTACCGTCGGCGATTCGGCGTAAAACGGCAGCATCAGCTGTTGGGCCCCGCTGCGGTCGATGCCCGACACCGCGAAACCGACTAGCGTCAATCCTCGTTGGGCGATCGCGGGGGCGGCCGACGCGACCAGCTGGCGGGCGGCGGCCAGGATCGGCTGCGTCGACGACGTCGCCCACGGCAGGGTATGCGACCGGGTGGCCCGGGTGAAGTCGTCGAACCGCAAGCGCAGCACCACGGTGCGACCGGTGCGCCCGGCGGCGCGCATCCGGGTGGTGATGCGGTCGATCAGGTTGATCACGACTGCGTCGATCTCGTTGGCCGACATGTGATTTCCAGCGCGTCCCAACGCCCGCTGGGCACCCACCGATCGGCGGTGCACCCCGGTGTCGACCCGGCGCCGGTCGACGTTGCGGGACAGCGCATACAGCTGGCGGCCCATGGCAGCACCCAGTAGCGAGGCCAGTGTCGACTCGCTGAGCTCGGCGACTTCGGCCACCGTCGTGATGCCGTAGCCGTGCAGTTTGTCGGCGGTCACCACGCCCACGCCCCACAACCGCCGCACCGGCAGCGGCCGCAGGAACGCGAGCTCTTGATCGGGCGGCACGAGCAGCAGCCCGTCCGGCTTGGCCTCCTGACTGGCGACCTTGGCCAGGAATTTGGTGCGGGCGATCCCGACGGTGATTGGCAGCCCGACTCGGTCCCGCACGTCGACTCGCAGCTGTGCCGCGATCTGGACCGGCGTGCCGGAGACCCGGAGCAAGCCACCGACGTCGAGGAACGCCTCGTCCACCGACAGCGGTTCAACGATCGGTGTGGCGTCCCGGAACACCTCGAAGACCGCCTCGCTGGCGTGCGAATAGGCCGACATCCGCGGTGGCACCACGATGGCATCGGGGCACAGGCGCAGGGCCTGCCGGCCGCCCATCGCGGTGCGCACGCCGTAGGCCTTGGCCTCGTAGCTGGCGGCCAGCACGACGCCGCCGCCCACGATCACGGGGCGACCGCGCAGCGTCGGATCGTCGCGCTGTTCTACGGACGCGTAGAACGAGTCCAGATCCGCGTGCAGGATGGACGCATCGGTCTGCACGAACATATGTTCGCACGCGGGTGCGACAACTAGCCGGATTCGCCGTAAATGCTGCTGAGCCAGATGTGGGTGAGGGTGTCGACAACCCGCTCGGTCTCCACCGCCGGGGTCTCGGCGGACAGCGCGGCCATCATCGTGCGTTCGTTCATCTGGTTGAGCGACGTCGCGAGGTCGGCCGCCGGGATGTTGTCCGGCGCGGCGCCACGTTCCCGTTCGGCGGTGATCATGGCAGCCGTTTGGTCGATCCACTTCTGCATGAATCCCGACCACAGCGTCCGCAGCTCCGAGCTGGTGGCCAGCGCCTCGGTGGCGGTGCGGGCCACCGCGCGGTGGGGGGCGAATTCGGTGAAAAACGCCTTGATGCCGTTGCGCCACACCCGGCGCGGGTCTGCCGGAAGCCGCATCACCGCGCCGTCGAACTCCGAATCGGCTCGCGCGATCACCGGCTCGAGCAGCGAGAGCAGCACAGCTTCTTTGGACTTGAAATAGAAGTAGAAGGTGGGCCGCGAAATGCCGGCGCCTTTGGCCAGGTCATCGACGGAAATGTCGGCCAGTGAACGCTCCTCGAGCAGCCGCTCTGCGGTCGCGAGGATCGCCTGCTCACGGTCGTCGCCCGAAGGGCGGATGGAGCGGCGGCCGCGCAGGGCGCGGGTCTGGCCGGCGGTTGTCACGCCCGTTACTTTACACATGGTCGATGATTTCGACAGTGCGTTGACTAGCTCGACAGTGTGTTGATAGCGTGGCGACTATGACTGAGCATCTGGACGTCGTCATCGTGGGCGCTGGCATCTCCGGCGTGAGCGCGGCCTGGCACCTGCAGGACCGCTGCCCGACCAAGAGCTACGCCATCCTGGAGCGCCGCGACGATCTCGGCGGCACCTGGGACCTGTTCAAATATCCGGGCATCCGGTCCGACTCGGACATGTTCACGCTCGGGTTCCGCTTCAAGCCGTGGCGCTCGGCGAAGTCGATCGCCGAGGGCGCCGACATCAAGGCCTACATCAAGGAAGCCGCTGTCGAGAACGGCATCGATCGGCATATCCGCTACCGCCACCGCGTGGTGTCCGCCGACTGGTCCGATGCCGACAACCAGTGGACCCTGACCGTCGAGAGCGACGGTGCGCAGAGCGAGATCACCTGTTCCTTCTTGTTGGCCTGCACCGGTTACTACAACTACGACGAGGGATACTCGCCGACGTTCCCCGGCGCCGAGGACTTCGGGGGCACCATCGTGCATCCGCAGCATTGGCCGGAGGACCTCGACTACACGGGCAAGAAGATCGTCGTGATCGGGTCCGGCGCGACCGCGATCACCCTGATCCCGGCGCTGGTGAATTCCGGCTCCGGCTTTGTGACGATGCTGCAGCGCTCGCCGACCTACATCGGCTCGCTGCCCGGAGTCGACCCGTTCGCGGTGCGAGCCAACCGGCTGCTGCCGGAGCGCTTGGCGCACATCGCAAATCGCTGGAAAGCCATCATCTTCAGCACCTTCCAGTATCAGCTGGCCCGCAAACGCCCCGCCTATATGCGCAATCTGCTGATGACGATGGCGCAGCGACGTCTGCCGAAGGGCTACGACGTCGAGAAGCACTTCGGGCCGAGCTACAACGTGTGGGACCAGCGACTGTGCCTGGCACCCGACGGCGACTTCTTCAGGGTCATCCGGCACGGCAAGGCCGAGGTCGTCACCGACACCATTGAGCGATTCACCGAGAATGGAATCAAGCTCTCCTCGGGTGAGGAACTGCAAGCCGATATCATTGTCACCGCGACGGGTTTGAACATGCAGTTGCTCGGCGGCGTGCAGCCCACCCGCAACGGCGAGGCCTTCGATCTGACGTCGTTGATGACCTACAAGGGTCTGATGTTCTCCGGCGTCCCGAACTTCGCCATCACCTTCGGCTACACCAATGCGTCCTGGACGCTGAAGGCCGACCTGGTCTCCGAATTCGTATGTCGCTTGCTGAACTACATGGACGCCAACGGCTTCGACAGCGTCGAGCCGCAACATCCCGGCAAGGACGTGGACGAACTGCCGTTCATGGACTTCAGCCCCGGCTACCTGCTGCGGTCGGTGCACTTGCTGCCCAAGTCGGGATCGCGTGAGCCGTGGCGGCTCAAGCAGAACTATCTGTTCGACATGCGCACGATCCGCCGCGGCAAGGTCGCCGACGAGGGCCTGCGTTTCGCGAAAAAGCGCGCGCCGGTATCGGTTTAGGAGCTGACGACGACGATGCCGTCGTCGTCGCTGTAGGCGATCTCGCCGGGCGTGAACGTCACACCACCGAGGCTGACCTCGACGTCGCGCTCGCCGACGCCGGTTTTGCCGCTCTTGCGGGGATTGGTGCCCAGCGCCTTGATGCCGATGTCGATGCCGCGCAATGCGGCGGCGTCGCGCACCGCGCCGTTGATCACCAGCCCGGCCCAGCCGTTGGAGCGGGCAAGCTCGGCGATCAGGTCCCCGAGCAGCGCGGTGTGCAGCGAGCCTGCGCCGTCGATCACCAGCACTCTGCCCGTACCCGGTTGTGACAGCACGGATTTCAGCAGCGCATTGTCTTCAAAGCAGCGCACGGTGGTGATCGGTCCGGCGAATTCGGTACGACCGCCGAACTGGCGGAACTGAAGATCGCAGCTGCGTACGTCGGGCCCGATCCGGTCGACGAGATCGGCCGTCGCCTCGAACGACACCTTCATCAGCGGCGCCGCAGCTGCCGGATCAGCAGGATTGCGAGCAGGCTCAGCGCTCCGGCAACCACCAGGGGCAACGGCGACTGGCCCGGCGTCGACTGCGGAATGTCCCTGGAGACGGGATTGTTGGCGGCCTCCACAGTGGATTTCGCCTGTGCTGCAGCATCTTTAGCAGCAGCAGCAATTTCGCCATTGGGCTCGATCCCGGTCTGGGGATCCTGCTGTGCCCCTGGTGGTTTGGGCGGGGAAATCTTGGCGGGCGCCTTTTTTGCCGGTGCTTTCTTGGCGGGAGCCTTCTTTGCGACTGCCTTTTTGGCGGCCTTGGCGGGGTGCGTCTGCTCCGGGGGCGTCGCCGCGCCGTTGGTTTCGCTGTTGGGGTGATCCTGGGGGTCTGCCATCCGGCCGCTCCTTCGCAGCTTTCTCTCGGCCATCGCTAGCGCCGCCAAAAGTTACTCGGACCCCATCATGCCAGCACGGGTGAACGAGCCTTCCCGGCCAGGCGGGTCAGGGCCTGCGGCGCCGTGTCCACAGCAGGCCCGCGCCGATGATCGCGACAGCCACCGCGACGAACGGCCAGACCGGGATGTCGTGGCCGGGATCGCCGGTGGCGGCCGCGGGTCCTGGGGTGCCGGTACCGGCCACACTCAGGCGAAACGACCACGACCCGGACACCACATGGCCATCGGCAGAGGTGACCCGGTAGTTCACCGTGTAGGTCCCGATGGGGCCGAGCGGGCGCAGCGCGATGCCGACGACCGCGCCCCGCACGGCGGTGTCACCGGTGGACCAGACGTTGCCGTCCGGTCCGACGACCGTCATGGCCGCGAAGGTGGTCTGCAGTCGCTCGTTGAAGGTGGCGCTGACCCGGTCCGGACCGGTCGCGAGAACCGCGTTGTCGGCGGGCTCGGCGGACACCCGCGTGGCGTGCGCCGACGCGACCGGTGCCGTCAGTGTCGCGGTTGACAGCATGGCGGCCAGCAGCAGGCCCGCCCAGGCGACAACGACCAGCCGCCTCATGTCCTGGGGCGGCGAACCAGCACCAGGGCGATGCCGAGCGCGGCGACGACCAGGGCGGCTCCGCCCAACACCCGCGCAATGTTGTCCCCGGAGGTCGGTGCGCCGCCGTGGTCGCCGGACACGCCCGAATGGTGGTGCTCATGCGGAGTGGCCGACCCGGCGCCGAGCGTCAGCATGGGCACCGGATGCTCGGGCTCGCCGCCGTCGGCCAGCGGCTGCTGATCCCATTTGACGACGGTCCCGTCCGCATAGGTCTGGGTGGCCGGGAAGCTGACGGTAGCGGTGTCGGGCAGCTGCACCGCGATCCGGAACAACGCGAACTGGTCGACTCCGATCCCGCCCCCGGGCGCCGCGGTCCAGGTCACCGAATGGACGACGCCGGATGCCGTGTCACGGTCGAGCTTGGCCGTCCACCCGGGCATGGTCTCGGTGCGCGCGGACGAGACATCGGGCAGCGTAACGGTCAGCGCCGTGGTGGCGGCGCCCTTGTCGGACTCGTTGGGCACCTGAAAGGTCACGATCGCCATGGCGCCGCGAGCCGCGTTGTCGGCGCTGGCATGGACGTGCGCCCAGGCCGGTGCGGTCATGCTCGCGGCGCCGACGTAGAGCATGGCGGCAGCCGAGACGACAATCAGGGCACGGGAAATCCACCTGTCGCGGAATGGCATGTCAGAACACTACTTTCAGGTCAATCCGAGCCGAGCCATCAGATCTGCTTCGATGCCGTCGAGTTGCGACGATATCGCCGAGTGCGCGGCGCGCCGACGCGCGGCCGGCATGTTCTCCGCTGCGGTGACCGCCGCCGACAAATCGGTGAGGCGCTCGGAAATGGCGGCCACGAACTGCTTGGTCTCGGCGTCCTTGGGCTTTTTGTCCTGCACCATCCGTAGGGACTTTTCCGAGCCGGCGATCCGCGCCGATAGCTGGGCGCCGTGCCCGGAGAACTGGCCGATCTGCGCCAGCGGAATCCCGAGCTGATCCGCGCGACGCTGGTCGATCATCGCGCGGGCGGCCATCGCCGCCCGGTAGATCACCGGCGTCAGGATCGGCGCCAGCAGTCGCGACACCGTCAGCAACCGCCGGATCCGCGTCGGCGACAACACCTTGCCCTCTCGCGCCGCCTTGAGTTCGGTCTCGGCGACCTTCAACGCGGCGCGGTCGCTGTCCCGCTGCGATTTCAGCTGCGCCTTGAGGGCCTTGTCGGCGGCCCGACGATCGTCCTTGAACCGGCGCCGCTGGTTCTTGGCGGTGAGCTTGGCTTCCAGCTTGGCGCGGGCCTTGATCGCACGAGCTTCGGCACGACGCGTGGCGCGAGTCTTTCGCTTGCGAAACAGGCCCATTCCCGGCCGCCTCCCGGTGTCTCGTGGACTATCGCTGTCGCGTGAACGCGATCCGTGGAGCCAACCCTAATCGGAACAGGACGACGGCAGCCCAACAGGTCGGGCTGCGTCCGGGGAAGCGGCTTAGGCGTCGAGATGTTCGGCGCGACGTAGTTCGTCGACGCGCTCGACGATGTCCTGCTGGGCCTGCGCGGATAACCCGGCGGCGCGCAGCGCGATACGGCGCACACCGTCGTCGCGCATGGTGGACATCCAGACCAACTCCCTGTCGAGCTTTTCGTAGTACTCGTCGTCAGTGAAGTAGGCCGACTTGATGCGGAAGAAGTTGGCCAGGGCGGCCATGGTCGCCGACGACGGGTTGGTGCGATTGCCGGAGCGTAGCTGCGACAGGTAGGGAGCCGACATCGTAATGCCTTCCGCCTTGAGTGCCGCGATCACCTCCGCAGAGGTATGCGGTCCGCGCCCGGGTGGATACACCGTGTCGAACAAGCGGTTCAGGCGGGCGGAAAACGTCGTGCTCATCGATATGACCTCCACTGGGCTGTAGAAGTGAAACTATTACCTAAGTGTATTTGCTGACCATGGTAGCGAGAGTTTGAGTCCGCAACCAGGTGCAAACGGGGGTGGGTTCGCTGGTGGTGACCCTGGGAATCGCTGAATCCGCACTTGACGAGCGTGTAACTAAATGACGGCAGTGTCCATAATGCGAGTAAAACTCACAGGTTATCCGCAGAAAGCAAGTCTGGTGTTCGGGTGCTTCGGCGATCCGGGGATACGTGGCGTCGGGGCCGGGTGGAAGGTGTCGGGCGGATATCTCGCAACTAGCGGGCGACGTGGACCCATCGAAAGCCTACTTTGCTGTCAGGTCTGATTTTGGCCATGTTTAGAGGGGCAGGGTGCAGCAAATCGCCCTCAGAGATACCTCTGGGGGCAACCGCCGGACCCGCCCGGCTTGCGCGCGGCAGTGGCCGCTGAACATTAGACGGTTTCCGGTGACCTCCCGGTCCACGAAGCCTCGCTGTGGCGTCGCCGCGGAGTTTGCGCCGTCGCCGCTGAGACGGCGACCGGCGCCACCGCCACAATCACCGCGATGGCCACCGGTCGCCAGCCCAGCGCGTTCTCAAACAGCATCCAGAGGCCGAAAATTCCGAACAGCGCGCCGGCCAAGACCATGCCCCGGGCGCTACCGATCCAGATGCCGGCCCAGTCGTGATCGTCGATGGTGGCCTCTTCCGTGCTCTCGTGCCACGCCCAGCCGGCTAAGGTCAGGCACGCGATCGCGGATGCAAGGGCCATCGGGCGGGCCGGCAATGCGGCGCCGAGGCCGTGGCGCATCGCCACGGAAACTTCGGGCGCGCCAAACGTGGCGATCGTCACCCCGGGTGGCACGATCCACCGTCGGAACCGCAATGCATAAGTCATCGTGATGAGCCGGGACCTGTCGCCCCAATTCGGCAAGGAAAACCCCTCCAAGACTCAAGAGTATGGCGGCAAACATCGGGCCGACGTTTCGCCGCATCGTTGACAACCACCGTGGTCGTCGAACGCCGCTCGAAGGTCTCGCCCACCGATGCGTTGGGATCGGTTCCCCAGGCCGGATTATTCGCCGGGATGTCGACGCGGGGATCCAGGGCTCCCCGTCGCTAACCGTCCCAGGCTAGCGGCGAGATCGCACGCTCGCCAGGCAAGCGGATAAGTTCGGACCGCCATGTCTCTGAACTCGTGAGAAGGACCGAATCGATCGAATTCCCTTATGCCGCAAGCAACATGGCCAGAATAGCGGTGTCCGGATGGCTGATCGGGTCGACGCCGACACGGCTCACCATCGACGTGATGGTGCCGTCGGCTTCCGCCTCGACCCACGCCGCCCGGTGCTCTAATCCCAGGTAAGGCAACCCCGGCAGCAGGACACATCCCGACGCCGCGCCGGTGCACTCCGGCAACGACGGCGTCGTCTCCGACGGGGGATGCAGCATAAGCAGCGCCGGAGGTTGGTGATCCGCGAAATACCCTGGCTGGATTGCGGATTCACCGAATACCGTGCCCTCGGCCAGCACCAGGCCGACGGTGTCCGGTTCGGGCTCGTCGGGCAGTTCCTCACGCGCGCCGAAAACCGTTGTAGTGGAAAGTAATCCGGGCAACGACGCGACTCGCACGGCGACCATCAGTAGCTGCGCCCACTCCTTGGTCGAGTCGGGCCACCGGCCGGAGATCACGAACCCCTTGAGGGCACCACGAGCATGGAAGGGAGCAACCCCTATCGGCTGGCCTGACCCAGTTTCCATCTCGACCTCCGCGCGACGTCGTCGTCCGAATTAACCACGCTGGTAGCTCGAATAGTTAAGAATGCCTGCGGTTTAGGTGCGTTGCAACTCGACACGGCCACTGGCGCATGCCTTTCCTGCATTCGAGCCCGAAGGGCCCCAGCCCTTGAAAAGGCCTCAGTGATGTGATCAGCCGAAAATAAGGCCCTGGGTCTTCGAAGTTGCGGCCGCGTAACGCGATTGCACGTCTGCCCAATTGACGACGTTCCAGAACGCCTTGACGTAGTCGGCTTTGACGTTCTTGTACTGCAGGTAGAAGGCGTGCTCCCACATGTCGACCTGCAGCAGCGGGATGATGCCCAGCGGGACGTTGGCCTGCTGGTCGTACAGCTGGAAGGTCAGCAGCCGGTCGCCGAGGGTGTCGTAGCCGAGCACCGCCCAGCCCGAGCCCTGCAGGCCGTTGGCGGCCGCGCTGAACTGAGCGCGGAATTTGTCGAACGACCCGAAGGCGTCGTCGATCGCGGCGGCAAGGTCGCCGGTCGGCTTGTCTCCGCCATTCGGCGACAGGTTCTTCCACCAAATCGAGTGGTTGACGTGACCGCCCAAGTGGAACGCCAGGTTCTTCTCGTTCAAGAAGATCGCGGCGTGGTCGTCATTGGCGCGAGCGTCTTCAAGTTTGGCAATTGCGTCGTTCAAGCCCTTGACGTAAGTGGCATGGTGCTTGCTGTGGTGGATCTCGTTGATCTGACCTGAGATGTGTGGTTCCAGCGCTGCGTAGTCCCAGTCCAAGTCGGGCAGGGTGTATTCAGCCACGGCATTCCTTTCCTCGATGATCGTCTTAGCGCGCATTCGCACGGAGTCCGCCACGCGACAGGCGCAGCGTAATCAACCCTGCTCCATGACAGCACGCGCCGCAAGGACGGCCTCTAGCGGCCGATATTCCGGGTACCCGCTCGGCGCGGTTTCATCAGGAAATAATCAAGACAAAACAATGAGCGCCAGCACCGCGAGCAATGCCAACGCAATCAGGCCGGCGCGCAACGCGGCGATGCTGTAACTGTGGTTCCAGGCAGGCGATCCGGAATAGGAGTTCGACGCGGCCGGGCTACCCGGACCGAACGAATGCATCGCCATCAATCGCCTTTCACCGCCAGGTCACCTCGATCGAGTGAGGTGAGTCACAGCATTTTTGGTGATGGCGATCATAACCCTTTGTGATGGGGTTGAAAAATGCTTCCCGCAACGGGCCGCTGAGCTGCGGATTGTTCCCGCCTTGGCGGACCCGGGTTCGGCCGGGTTGCAGGCGCGTGCCCGCCTGGAGGGGCGGGTCTGATCGCTTTGCAATGGGGCGGTCCATTCGCTCGGCTGCCTGTCTGGCCTGTCGATGACGTACAAAAAGTGCCCGGCGTTATCCACAATTGGTGCCGGGATTAACCGCTAGTTGCTGATTGATTGCGTGCATACCCCTACCACCTATGTGGATAAACCTGTGGAAACTGTGGATCGCCCTGAAGTAGCTGTGACCGGCGTAACAGCTGTCGATTCGCGACGAAGAACACGCGTTGCTGCCCGTGCCGGTGCGGGTTTGCGAGGCACGCGCACCCGGCGAGCATCATCGCTTTTCAGCGGACCGGGCTCGGTGTCCCGGTGGTCGCGTTGCGGCGGCCCGCGCCGTCGCCAGGGCTACGCTGGTCCGGTGATCCAGACGTGCTCCCAATGCGGCACTCGGTGGAACGTGCGCGAACGGCGGCGCGAGTGGTGCCCTCGCTGTCGTGGCGCGTTGCTCGCACCGCTGGCGGACGCGCCGGCCGGCGACCCCCGCTGGAGTACGCACGGTAGTGGGCCGGCGCCCGCACGGCCGGTCGCGCCGCAACGCACGCCGCCGCGCTTGCCGCCCGGCTTCCGGTGGATCGCGGTGCGTCCGGGAGCCGCACCCCCCGCGCGACGGGGCAGGCGGGAACTGGGCCCCACACCCCGCTACGCGGTGATCCCGCGGTGGGGCTTGACCGATCGCGTCGAGCAGGTCGCCGCCGGCGCCGAAGGACCGGTACCCCTCGGACCGTCGGCCGCTCTGGTGCGCCTCGTTCTTTTCATCAGCGTGCTCACCCTCGCCGGCGCGGCGCTGGTGTACGTCGCTCGGTATGCGCTGCTGGTCTACAACCGCAAGACCCTGCTGAACTCGCTGGTGGCGACCGCGGCGGACTGGTTGGGGGACTTGGCCAGTGTGGTAGCGCTGGTGGCGCTGATCGGCTCGGGCGTGTTTCTGATCCGCTGGCTGATCGCCCGGCGGGCCGCCGCGTTCTCGCATTACGGCCTGTCCGATCACCGCTCAGTCAAAGCGCTGTGGGCCGGGTGCGTGGTACCGCTGGCTAACCTGTTCTGGGCGCCGGTCTACGTCATCGAGCTGGCCATCCTCGAAGAGCACTACAACCGGGCGCGCCGACCCATCCTGGAGTGGTGGATCGTCTGGATCTTCAGCTACGCGCTGTCGAGCTGGGCCATCATCACCAGCTTCGCCACGGACCCCCAGGGCATCGCTAACAACACCGTCCTGATGGTGTTCGGGTACCTGTTCGCCGCGGCGACCCTGGCCGCCGTCGCCCGCGTATTCGAGGGATTCGAACGCAAACCCGTCGCGCGGCCCGCGCATCGCTGGGTCGTGGTGACTCCAGATCTCCCGGATCGCCGCGGCGAGTCCGTCGCCGCTCCGGTTGAGTTCAAGGGGGAGGAACCGGCAGCATAGGGGAATGACGTGGGCCGACGAGGTGGTCGCCGGGCACCCGTTTGTCGTTGCCCACCGAGGCGCATCCGCAGCACGCCCCGAACACACGCTGGCCGCTTATGATCTCGCGCTCAAAGAGGGCGCCGACGGTGTCGAGTGCGATGTGCGGCTGACCCGCGACGGCCACTTGGTGTGTGTGCACGACCGCCGGCTGGACCGGACCTCGACCGGCGCCGGGCTGGTCAGCACGATGACACTGGCTCAGCTGCGCGAGCTCGAATTCGGCGCCTGGCACGACAGCTGGCGGCCCGACGGCACCCACGGTGATACCAGCCTGCTCACGCTGGATGCGCTGGTGTCGCTGGTGCTCGACTGGAACCGCCCGGTGAAGATCTTCATCGAGACCAAGCATCCGGTCCGGTACGGCTCGCTGGTCGAAAGCAAGCTGCTCGCGCTGCTGCACCGCTACGGCATCGCCTCGCCGGCGTCAGCCGCCCGGTCGCGCGCGGTGGTGATGTCCTTCTCGGCCGCGGCGGTCTGGCGAATCCGGCGAGCAGCACCGCTGCTGCCCACGGTGCTGCTCGGCCGGAATGCTCGCTACCTGACCAGCAGCGCGGCCACCGCCGTCGGGGCCACCGCCGTCGGGCCCTCGATCATCGCGCTGAAGGACTATCCACAGCTGGTGGATCGCGCCGCCGCGCAGGGCCGGGCCGTGTACTGCTGGACCGTCGACGGGTACGACGACATCGACTTGTGCCGGGATGTCGGGGTGGCCTGGATCGCTACCAACCACCCGGGCCGCACGAAAACCTGGCTAGAAAATTCGCGGACCCTCGACGGCCGGGGTTAGATCGGCGACACGAGGTGGCCGCCCGCGGCCGGTGGCGCGCTCGCGCTGATGCCCTGGGTAGCCACCTCGCGGGCGACGAAGTTCTCCAGATCGAACAGGTTGGCTCCGGCCCGATCCGACACCGTCACCAGGGTTTTCATCACCGCGACTTCCTCGACCTGCTCCTGCAGGAACCACTGCATGAACTGTTCGCCGAGGTAATCACCCTCGTCGCGGGCCACCCGGGCCAGCTGGGTGATCTGGTCGGTGACCAACCGCTCCTGCTCGAGGGCCAGGACCAGCGCGTCGCGGGGCTGCTCGAATTGGTTGCGCATCGCGTCGATGCCCGCGATCTCGACCGGCACGTCGCGGTCGAGCAGATGCTGCACCAGCATCATCGCGTGGTTGCGTTCCTCAAGCGCGCGTCCGTAAAAATGCTTCGCCAATTGCGGAAGCTCGGCGGCGCTAAAATAAACGGCAATCGCGACGTATTGCTGAGAGCTGGTGAATTCGTGAGAAATCTGTTCCTGGAGTAATGAGTGGAACTTAGACTTCGGAGCTTCGGTCTCGGTCATGTCAGTAGCTTAGCGCAGGTAGAAGGGCGACGCCAAGAGTCTGGACGGGACTCAAGAAAAGTTCTCATAACCGCGCTTCCGCCATTTGTTCAGGCCCGGTTTATGTAAGTGTAGAAAGGCTACATCGTACTGCGCACATTTCCAGAATTGCGTTGCGTATTAACACCCGAAATTCAATATCACTGCCCTTCGAGCGCGGCCGCGGGCACCGCGGTGTCGGCGGCCAGCGCTTCGAAAAGCATGGCGGCCATCTCGTGATTCCACACCACCACCGAGCCGGCGCTGTTGCTGGTGAAGTCGCCGATCGGAACGGGCAGCGCGGTGGTGGACCCGTGCAGCGCCCAGCCCAACCGGGCCAGGTCCCACACGTGATCGCCGCTGTCGACCGTCATCGCGTCGGCCGCGGCGTGCGGTACCGCGTACCAGCGCCATGGATTGAGCCACACCGACGGGCTGGCGGCGCGGTCCAGCAGCGCCGTAATGAACTGCCGCTGATTGACCATCCGGTCCAAATCCGCGCGGGGTGTGTCGCGGGTCCGGACGTATCCGAGCGCGCTGCGGCCGTTCAGCTTCTGGCAGCCGGCGGGCAGGTCGATGCCGGCCAGCGGGTCGTTGATCGGCGCGGTCGGGCAGACGGTGATGCCGCCCAGGGCATCCACCAGGACCGCGAACCCGCTGAACCCGATCTCGGCGTAGTGGTCCAGACGCAGCCCCGTGGCCTGCTCCACCGTCTGGGTGAGCAGCGCCGCCCCGCCGATCGCGAACGCGGAGTTGATTTTGTCCTTGCCGTGCCCGGGGATCGGCACGAACGAGTCGCGCGGTATCGACACCGTCGTCGGCGGCGTATTCGACCCCAAGTCGGGGATGTGAATCAGCAGGATCGTGTCGGTGCGACTGCTGCCGACATTGCCGCCGGTGGCCAGGCTCGCCTGCTGCTCGGCCGACAGGCCTTCCCGGCTGTCCGACCCGACGAGCAGCCAATTGGTGCCGCGGCCCGACGCAGGCCGATCGGCGTAGTTGGTCAGTGCCGGCTTGCGATGCAGCGTCGTGTCCAACCAGCCGCCGCCACCCACCACGCCGGCGACGGCCAGCAGCAAACCGATCAGCAACGTGGACAACACGATTCGGCCCCACCGGCGCTTTTTGCGCTTGCGGTGCACGCCCGGCAGGTCGGACGGGGGTGCCGAGCGGTCGCGCGGCCGCGCGCGTGATCGCGGCTTTTTCCGCGGCTCCAGGTCGCCGGAGGCGGCTCTACCGGCGGGAACCGGTGACACGACGCGGGGCAACGGCACGGTCTCATCGGTGGGCGAGGGCGCCGGATTGGCATAGCGCTGAATCACCGGCGCCGGCTCGGGGGGCGAAACCCACGGCGGGCCCGGTCGCGCGGGCCGTCCGCGGTGTGGTGATCCGTCGCCGCTCACCCGGCTAACTTACGTGTCGCCTTCGGTGTGGGCAGCGTCCGGCGCACCCGGGTTACGGGCGAGCGCGCAGGCCGTTGATGAACGGGCAGCCCATCAGCACGCGAATGGCCTGGCTCAACCCGGTCATGTCGTCCACCGGCTTGTGGAAGGGCAGCCGGATGTCGTGGTCGTCGCCCTCGCTGCCTTCGACACGGAACCGGACGCCGTAGCGGTCCAGCCCCAGCGGGCGGACGTGTCCGCGCCGCAGCGGCGCCGGCAGCCGGGATACCAAGCGCGCGACCACATCGGCGTGGGCATTGTCCAGGTGCCACAGCAGGCTCGACTCGATGTCGCAGAACGGATCGGGCCGGGCCGCGAGCAGGTCTTCGATGCTGACGGGTTCGGCGCCGGTGGCGTCGGTGACCACGACGGACGCGATCTCGAGTCGCAGCAGCGTGTACCGCTCCTCGCCCGGGCTCGCCGGCCTGCATTTCGGCGTATCGACCTGCAGCAGTGCCGGATGCGGACACTCGCTGGCGATCACGTCGAGGGTGGGGTTGATGTCGGCCGGCGCGACCTGACGCAGGTGGCCGCGGACCCACACCAGCGATCGGACCGGCTCGCGCAGCGGAAGCGGCGCGTAGTCGGTCAGTTCGAGCAGTGCCTGGGATCCGCAGACCCGGCTATCGGTCGTGCGGTCGCTGGGAAGCGCGACCGCGAACGATCCGTCGTGCAACAGGTGGTGCACCGGTGTGGGCACCGGGTCCTCGCGTTCGACCGCAAGCAGGGCACCGCCGGCCCGGGCGCAGGCGCTGCGGATGCGTTCGGCAGTCGTCGGCGCGGCGCTGGTCAGCGGCAACATCGTTCTCCTCTATCCTTAGGTAAGCCTAAGGTAACTTAGATCGAAGGTCGAAGCAAGGCCCCTTTTTGAGTGAGGCCACTACGGTTGTCTTCGTGGTTGGCATCACTTACCTCGGTCCCGAAGGGACCTTCACCGAGGCGGCGCTCCTGCAAATGACGTCCGCCGACTTGATCCCCGACCAGTATCTGGGCGCGGTCCGGCAGACACCGATCGAGAGCACGCCCGCGGCGCTGGAGGCGGTCCGCAACGGGGACACCGATTACGCATGCGTGCCGATCGAGAACTCGATCGACGGCACGGTAGTGCCGACATTGGACAGCCTAGCCAACGGATCGCCGTTGCAGATCTTTGCCGAGACGACGCTGGACGTGGCGTTCAGCATCGTCGTCAAGCCCGGCGGCAACGCCGACCAGGTTAGGACGGTGGCGGCCTTTCCGGTGGCCGCGGCCCAGGTGCGCCGCTGGCTGGCCGCCAACCTGCCCGGCGTGGAACTGAGGCCGGCGTACTCCAACGCCGACGCCGCCCGGCAGGTCGCGAAGGGGGAGGCCGACGCCGCGGTGACCTCGCCGCTGGCCGCCACGCACTGGAAGCTCGCGGCCTTGGCTGAAGGCGTGGTCGACGAGCCGAACGCCCGCACCCGCTTCGTCCTGGTCGGCCGGCCCGGCCCGCCGCCGGTGCGCACCGGTGCCGATCGCACATCGGTCGTGTTGCGGATCGAGAACGCGCCGGGTGCGCTGCTCGCCGCGCTGGGCGAGTTCGGCATCCGCGACATCGACCTCACCCGCATCGAATCTCGGCCGACCCGCACCGAACTCGGTACCTACCAGTTTTTCGCCGACTGCGCGGGCCACATTGACGACGACGCCGTCGCCGAGGCACTCAAGGCACTGCATCGTCGTTGTGTGGATGTGCGTTATCTAGGCTCCTGGCCCACGGGCCCGGCCGCGGGCATCGGGCCGCCTCCACCCGACGAGGCCTCGCGCTGGCTGGCGCGGTTGCGAGAGGGTAAACCCGATCAGGCCGATGCTTCGGGCGGGGGGATTTAAACGATGAGTGGTCGGTTGGTGCTGCTTCGGCACGGCCAGTCCTTTGGCAATGTCGAGCGGCGGCTGGATACCCGCCCGCCTGGGACGGACCTGACACCGGCGGGGCGGGACCAGGCCCGGACGTTCGCGCTCGATACCGCCCGGCCGGCGCTGCTCACACACTCGGTGGCCAAGCGGGCGTCGCAGACGGCCGCGGTGATCGGCGCCGAGGTCGACGTGGCTCCGCGCGAAGTCGCCGGGATACACGAGGTTCAGGTCGGCGTCCTGGAAAACCGCAACGACGACGAGGCGGTCGCGGAGTTCAACGCCATCTACGACCGGTGGCAGCACGGCGAACTCGATGTGCCGCTGCCCGGCGGTGAAACCGCCAACGAGGTGCTGGATCGCTACGTTCCGGTGCTCACCGACCTGCGGATGCGCTATCTCGACGACGACGACTGGAACGGGGACATCGTCGTCGTCAGCCATGGCGCCGCGATCCGGCTGGTATCCGCGGTGCTGGCCGGCGTCGACGCCAACTTCGCGCTGGACAACCATCTGGGCAACGCCGAGTCGGTGGTGTTGGCCCCGATCACCGACGGGCGGTGGAGCTGCGTGCGGTGGGGAACCTTGACGCCGCCGTTCTATCCCGACCCCAGTGCAGACGGGGTGACGTCCGTCGCCGACGCGGTGCGCTCAGGCACCGACCCGATGGGCTGATCTAGACGGCCAGCGCGATCAATTCCGTGCAGGTGCAGCCGACGGCGTCGCAGTCGACCACGAACGTGTGGGCCAGCAGCTCGGGGCTGACGCAGTCCGGCTCGGTGCATTCCGAACGACGCAACGAGTGGCGAATGATGGTCCCGTGGCAGTGTTCCAGGCCTGCCCGGCAGTCGCGGCATTCTGCGCTCATAGGCAGTTCCTAGCACCAGGCGACGACAAATCCGCGCTGCCGCGCCCGAATCACGGTGGGTTGCCGGATCTTCAGCCCCAGCCCAGTTCGTGCAACCGGTCGTCGTCGATGCCGAAATGGTGCGCGATTTCGTGGATCACGGTAATCGCCACCTCCTCGACGACGTCGTCGTCGGATTCGCAGATGTCGAGCAGCGCCTCGCGATAGATCGTGATGGCGTCCGGCAGCGACCCACCGTAGTCGGAGTCGCGCTCGGTCAACGCCACCCCCTCGTAGAGACCCAGTAGTTCGGGCTCCTCGGGGTTGCGATCTTCGACGAGAATCACGACGTTGTCCATCGCGGCCGTCAACTGGGCAGGGATCAAGTCGAGCGCTTCGGAGACCAGTTCGTCGAACCGCTGCGGATCCATCCGCACGGCCACGGGGCTAACCCGCCGGTGCCGGCTCGGCTGGCTCGGGCGGTGCGCCCGGTGGGGGTGCGTCCGGCATGGGTGGCGGCGCCTGGTTGCCCGCCGGCGGCACGCCACCGTCGGCCGGCGGTGCCGGAACATCCTGCGGCGCTTGGTTGGCCGGGGCCTGCGTGGTCGCGCGTGGCGGCGTCACCACCGGCTGCTGTTGCGGCAGGTGCTGATTGCCCGGCGGCATCTCCGGCGGGGCGTTGGACTGCTGGGGCGGACTCGCCGGGCTCGCCGGAAGCTGCGGCATCGGGGGCATCGTGAGCCGCTCCTCGGGAATGTCGGGCGGCGGCACCGGGGCAATCCCGTTGATCAACAGTTGTCCCTTGGCGCTGTTGACCAGGGTGGCCCAGCCGCCATTGCCCAGCGTGGCGCCGATGCTGCAGGCGACCTCGCGGCTGCCCGCCGACCAACTCGACAGCGACACGGTGGGGTAGATCAGCGTCAGCGTGGTGGTGCGCAACTTCATCGGCGCGAGGTAGGCGTCGGTCATCTTCGTGCAGGCGTCCTTGATGTAGCCGTCCTGGTCGGGCTCGGCCGGCAGCGCACCCGGGAACTTCTCGGCCAGGTTGACCGTGCCGGTGACCTCCATGGCGTGCGGCGTCTTGCAGTCGACGGGGGCGTCGATCGGCTGGTTCGTCGTCGAGTCGATGCCGAGGCAATTGCCGGCGGGCCAGACCTTGGACTGGTCGACATCAGACACCTTGCCCTTGAAGGCGGCCTGTTCGTTGTTCGCACCGGGCATCTGCAGGCCGCACAGCATGCGACGCTCGCCGGATTGACGCCACGCCCGGTCGCCCGCCCACAGCAGGCTAACGCTGAATTTGCTGTTGGGGTCGTACTTGGGGCCGAGGTACCGGCGTACCGCGGCCTCACATTGCTCCTGGCTGATCTGCTGGATGCGAGCCGGCGACGGCGGAGCGGCGTTGGGACCGTATTCCGAACCCGGGAAGGTCCGCATGTCGATGGACTCGGCGACCTCGAACTTGTGGTCGTCGGCGCACTTGACGATGCTCGCCGACTCCGGTGTGACGTCCGGCCACATCAGGCAATCGCCGGTCTTGGCGCGGTTGAAGGCGGCGTCGGTCTTAGCTCCGGTGCTGGGCACGGGGTTGCTGTCGAGGTAACCGGCAAGCCGTCCCTGCCCCGCCCCGTCGACCGGCAGCGCGGTTACCAGGCCGGCGATCAGCAGCCCGCCGAGCGCGAAGAGGAGCAACGCTCGCCGGGTCGCCGTCGCCTGCAAACTGCGCGGCAACTGGAAGCCGTCCAGCGGCTGCTCCGCCTCGGCGGCGGGCGGGCTGGGTGCGGCGGGATCCGTTTCGAGCGTGTCCGACATTGACTCCATTCTGACAGGACACCCAACCGAACGTGACAAAAGTTATAGATGTGAGTCCTGGGACTAGCACCGATGGATGCTCCGCGCGGCGGGTCCCGATCCGAAAGTAATCTTCAGGCCGTGATCGACCTCAAGCTGCTCCGGGAAGATCCCGACGCCGTCCGCCGTTCCCAACTCAGCCGCGGTGAGGACCCGGCGCTGGTCGACGTGCTGCTGATGGCCGACGCCGCCCGCCGGGCCGCGATCTCCAACGCCGATACGCTGCGCGCCGACCAGAAGTCCGCCAGCAAGAGCGTGGGTAAGGCCACGCCCGAGGAGCGCCCGGCGTTGTTGGAGCGCGCGAAGGAGCTCGCCGAGCAGGTGAAGGCCGCCGAAATCGCCCAGGCCGACGCGGAGACGGCGTTCACCGCGGCCCACATGGCGATCTCGAACGTCGTCACCGACGGGGTTCCCGCCGGCGGCGAGGCGGACTTCGCCGTGCTCGACGTCGTCGGTGAGCCGCCGGCGATCGAAAACCCGAAGGATCACCTGGAACTGGGTGAGTCGCTGGGACTGATAGACATGGCGCGCGGCGCCAAGGTGTCCGGTTCGCGGTTCTACTTTCTGACCGGACAGGGCGCGCTGTTACAGCTCGGTCTGCTGCAGCTGGCGCTGCGGCTGGCCGTCGAGAACGGATTCGTCCCGATGATCCCGCCGGTGCTGGTGCGTCCAGAAGTCATGGCCGGCACCGGATTCCTGGGCGTCCACGCCGACGAGATCTACCGGGTCGAGGCCGACGACCTGTACCTGGTGGGCACCTCGGAGGTGCCGTTGGCCGGTTACCACTGGAACGAGATCCTGGACCTGTCCGGCGGACCGCTGCGCTACGCCGGTTGGTCGTCGTGTTTTCGGCGCGAGGCCGGCAGCTACGGCAAGGACACCCGCGGCATCATCCGGGTGCATCAGTTCGACAAGGTCGAGGGTTTCGTCTACTGCAACCCCGCCGAGGCCGAGGCCGAACACCAGCGGTTGCTGGGCTGGCAGCGCGAGATGCTGGCCCACATCGAGGTGCCGTATCGGGTAATCGACGTTGCCGCGGGCGATCTCGGCTCGTCGGCGGCCCGCAAGTTCGACTGTGAGGCGTGGGTTCCCACCCAGCAGACCTACCGCGAGCTGACGTCGACGTCGAACTGCACCACGTTCCAAGCCCGCCGGCTGGCCACCCGCTACCGTGATGACAACGGCAAGCCGCAGATCGCGGCCACCCTCAACGGCACACTGGGCACCACCCGCTGGCTGGTGGCGATCCTGGAGAACCACCAGCAGCCCGACGGCAGCGTGCGAGTGCCCGCCGCGCTGGTGCCGTTCGTCGGTGCCGAGGTGCTCGAGCCCTAGACGTTGACCGTCGCGCGCTCTTGTTCGTGGCGGCGCTGCCGTTCCATCGTCGCGAACTAGAACGCGAACGCGAACGCGAAGCTGGTGAACAGGCTGGACACAAAGTGCAGCCAGGGGCGCCGATATCCGCGGCGATAGCCGTCCACGATCGTAAAGATGGGCAGCAGAACAACATTCGCAATCGTGTAGTCCTGGCTCGCTGAGCTGGCGGCCGGGTTGGTGAACATCAGCTTGATGTACTCGGCCCAACTCCCGTGTTCGCCCCACAGCGGGTTGGTGGATCCGTGCGAGTACTCCGCTACGTAGGTGATGTTGAAGTACCAACCGAGCGCGACCGACGCGATCCCCACGACGTAGTAGACGATTTCCATCGGTGAGAAGAGCGGGCCGCCGGCGAGCCGGGCGAAAACCGTCGAGTTGGATCTGACGATCCAGATGATGACCGCGAGTCCGAGTACCGCGTGGGTAATGAGGGAGACCATGGGCGCAGTCTCGCCCCGCACGCGAAGTTTTGTCAAGATTGTCAAAACAAATGGAATGACAATCCAAATGTCTTGGTACCTTACTGCCATGGTCCGGCCCGCCCAGACGGCACGCAGCGAACGCACACGCGAGGCGTTACGCCAGGCTGCGGTGGTTCGATTCCTGGCCCAGGGCGTGGAAGACACCTCGGCCGAGCAGATCGCGGCCGACGCCGGGGTATCGCTGCGGACGTTCTATCGCCACTTCACCTCGAAGCACGACCTGCTGTTCGCGGACTACACCGGACTGCACTGGTTTCGTGCGGCCCTGGATGACAGGCCGGCCGACGAGCCGATCATCGATTCGGTGCAGGCCTCGATCTTCTCGTTCCCGTACGACGTGGACGCGGTCACCAAAATCGCCGCCCTGCGCCAAGACGAACTCGACCCCGGGCGCATTGTCCGCCACATTCGGGAAGTGCAGGCCGACTTCGCCGATGCCATTGGGGCGCAATTGCTACGGCGCGGCCAGCAGGCCGACGGCGCCGGGCGCCGGACGGTGGATCAACAGGTGCGCACGGCGGTGACCGCACGATGCATTGCCGCCGCGGTGTTCGGCGCGATGGAGGTCTGGATGGAGAGTGACGACCGGTCGCTGGGCGAACTCGCCCGGTTGTGCCATGCGGCGCTCGAGTCGCTGCGCGTGGGGATCACCGACTCCTGGGTCACGGCGACCGCCGCGCAAGTGTCGTCATAATTGACAAAACTTTGCGGTCGTGCGAGCCTCCTTTCCGGACGGCAAAGGACATGACTGGTTATGACGCGATAGTTATCGGTGCCGGGCATAACGGGCTGACCGCGGCCGTGCTGCTGCAGAAGGCGGGACTGCGCACGCTGTGCTTGGACCCCAAGCTCTATGCGGGCGGCATGGCGTCCACCGTCGAGCTGTTCGACGGGTACCAATTCGAGATCGCCGGCTCGGTGTTTTTCCCGACATCGTCGGTGGTGGTCCGCGAGCTGGGCCTGGACACCATGCCGACGATCGACTTGGACGTGATGTCGGTGGCGGTGCGCGGAGTCGGTGACGATCCGCTGATTCAATACAGCGATCCGATCAAGCTGTTCACCCACCTCAACGAGGTGCACGGAGCGGAAGCCGTCAACGGGATGGCGGGGCTGATGGGATGGGCCCAGGCACCGACCCGCGCGTTGGGCCGGTTCGAAGCCGGGATGCCGCCCAAGAGCATCGACGAGATGTATGCCTGTGCCACAAATGAATTCGAACGCTCGGCGATCGACGACATGTTGTTCGGCTCGGTCACCGACGTGTTGGACCGTTATCTGCCCGACCGCGAGAAGTTCGGCGCGATCCGCGGCTCGATGACGGTGCTGGCCGTCAACACGCTCTACCGCGGCCCGTCCACGCCGGGCAGCGCGGCGGCGCTGGCGTTCGGGCTCGGGGTTCCCGACGGCGACACCATGCAGATGAAGAAGCTGCGCGGTGGCATCGGCGCGCTCACCGCGCATCTGCGCGAGGTCCTGGAGAACCACGGCGGCGAGCTTCGGTTGCGCACCAAGGTGACCGACATTCTCGTCGCCGACGGGCAGGTGACCGGCATGCGCACCGAGGCGGGGGAGACGTTGAACGCTCCGATCGTGGTCTCGGGCATCGCGCCCGACGTCACGCTCAACGAGATGATCGATCCCGCTGCGCTGCCCGCCGATATCCGGGAACGCTATGCGCGCATCGACCACCGCGGCAGTTACTTGCAGATGCACTTCGCCCTGGACGAGGCGCCCGAATTCGCCGCGCCGTACGAGGTGCTCAATCAGCCGGCCATGCAGGCCTCGATCGGCCTGTTCTGCACACCCGAGGAAGTGCAGCAGCAGTGGGAGGACGCCCGGCGCGGCATTGTTCCGGCCGATCCGACGGTCGTGTTGCAGATCCCGTCGCAGAACGACCCGGACCTCGCACCCGAGGGCAAGCATGCCGCCTCGGCCTTCGCGCTGTTCTTCCCGATCGAGGGCGACGTGGATTACGGGCAGGCGAAGGTGGAGATGGGTCAGCGGGTCATCGACAAGATCACCCGGCTCGCACCGAATTTCGAGCGCAGCATCATCCGGCACACCACCTTCACACCGCGGCACATGGGTGTGATGTTCGGCGCCCCCGGCGGCGACTACTGCCACGGCCTGTTGAACGCCAACCAGATCGGCCCCAACCGACCCGGACCGAAAGGCTTTCTCGGTCAACCAATCCCGATCAAGGGGCTGTACTTGGGCAGTGCGGGTTGCCACGGCGGACCGGGCATCACCTTCACCCCGGGCTACAGCGCCGCCCGGGCGGCGCTCGAGGACCGCTAGCGGGCCAGTAGCGCGTCGAGCAGGGCGACGAATTCGTCCGGGCGCGCTGGGGTGAACGCGGGGCTCGGCCGGGTTCCCGGAACGTCCAGGGTGATCAGCGTCGACCGTAGTGGCCGGCGGATATCCAGCGGCAGCCAGTGGCGCGGGTCCGGTCCGCCCCAGAAGGTGAACCGGGCCACAAGCCAGCCCAACGATTGCGCCTTGTAGCCCCGGATCGCGTCCAGCGCGATGATCTTCGACGTGCCCTCGGGAAAATGGTAGCGCCGCAACGTGATCGCGGCTCGATCCAGCTGCACCAGGCCGTCGTCGTAGCTGTCGGTCATGCTCGGCGGCTGCGCAGTTCGTGACCGCGGGTGGTCAGGCAGCGACCGTTTTCCAGGCGCCACTGCCAGCCATGCAGATTACAGGTCAGCGTGTCGCCCTCGACCACACCAAATTTCGACAGGTCGGCTTTGAGATGGGGACAGCGACGCTGAATCTCCCAGCCGTCGAGCATGATCGACGCCGAGTCGTCGTGAGTTTCGGCGAACCAGCCGTCGGCGTAGGCGATCCGCTCGTCGGTCAGGCACTTGAAGAACGTGTACAGGTATTCGTTGTAGCCGCCGACCCGCCACGCGCGAAAACGCGTGGACAAGAAGATAGTGTTGACCCAATCCGGTTCGTTGTCGCGCAACACGGTACGCACCAGCTGCGGCTCGATCGCAAATCCGTAACGGACCTTCTCATGAGGAATACGTTCGCGCACAACGCGTTTCGGGAAGTCGAGGATCACGGTCTCGGGACCGATCACCAGCTCGACGGGATAGCCGATGCCGTCGCAGATTTCGTCGCTCTGCAGCATGATCGGCTCGAAGAGCGCGCGCAGCGGTTCCAGCAGCGGCTCGCCGGCCGCGGATGCCCAGCCGGCCCGCTCGGCGGCCAATACCGGGGCCATCCGCTCGGCGTAGTCGGCGATGTAGGCCGCCTTGCCGGTGGTGAAGATGGCCGCCACGTCATCGTCGGGTAGTGGATGCTGCAGCGAATTCAAGGACGTGCCAGTGAAATCGGCGACCGAGCCGGGAATCATCAGCAGGCCGCGATCGTGCCCGTGGCGGCGCATCTGGTCCAGGAACACCATCTGGTCGGGGAAGATGTTGGCCGGGTCGCCGTGGTCGTCGTTGAGGTGACGCAACTCGGGGTCCAGAAAACACGGCGGTCCCGCGGACGGCACCACCCAGGAAGCGTCCACCTGTGCGATGTACTGGCGGGCCCGGTCCATTCCGCGTTGCCGCTTCTGGGTGCCGAACGACTCCTTGGCGCGGGCCGGCATGTCGTAGACCATCGGGTACCAGATCGCGCCGGAGTACTGCAGCAGGTGCACATCGATGTGGCCGAACTCGGTTGCCAGCATGTCCAAGTCGACCGGCCGGGCATCGTTCATGTTGAAAATCGTTGTTGTGCCGTCGGATACGACGAGGGCCGAATCACCGATCGGGCCGTCGGCGGGTGCCCGCAGCGAGATCACCATCACGTCAAGGTCGCCCTTGGACCCGCTGACTCGGTGCTTGATCGAGTCAGCGGTTTCGAAAAACCGGTGAAAACCTAACTTCTCCAATTCATTTCGCAGATCCGGGACCGGGAAGTCGGGCAGCAGCACCACCGCGTCCTTGTTGACGTGATCGCGCAGGTGGTTCGCGTCGAAGTGGTCCTTGTGCAGGTGGGAGACGTACAAATAATCGCAGTCGCCCAGCGCATCCCAGTCCAGGGCGGTGTTGTCCGGGAACGGGAACCACGACGCGAAGTAGGCCGGATTGACCCAGGGGTCGCACAGAATGCTGCCCGCCTGGGTCTGGATCAGAAATCCGGCGTGGCCGACGCTCGTGACCTGCACAAATGCCTTTCGAATGGGTTATGGAATCGTGACGAGTTTAGCGTGAGGTCGCAGCCCAGGTGGGACCCGAGGTTGGATCGGGGGCCTGCCACAGCCGCCGGTAGTAGTCGATGCGCGCCGCGTCCGGTTCGACGCCGTAGCCGGTGAAGAACTCGGTCTCCCAATTCCGGCCGGGATAGTTCCAGCCCAGCGAGAGTGTCGCCACCGCCAGGTCGGCCCACCGGTCGGCCACCCCGAGGTCGCCGAAGTCGACGTGCCCGCAACAACGCCCGTCGTCGTCGATCAGCGTGTTGGGCGCGCACGCGTCGCCGTGACAGACCACCAGACGGTCGACCGGCGGGGGCTCGCCGACCCGCGACCGAGCAGCCGGTGACAGCGCGGCCAGCCGGCTCGTCGCCGACCAGTCGAAAGGGCATGTCGCGGTCGGCAATCCGTCGTGCAGTTGGCGCAACCCCGCGCCGAGCGCCGCCACCGCCACCTCCGGGACCGCCAGCCACCGGGGGTGCACCGCCGATAGGCCCGGCAGCCCGCGGGTGTGCAGCCAGGCGCGGTCACCGTCGACCCCGAATCCGAGCACGCGTGGGACCGTCACATATCGGGCCGCCCAGCGCAGCCGCCGCGCTTCGGCGCGGAAGTCGGTGCCGCCCGCGTCGGCCATCTTGACGAATTCCCGAGCGGAGTCGTCCGAACCCAGCCGGAAGGTCACCCCGCCGTCCTCGTTGACCCAGACCGCCCGAACGGGCCGACCGCCGGCGAAGCGGTCGACGATAGCGGGCACCGGCGGCGGCGACGGCGGGAAGGTCACGCGCACCTCTTTTCACCACTTCAGGCGGCTCACGGCCGCGACCACTAGGCTGGGAAGCTGTGGAACCGGTATACGGCACTGCGATCCTGCTTGCACGCACGATCTGGCGCCTGCAGGGCCTGAAGATCAGCGTCTCGGGCGTCGAGCACCTACCGACCAGCGGCGGCGCGGTCATCGCGATCAATCACACCGGCTACCTCGACTTCACCTTCGCTGGTCTGCCCGCGTACAAGCAGGGCCTCGGTCGCAAGGTGCGCTTCATGGCCAAACAAGAGGTGTTCGACGACAAGATCACCGGTCCGATCATGCGCAGCCTGCGGCACATCCCGGTAGATCGGCAGGACGGAGCCGCATCCTACGAAGCGGCCGTCCGGAACCTCAAGGACGGCGAGCTGGTCGGCGTCTACCCCGAAGCGACGATCAGCCGCAGTTTCGAGATCAAGGAGTGCAAGAGCGGGGCGGCACGGATGGCCGTGGAGGCCGGGGTGCCGATCGTTCCGCACATCGTCTGGGGTGCACAACGGATCTGGACCAAGGGCCATCCCAAGAAGCTGCTACGTCCGAAGGTGCCGATCATGGTGCTGGTCGGTGAGCCGATCGAACCGACACTGGGGGTGCCGGAATTGCGGGGGCTGCTGCACTCGCGGATGCAGCATTTGCTGGAACGGGCGCAGGAACAGTACGGACCGCACCCGGCCGGTGAGTTCTGGGTGCCGCGCCGACGGGGTGGCGGCGCCCCCTCATTGGCCGAGGCCGCGCGCCTCGACGCCGAAGAGGCGGCCGCACGGGCAGCACGGCGGGCTGAGGCCGCGGGGGCGCCGGAGTAGCTGCCGATGCCGGAGCCGACCTATCGCACGTTGGAGATCTTGTCCCAGTTGGGAGTCTTCGCCACGGGCACCAGGATCAGCTACCGCGGGGTCGAGAACATTCCGCGGCGTGGGGGCGCGGTCGTCGCCATCAATCACACCAGCTACGTCGACTGGCTCCCGGCAGGTCTGGCCATGCGTCGCCGTCGCCGCCGGCTGCGATTCATGATCAAGGCCGAGATGCAGCAGGTGAGGGTGGTCAACTTCCTGATCAAGCGCACCGGCACCATTGCGGTGGACCGAAACGCCGGGTCCGGTGCCTACGCGGTGGCCGTGCAGCGGCTGCGCGAGGGCGAGCTGGTCGGGGTGTATCCGGAGGCGACCATCAGCCGCAGCTTCGAGCTCAAGGGGTTCAAGACGGGCGCCGCCCGGATGGCTCTCGAAGCGGGCGTGCCGATCGTCCCCGTCATCGTCTGGGGTGCGCAGCGGATCTGGACCAAGGACCACCCGCGAAGCATCGGCCGCTACCACGTGCCGATCACCGTGCAGGTGGGCTCGCCGTTGCGCGCCGGCGACGACATCGCGCGGACCGACGCCGCGCTGCGGGAGGCCATGACCAAGTTGCTGTACGAGGCGCAGCGGCAGTATCCGCACCCGGTCGGGGAGTACTGGGTGCCGAACCGGCTGGGCGGCGCAGCGCCGACGATGGCCGAGGCGGCGCGCATCGAGGCCGACGAGGCCGCGGCGCGGGCAGCCAATCGCACTCCGCGCCAGTAGCCTTAGAGCGAAGGAGACGACATGGCTGAGGGGTTCTACCGGTTCGGGGAGCTGATCGTTCCCCCGCTGGTCGCGATGAACGGGACCAAGTTCACGTTCCACGGGCTCGAGAACATTCCGCAACGCGGCGGCGCGCTGATCGCGCAAAACCACACCAGTTACCTGGACTGGCTTCCGTCGTTGTTCGCCGCGCGGGAACGGGGCCGGCGGATGTACTTCATGATCAAGGCCGAGATGGCCGACGTGAAGGCCGTCGACTACGTGATCAAGCACGCCAGGCTCATTCCGGTGGACCGCCGCAATGGGCACGACGCGTTGGCGCTGGCGGTGCAGCGACTGCGTGCCGGCGAACTGATCGGCATGCACCCCGAGGCCACGATCAGCCGCAGTTTCGAACTCAGGGAGTTCAAGACCGGGGCCGCGCGGATGGCGCTGGACGCGCAGGTGCCGCTCGTCCCGCTGGTTGTCTGGGGCGCTCACCGGATCTGGCCCAAGGATCATCCAAAGAAATTGTTCCGCAACAAGATTCCGATCACGGTGTCGGCCGGGCCGCCGATTCCGCCGCACGGCTCCGTCGAGCAACTCAACGCGGCGCTACGCCAGGCGCTCAACGCGTTGCTCTACCGGGTGCAGGAGGAGTATCCGCACCCGGAGGGCGAGTTCTGGGTGCCGCAGCGCCTCGGCGGCGGCGCACCGAACCGCGATGACTCCCAGCAGATCCGGCTGGTGGAACTGCAGCAGCGCGCCCAGAAGTACGGGACCGACGGGGTGACGCGGCCGGGCGACATGCAAAGCGGACGGCATTGACAACGGCGACCGGCTGGACGGGCGGATCGCCTGAGTGAGAGCTCAATGACGGCGCCGACTTCGCGGCCGGCGCTCATCGCGTGCGATGTCGACGGCACGTTGTTCGACGACAACGAAACGATCACACCGCGTACTCGTGACGCGGTGTGCGCCGCCGTCGCCGCCGGCGCGAAATTCATTGTGGCAACCGGCCGGCCGCCCCGATGGATACGTCCCATCGTGGAGGAGCTGGGGTTCGCGCCGATGGCGGTGTGCGCCAATGGCGCCGTCATCTACGACCCCGCCAACGACCGGGTGGTGTCGACGCGCACGCTGCCCGTCGACACCCTCGCGGAGTTGGCCGAGCTCGCGACCCGCGTGATTCCGGGTGCCGGTCTGGCGGTGGAGCGGATCGGCCGAAGCGCCCACGACACGGCGACTCCACAGTTCGTCAGCTCGCCCGGCTATGCGCACGCGTGGCTGAACCCGGACAACACCGAGGTGTCGATCGAAGACCTGCTCAGCTCGCCGGCGATCAAACTGTTGATCCGCAAGTCGGGTGCCCGCAGCGCGGACATGGCTGCCGAACTCGCCAAGCACGTCGGCATCGAGGGAGACATCACCTACTCCACCAACAACGGGCTGGTCGAGATCGTGCCGCTGGGGGTCAGCAAGGCCACCGGCATCGCCGAGATTGCCAGGCCGCTGGAGATCGTCAGCGGCGAAGTGGTGGCGTTCGGTGACATGCCCAACGACCTGCCGATGCTGCAGTGGGCCGGACATGGCGTGGCCATGGGCAACGCGCATCCCGAGGTGCTGGCGGTCGCCAACGAGGTCACCGCGCGCAACAGCGACGACGGGGTGGGGCGCGTGCTGGAACGTTGGTGGGACTAGCCGGTGTCGTCCTCTGCCGTAGGCGTAGCAAATGTGGCAGACTGCGCGCGTGCCCGCCTTTCGGCCCGTTGCCCCTCGTCAGGTGTTCGCTTGGCCGCAGGTCGACGGCGCCGCCGGCGGTGATTTGTCCGGTTCGGAGGACCGGTAGTGGCGTCGGAAGAAGAGCCGCCGAAGGGCAGCGAGGAGAAGCCCGAACCTCTCAGCGAGAGCACTGACGCCGACCAGCCCGTGGATGAGGACGGGAAATTCTCGTCCGGCGGCAGCATCGAGTTCCAGGACGCGGCGACGACCAAGCCGCGCCCGCCCACACCCGCCGAAGTGCGGGCGCGCAACAAATACGAGAAGAAGCAGAAGGAACTCGAGGAGGCACGGCTGGCGGCCGAGGCAAAGCGGCGCCACCAGAAACGCGTCTTGATGGGCGCCGCTGCCGCCGTCGGCGTGGTGGGCGTGGTGGCCGGCCTCGGCTACTGGGCGTTGTCGGAACCGACCGTCACCGCCCAGTGCGTCCAGGAGGACCCGAACGGTCAGCCGGTCATCGTGCCGGACAGCTACTGCACCGGCCACACCGAGGGACTCAACGGCTTCTTCTTCTACGGCGGCCACCAGTATCACTACTACTACGGCAGCTCCGGGTCGGTGGGTTCGCGCCCGATCGGCGGCTCGACCACCGCGCCCAAGGGCGCCAACATCACCACCAAGTCGGGATCCAGCATTTCGCGCGGCGGACTGGGCGGCTCGTCCCCCGGGAAGAGCAGCGGCTCGTGAAGCGCGCCAGGCACAAGCCGCGACCGAATTGGCAGTCGACCGTGGAATCGCAAGGCCTGGTGTACGGGACGCCCGCACGTGACGCCAGGGGGCGCGACCGGCCGTACTGGGACGAGTCGGTCCACTACGAGTTCGAGATGGACGAGATCCTGGCACTGGAAGCCGATGTCGAACTGTTGCATTCGATGTGCCTGAGCGCCGTCGAGCAGGTCGTTCTGATGGAACGGTACGCCGAATTCGGTCTGCCGGAATGGAGTTGGCAGCCTATCGCCGAATCGTGGCGGCGCTGCGATCCCCATGTGTACGGTCGCTTCGACTTACGCTACGACGGCCGACGGCCGGCGGTGTTGCTCGAGTACAACGCCGATACGCCGACGACGCTACTGGAAGCCGCGATCCTGCAATGGTATTGGCTCAAGGACTGCTTCCCCGGTGACGACCAGTGGAACTCATTGCATGAACAGCTCGTCGACCGCTGGAAGCAGCTGCGGGATCTGCTGCCCAGCGACGAGCTGCACCTGAGTTGGTCGGGCGTGTAGGCCACCGGCGAGGACCAGATCACCACCACCTACATGCAGGAGGCCGCCGCGGAGGCGGGCTTTCAGACCATCGGGCTGACGATCGAGGACCTCGGCTGGGACTCCGCCCTGGAGCGATTCGTCGATCTCGAAGAGTCCCAGATTCACGCCGTCTTCAAGCTCTACCCGTGGGAATGGGTGCTCGACGACGAGTTCGGCAAGCACGTGGTGTCCAGCCTGCCGCAGACGGCGTGGATCGAACCGCTGTGGAAAACGTTGTTGTCCAACAAGGCAATTCTGGGCATCTTGTGGGAGATGTATCCGGGTCACCCCAACCTGTTGCCTGCCTACATCGACGATCCGCACGAGCTGACCGAGTATGTCCGTAAGCCCAAGCTAGGGCGCGAAGGCGCGAACATCACCGTCGTGGGCGCCGGCATCCAGACCGCCACCGGCGGCGTCTACGGCGAAGAGGGATACGTCTATCAGCTGCTGGACCCGCTGCCGGAGTTCGACGACATGCGTCCCGCCCTGGGCGCGTGGATCGTCGGCGATACAGCGGCCGGTCTCGGCATCCGCGAGACGGCGGGACTGATCACCGACGACGGCGCGGCCTTTGTCCCACACCGGATTCCCCAGAAGTGAACTTCTGAGCAAGTGAACGGAGTTGATCACCGATGACGACAAACATCGTGGCACTGAATTCGGGCTATTGGGACCACGGTTATTGGGCGGTGCTCGGCCGCGGTGCGGGCGCCATCATCTTGTACGCGATCGTCGGCCTGGTGCTGATGCTGGTCGGGTTCTATGCCATCGACCTGACCACACCGGGGCCGCTGCGCAAAATGGTCAACGTCGGAAAGCCGAACGCGATCATCGTGTCCGCCGCGGGCATGGTGAGCATGGCGCTGATCGTGGTGCTGGCGATCTACTCGTCGTCCGGAAAGCTGGCCGAAGGGCAGGTGGGATCGGCGGTCTTCGGGTTGGTGGGCATCATCGCCCAGGTGGTGATGATGCGGATCGCCACCATGGTGATCGGCCTCGACATGGATAACTTGTTCAACTCCGACGAATTCAACTACGAGGCGCTGATGGTCGCCGCCGCGCAGGTGGCGCTCGGCATCGTGGTGGCGGTCGCGATCCTCTGACTTAGCGCCGAATCACCGGGGCCGCAGGCTTTTTGGTGGCACAGTGGCTGCGGTCAGCGTGTCCGCGTCGATAGTTTGAGGGCGGTACGGCAGCGATGGCAGGCGCGCCGACATCGTTGCGGCAGGGTCGTCGCAGGCCTCGCTCAGCCCGCACAGAAACGCCCATTCGTGTTCGTCACTGCCGAAATAGACGACAGTTGTGAACGTTTCGTGAAACCGTTGCCATGCCGAGCGCAGGGATTCGTTGCGCCACAATGTGGGGCAGCCGGCCTGGGCGACGACCACACGACCGATATCTCGGCACCGTCGCAGAAAGTCGGTGCCGTAGAGCCGGTTGTGCTGGACGGGCTCGATGCGCTCGTCGGGAAGATCGATCACCACGATGTCGTAGGGCGTGGCGGCGCGCTCCACGAATTCCCAGCCGTCGCGGTAGTGCATGGCGACGGGCCCGGATCCTGTTTCCGCCCGGCGGAGTTCGTCCTGCGTGTAGCCGTAGGGCAGGTGACGCGCGCACAGCCGCACGGCCTCGCGATCGATGTCGACGTGGTCGACATGCGTGGCCCCTGAAGCGACCGCCTGCTGGCTCACCACGCCCTCGCCCGAGCCGATGACGAGCACCCGTTGGGCCTCGCCGGCCAGCAGCAGCGCCGGCACCAGCAGCGCCTCGTGATAGACGAGCTGGCTGAACTCGGTGCTCTGACGTTCGCCGTCGCTGAACAACGACAAGCCCTGCTGGGTGCGGCCGATCACCAGGTTCTGGAACTCGGTGTCGACATCGCAGACGACCTCGGACAGCTCCCAGATCCGTGTCAGACCTGGCGCCAGCGGCTCGGCGATCTCCCATCGGTTGTCCGACGGTTCATTGAAATACGTTGGCAACGAGGGAAACCCATTAAAACCTACCGCCGCATAGCTCGCGGTGTAGGCGCCCGTGTCGGCGATCTCGACCCGGTCGCCCGGACTCAGGGTGACCGGTAGCGGATAGCATTGGTAAAGCACGTCGTCGCCGTCGCACGTCGGACCCGCGACGACCGCATCGTCGATGGGATCGCCGTCCCGGTCGGTCGTAAGCCGGTACCGGATGTACTCGTTCTCCGTCTCGGCGAGACCGCTGTAGCGGCCGATGTCGAGGTACACCCAGCGCCGCGCGTCGGTGCCGGTGCGCACCGCGACCACCTCGCAGCTGATCGTGCCCGCCGAACCGGCGATCGCCCGGCCGGGCTCGACGGCCAGCTGCGGCGGGTGTGCGCCGAAGTGGCGGGCCAGTGCCGTGGCGATGGCCTCGGCGATGACGTCGAGATCCGGCGCGGCGACCGCGTACGCCAGCGGGTACCCGCCACCGGCGTTGAGCGTGGTGAGTTCACCGATCTCGTCGAAAATCGGAGCAGCACAACGTATTCCCAGCTCCCATGCCGCCGGGTCGAGTTGCTGCGAGCCGACGTGAAAGCTCACACCCTCGGCGTGCAGTCCCAGCCGCTGGGCGTGCCGCAGTAATCCCGCGGCGGCTTCCGGCGCGCAACCGAACTTGTGCCCGAACGGCGTCACCGACGCCGGAAAGTCCGGTGCGATACGGCATTCCACCGCCGCGCCCGGCGCGTGCTCGGCGATGGCGCCAACTCCCTGTTCGGTGTCGAACGCGAACCGGCGCACCCCGCGGGCATAGGCCCGGGCGATGTCGGCCGCCTTCTTGACGGTGTTCCCGAACGTCATCAGGCTGCCGTCGATCCCGGCGGACCTGCAGGTGTCGACCTCGCCGACCGATGCGACGTCGAACGCGGAGCCCTCCGCCGTCAGCAGGCGCAGGATAGGTTCGGCGGGGTTCGCTTTCACTGCGTATCGGATCTGCGCCTGGGGGAATGCGGTGCGCAGCGCCCGGAAGTTCTGGCGCACCCGACCGAGATCGATGCTCAGATAGGGCGTCTCGGGCACAGGTCGCAGACTAGTAGGCCGGGCGCCACGGGCGGGCCTCGGACTAGGCGTCCGGGTGCGTCGGGATCGAGAAGTGTTCCGGCGGGACGGCCGGGGCGCTGGGTGCCTGTCCCGAGAGCTGGGTGGTGATCCCGTCGAGGATTTCGGTGACGTCGCCGGTGAGGCGGTTGTAGTTCAGCGTTCCGTGCTGGAAGTTCTGCGTGATCTGCAGCGGCTCTTGGATTTCGGCACTGGTCGGCAGGCCCAGCGGGCCGCGTTCGTAGCTTTGCGCGGCCCAGGCGTCATAGATCGCGCCGGTGACGGGTTGCGCTCCGGTCGCGGGCGACCAGTACATCGCGCCCTTGGCGAAGGTGGAGTAGCGGGCGTCGCCGTCGGCGTTGTCCTCCGGCGAGGTCGGGGCGCCCAGCACGCTGTTCATGCCGCCCAGCTCCTGCCAGTGTTGGTAGATCGCGCCGCCCTGCAGCGCCTTGATCAACTCCTCGGGAGGGTCGTTGAAATGGGATGCGACATCCCGGATTTCGTCCATCAGCGCGTAGGCGGCGTTGCCGGGGCAGTCGGTGTTGCCGACGTCGCGGTGCGTGAAGATGGTCGGCAGCGTCGCGAACGCGCCGGCCGGATACGTGGTGTAGTGGCTGCCCGCGGACTCCAATGTCACCGTGCCCTTGGGGTCGACGCCGTCGAGGCCCAGGCGCCAACCCAGCAGCCGCCCGACGGAGCGAAGCTGCAGCGGCGTCGGCGGTACGTCATCGAAGTTGCCGATCATCGCGACACCCCAGGTGTTGCGGTTGAATCCGCCGGTGTGGAAGCCCTCGACCGCCTTGGTCATGCCCCCGGCGCTGCCCTCGAATACCTGGCCGTACTTGTCTACCAGCGCGTTGTAGGCGATGTCGCACCAGCCCAGCGTCTTGGCGTGGTAGGTGTAGATCGCCTTGACTATGCCCGCCGATTCCAGCGGTGAGTAGTCGTTGCTGCCGGCGGTGTGGTGGATGACGGCCGCCCGAATCCCGTTGTCGTATTGCGGACTACCGCACCGCAGCGACTCGTCGGCGCCCCACTGCTCGCGGCTGATGATCGGCGGCGCCTGGCCCGGCATCAGGACCCCGGCCGGCGGCGTCCACTGTGTTTTGGCCGGCGCCTGCGGTGGGGAGATCAGGATCGCAGAGATGTTCTGCCCGAACGGCTGTTCCCTGGAGGCGGGCCGGTAACCGAGATCGTTGACCGGTGGCGGGGGTGGTGCCCCCACGGTCACCGCGGCGTCGAGCGGGCGGGTCACCGCGATCTGCACGGTCGTCGTGGTGCCGACGAACACCGGATCGGTGCTGCGGGGTCCCTCGGTCGGCCCGGATGCCGGGGCCGATTCGCCGGCCGGCGGGCCGTTGTCGGGCGCCGCGGTCTCGTACTCGGTCTGATACCACGGACCCCACGAACCGTCCGCGCGTCTCGCCCGCACCCGGGTCGAGGTACCGGCCAGGTCACCGGTGAGCGCGACCAGAGAAAACGGCATCTCCTGGGTGACTTCGCGTACCGTGACGCCGCCTCCGAGCCCGACCAGCGGCTGCTCGGTGAGCTTGGTGTCGCGCGCCGGCGGCGCGCCGGCATGAGTGCGGTGGTCGCGGGTTAGGTCCGCGACCGCCGAGACCAGGACAACCGTGGCCGCGATGGCGGTAAGCAACATCGTGGGCGCACGGCGGCGAGACGACACCAGCTGATGTTACGTGTGTTTCTGGTGTTATTAATGAGGCGACACGTATTTCCAGGCGTCCAAAACCGGGCCTGAACTGTTCGACGGCACCGCAGAGGAGTGACTCTGCGGTGCCGTCAGGTGACAGGACCCCCGAAGTTCTAGACGGGAGGCAGCGCCGGAGGAAGCGCTGCCGCCGCACCCGGCAGGGCACCGGCCGCACCGGGCAGCGCCGCAGCCGCACCCGGCAGGGCGTGGGCCGCGCCTGGTAGCGCCGCCGCCGCACCGGGCAGGGCGCCGGCCGCACCCGGAAGAGCGCCGGCCGCGCCCGGCAGGGCACCCGCGCCGCCCTGAGCCTGCATGATGGCCGGCATCACCAGACCCTTGAGCAGGTCGATGGCCTGACCAGCGCCGAGCTGGTTGGCGGCCTGCATTACGTCGTTGACGAGTCCGCCACCGCCGCTGCTGCCGCTGCCGCCACCGCCGATCGGCGAACCGCCACCCAGCGTCGACGGGTCGCCCAGGATCGGGTAGGTGCCGTCGACGCCTGGGTCCATCGGTGCGCTGATCGGGACCTCGCCGGGGGCGCCCAGGCCACCGGGAGTCAGGCCGGCCGGGCTGGTCAGCCCGGGATTGGCCAGCGCGGGGTTTAGCCCCGCGCCCGGCATTGTCGGCATGCCGGGAGTGGTCGGCGTCCCGGGCACGCCGGGCGTCAGTGCGCCGGGTGCGGCACCCGGCGTCAGACCCGGGCTGGTCAGACCGGGGCTCGTCAGGCCCGGGCTCGTCAGGCCCGTGGTACCCAAGCCGGGAGTGCCCAGGCCGGGGCTGGTCAGACCGGTGGTCCCCAGGCCCGTCGTCCCGGTGCCCGCGCCGCCAAGCGCGGGAATCGGCGGCAGGTTGACCCCGAACTGGGACAGGCCTTGGGTGAGTGCACCCACGAGCTCGCCGGGCAGGTCGGTCATGACCGCTGCCTGCTTGAAATCGTGGTGCTCGACCGGCTTGGCGCTGGCGGTCGATTCGTAGACAAGGAAGTAAGCGCACGGACTCGCCACTGCCAGGGCGGCGACCGCGCTGATGGCTGTCGAGAGCTTGCGACGGCGTCGGTTCGGCACGGAAGTCTCCTCAATTGATCGATTGTGTCGGCGGATCCCGCCAGTCCGTATCCGGTGGGAACCACACAGGTTCGATGGTACGAGTGAGAAAGGCGTTACTAGAGTGGTGATATTGAATCGTGAGGTTATTGCGACCCTGGGCGTTACGTGCGATTCGGATCACTGCAAACCAGTCTTCACGTGCTCGAACCCCAACTCGTCAGCCTCGCCAAATGGGGTTACGGCCGTCGGGTCAGATACCCTAAGCAACCGATGACCGCTCGTTTTGACCTCCTCATCGTCGGATCCGGATTCTTCGGCCTCACCATCGCCGAACGTGTGGCCAGCCAACTCGGAAAGCGTGTGCTTGTCGTCGAGCGACGCCCGCACATCGGTGGCAATGCCTATTCCGAAGCGGAGCCGCAGACCGGCATCGAGGTACACAAATACGGCGCCCACCTGTTCCACACCTCCAACAAGAGGGTCTGGGATTACCTGCGCCAGTTCACCGAATTCACCAACTACCAGCACCGGGTGTTCGCGATGCACAACGGGCAGGCCTACCAGTTCCCGATGGGGTTGGGCCTGGTGTCGCAGTTCTTCGGCAAGTACTTCACCCCCGAACAGGCCCGGCAGCTGATCGCCGAGCAGGCCGCCGAGATCGACACCGCCGACGCGCAGAACCTCGAGGAAAAGGCCATCTCGCTGATCGGCCGGCCGCTCTACGAGGCCTTCGTCAAGGGCTACACCGCCAAGCAGTGGCAGACCGATCCAAGGGAACTGCCAGCGGCCAACATCACCCGGCTTCCGGTGCGCTACACGTTCGACAACCGCTACTTCAACGACACCTACGAGGGCCTGCCGCTCGACGGCTACACGGCGTGGCTGGAGAACATGGCCGCCGACGATCGCATCGAGGTCCGCCTGGAGACCGATTGGTTCGACGTCCGCGATCAGCTGCGCGCCGAGAGCCCCGACGCCCCGGTCGTCTACACCGGACCGCTGGATCGCTACTTCGACTATGCCGAGGGCCGGCTCGGCTGGCGGACCCTGGACTTCGAGCTCGAGGTGCTACCCGTCGGCGACTTCCAGGGCACGCCGGTGATGAACTACAACGATCCCGACGTCCCGTACACCCGCATCCACGAATTCCGGCACTTCCACGTCGAGCGCGATTACCCGACCGACAAGACCGTGATCATGCGGGAGTACTCCCGGTTCGCCGCCGCCAACGACGAGCCCTACTATCCGATTAATACCGAGGCCGATCGCGCCCTGTTGGCCGCTTATCGGGGGAGGGCGAAGTCCGAGACCGCTGCTTCGAAGGTGCTTTTCGGCGGGCGGCTGGGCACCTATCAGTATTTGGATATGCACATGGCGATTGCCAGCGCACTGAACATGTACGACAACATCCTCGCGCCGCACCTGCGCGACGGCAAAGCCCTGGTCGACGAAGCGGAAGGCGCGCGCGGATGACTGCCGCGACGATGCAGTGGGGGTATTCCCGGCCCCGCAGCGGCGAGGGGGACGAAGCGATGAAGAGGAGTGGCGCCTGATGACCGCCGTGAGCTTGCTGTCCCGAATCATCTTGCCGCGCCCGGGTGAACCGCTCGACGTGCGCAAGCTGTACCTCGAGGAGTCGACCACCAATGCCCGGCGGGCGCACGCGACCAGCCGCACCTCGCTGGAGATCGGCAAAGAATCCGAGGTCTCGTTCGCCACGTACTTCAACGCGTTCCCGGCCAGTTACTGGCGCCGCTGGTCGATCTGCACCTCGGTGGTGCTGCGCGTCGAGCTGACCGGAACCGGACGCGTCGACGTATACCGGACCAAGGCCACCGGGGTACGGATCTCGGTGGAGGGCCGCGAATTCGTCGGCACCGACGAGCAGCCGGCCGTCGTCGAGATCGAGGTGCCGCTCAAGTCGTTCGAGGACGGCGGGTGGATCTGGTTCGACATCACCACCGACACCGCGGTCGGCTTGGTCAGCGGTGGCTGGTACGCGACCGAACCCGCTCCGGGCACGGCCAACATCGCGGTCGGTATCCCGACCTTCAACCGCCCCGCCGACTGCGTCAACGCGCTGGCCGACCTCACCGCGGACCCCTTGGTGGACAAGGTCATTGGCGCGGTGATCGTTCCGGATCAGGGCACCCGCAAGGTGCGCGATCACCCGGACTTCGCGGCGGCGTCCGCGGGTCTGGGCAATCGGCTCTCCATCCACGACCAGCCGAACCTCGGCGGTTCCGGTGGCTACAGCCGGGTGATGTACGAGGCGTTGAAAAACACTGACTGCCAACAGATCCTGTTTATGGACGACGACATCCGCATCGAGCTGGACACAATCCTGCGGGTGCTCGCGCTGAACCGCTTCGCCAAGACGCCGACGCTGATCGGCGGTCAGATGCTCAACCTGCAGGAGCCGTCGCACCTGCACATTATGGGCGAGGTCGTCAATCAGTCGAACTTCATGTGGACCGCCGCGCCGCACGCCGAGTACGACCACGACTTCGCCGAATTCCCGTTGGGGGACAAGAACGATCGCAGCGCGCTACTGCACCGTCGAATCGACGTCGACTTCAACGGCTGGTGGACGTGCATGATCCCGCGGCAGGTCGCCGAGGAGCTAGGCCAACCGCTGCCGCTGTTCATCAAATGGGACGACGCCGAATACGGTCTCCGCGCCGGGGATCACGGCTACCCGACGGTCACGCTGCCGGGCGCCGCGATCTGGCACATGGCGTGGAGTGACAAGGACGACGCGATCGACTGGCAGGCCTATTTCCACCTGCGCAACCGGCTCGTGGTCGCCGCTCTGCACTGGGACGGCGACATAACCGGCCTGGTCCGTAGCCACCTCAAGGCGACGCTGAAACACCTTGCGTGCCTTGAATATTCAACGGTCGCGATCCAGAACAGGGCGATCGACGACTTCCTGGCCGGTCCGGAGCACATCTTCTCGATCCTGGAATCGGGACTCCCCGAGGTGCACCGGCTGCGCAAGGAGTACCCGGACGCCATCGTGCTGCCCGCCGCCAGCGAGCTGCCGGCGCCGCAGAACAAGACCAAGGCGATGAAGCCACCGGTGAACCCGGTGTCCATCAGCTACCGGCTGATCCGCGGCATCTTGCACAACGCGACCGCGGCCGACCCGGAAAGCCACCGGCGTCCCGAGTTCAACGTGCCGACCCAGGATGCGCGCTGGTTCCGGCTGTGCACCGTCGACGGTGTCACGGTCACCACCGCCGACGGTTGCGGCGTGGTTTACCGGCAGCGCGATCGGCGCAAGATGTTCCGGCTGCTGCTGCAGTCGCTGCGTCGCCAGCGTCAGCTGCTGAGCCGGTTCGACGAGATGCGCCGGGTGTACCGGGGCGCGCTGCCGGTGCTGTCCAGCAAGCAGAAGTGGGAGACGGTGCTGTCCCCCGCAAGCGGGAGGTGCCCCCAGCCGGAAGCAAGCCAACATGGCTGAACCGGCGGTGCCAAGCGGCGAAGTAGCCGTGATGGTTGCCGTTCAGTCGGCACTGGCTGACCGCCCCGGGGTGTTGGCCGCCGCGCGCGGAATGTCTCACTTCGGCGAGCACAGCGTCGGCTGGCTGATCGTCGAACTGCTGGGCGCCCTGTTAAAGGAGCGGCGCCGCGGGGAATGGCTGGTGGCCGCGGCCGGCACGTTCGCCGCGCACGCGGCCGCCGTGCTGATCAAGCGGGTGGTGCGACGCAAACGCCCGCACGATCCGGCCGTCACGGTCAACGTCGGCACCCCCAGCCAGCTGAGCTTCCCGTCCGCGCATGCGACCTCCACGACGGCCGCGGCCATCCTGATGGGCCGCGCCGCCGGACTGCCTCGAGGAATAAGCGCCGCCGTGCTGGTTCCGCCGATGGCGCTGTCGCGGATACTGCTGGGCGTGCACTATCCCAGCGATGTTGCTTTCGGCGTGGCGCTCGGCGCCGCGGTTGCGCGCCTTGCACTCTGGCTCGATAGAAAGTCGAGATAGGTGTGGCGGAAATGAGCGAAGAGGTGGCGACCGGAAAACCTCCGGCGAACCTGATCACCGGGTTGATCAAGGCCGTGCGCCCGCGTCAATGGGTGAAGAATGTGCTCGTGCTGGCCGCGCCGGTCGCGGCGGCGGGACACGGGGTCCGGTACGACTACGCCGATGTGCTGACCAAGGCCTCCGTGGCCTTCCTGGTGTTCAGCTTGGCGGCGTCGGCGATCTACCTGATCAACGACGTCCGCGACGTCGAGGCTGACCGGGAGCACCCCACCAAGAGGTTCCGGCCGATCGCGGCCGGTGTGGTGCCCGAATGGCTGGCCTACGCGCTGGCCGTGGTGCTGGGTGCGGCCTCGCTGGGGATTTCCTTCTGGCTGACGCCGAACCTCGCGGTGGTGATGGGCGTCTACCTCGCGATGCAGCTGGCGTACTGCTTCGGCCTGAAACACCAAGCGGTGCTGGACATCTGCATCGTGTCGTCGGCGTATCTGCTGCGGGCGATAGCCGGGGGCGCGGCCACCGATATCCCGCTGTCCCAGTGGTTCCTGCTGATCATGGCGTTCGGGTCGCTGTTCATGGCGGCCGGCAAACGCTACGCCGAGCTGCAATTGGCCGAGCGCACCGGCGCGGCGATCCGCAAGTCGCTGGAAAGCTACACCAGCACCTACCTTCGGTTCGTCTGGACGATGTCGGCGACGGCCTTCGTGATGTGTTACGGGTTGTGGGCATTCGAGCGGGACCGCGGTTCGGGCTCCTGGTACGCGGTCTCGATGGTTCCGTTAACCATCGCGGTGCTGCGCTATGCCGTCGACGTCGACGGCGGACTGGCCGGCGAGCCCGAAGAAATTGCGCTGCGTGACCGGGTGTTGCAGCTGCTGTTCCTGGCGTGGATCGCAACAGTTGGTGCCGCCGTTGCCTTCGGCTAGCCCTGGTCTGGAGGCGCTCAAGCGCTTCAACGGCACGGTGATGCGCCGCCGGCCCAGAGTGGGTCGGCGTCGCCGGTCGCTGTTCCCCTACGACCCGGTGGTTCGGGTCAGCCTGTGGGTGAGCGTGGCGGTGATCGCCGTGCTCTTCGGCTGGGGTGCATGGGAGCGGCGCTGGATCGCCGACGACGGGCTGATCGTGCTGCGCACGGTGCGCAATCTGCTGGCCGGTAACGGACCGGTCTTCAACCAGGGCGAGCGGGTCGAGGCGAACACGTCCACGGCATGGACCTACCTGATGTACATCGGAAGCTGGGTCGGCGGTCCGGTGCGCATGGAGTACGTGGCGCTGGCGCTCGCGCTGGTGCTGTCGGTGTCGGGCGTGGCGCTGCTGATCCTGGGTGCCGGTCGTCTCTATGCACCCAGCCTGCGAGGACGCCGGGCGATCATGCTGCCGGCCGGGGCGCTGGTCTACATCGCGCTGCCGCCGGCGCGCGACTTCGCCACCTCCGGGCTGGAGAGCGGACTGACGCTGGCCTATCTGGGGTTGCTGTGGTGGATGATGGTCCGCTGGTCGCAGCCGCTGCGGAACCGGCCGGACAGCGACGTGTTCTTGGGCGTCCTGGCCTTCGTCGCCGGGATCAGCGTGTTGGTGCGGCCCGAGCTGGCGCTGATGGGTGGCCTGGCCCTGATCATGATGCTGATCGCGGCCCGGACCTGGCGCCGTCGGGTGCTGATCGTGGCGGCCGGCGGCTTCCTTCCCGTGGCCTACCAGATCTTCCGGATGGGCTATTACGGCTTGCTGGTGCCGGGGACGGCTCTGGCCAAGGACGCCGCTGGTGACAAGTGGTCCCAGGGCATGATTTACCTCTCGAACTTCGTCTCGCCCTACGCGGTGTGGCTACCGGTGCTGCTGCTGGTCCCGCTGGGGCTGCTGCTGATGGCGGTGCGGCGGCGGCCGTCGTTCTTGCGCCCGATGCCCGCGCCCAACTACGGGCGGCTGGCGCGTGCGGTGCAAAGCCCGCCGGCCGTGGTGGCTTTCGTCCTCGTGAGCGGGCTGCTGCAGGCCCTGTACTGGACCCGGCAGGGCGGCGATTTCATGCATGCGCGAGTGCTGCTCGCGCCGCTTTTCTGTTTGCTGGCCCCGGTCGCCGTGATCCCGATACTGATCCCCGACGGGGAGGACTTTTCCCGCGAAACGGGTTATTGGCTGGCCGGCGCCGCCGGCCTGCTGTGGCTCGGTATTGCGGGCTGGTCGCTGTGGGCAGCAAACTCGCCGGGGCTGGGTTACGACGCCACCCACGTCACGTACAGCGGCATTGTCGACGAACGCCGTTTCTACGCCCAGGCGACCGGCCACGCGCACCCGCTGACCGCCGCCGATTACCTCGATTATCCGAGGATGGCGGCGGTGCTGGCGGCGCTGGACAACACCCCGGACGGGGCGTTGTTGCTGCCATCGGGAAACTACATTCAGTGGGACATCGTGCCCCAGCTGCAGCCGCCACCGCCGGCCCCGGGCAGCAAACCACCGCAAAAGCCGCAACATGCAGTGTTTTTCACGAACCTGGGGATGCTGGGCATGAATGTCGGGCTCGATGTCCGGGTGATCGACCCGATCGGGTTGGCGAACCCGCTCGCCCAGCACACGCAGCGCCTGACGCACGGCCGGATCGGCCATGACAAAAACCTGTTCCCGGATTGGGTGATCGCCGACGGCCCGTGGGTGAAGGTGTATCCGGGCATTCCGGGCTACCTCGATGCAAACTGGGTCGCCCAGGCGGTCGCGGCGCTGCAGTGTCCCGAGACCAAGGCGGTGCTGGCTTCGGTGCGTGCCCCGATGTCGCTGCACCGGTTTGTCTCAAACTTCTTGCATGCCTTCGAATTCACCGCGTACCGGATCGACCGGGTCCCGCTCTACGAGCTCGCCAGGTGCGGCCTACCGGTGCCGGACGCGTCCCCACCGCCGCCCCGTGAGTGAATATTGCGCGGAGAAATCTCACACATCTCGAACCCATGACAATTTTCCAGGACCGGATCTATACAGCAAATTCGCATTTGCACCGTCACCAGTAGGCGTTCACCGCCCGGCACATGCGGAAATGCGATTTTCCGTCACCGAATTCGGGCCGAAATTCCCACGAAATCGCCGCCCGGGCCGGGTTTGCGGAGCGTCCTCGATGAGAGCCCGCGCGGGTTCGTGTGGTTCACTACAGGAGCACTGCTGCGCCAGGCGTATGCAGTACGACCCCAATCAACGACGCGCCCTGCTGAAGGACGCGCCGAAAGGATGAGGAAGCAAGAATGACGCTTGTTGACAGGTTTCGCGGCGCCGTGGCACGTATGCCACGTCGGCTCGTGGTGGGGGCCGCAGGTGCGGCTCTGCTCTCGGGTCTGATTGGCGTCGTGGGGGGCCCGGCGACCGCAGGGGCGTTCTCTCGCCCGGGTCTGCCGGTGGAGTACCTGCAGGTTCCGTCGGCCGCGATGGGCCGCGACATCAAGGTCCAGTTCCAGAGCGGCGGCGCCAACGCGCCCGCGCTGTACCTGCTGGACGGCATGCGCGCGCAGGACGACTTCAACGGCTGGGATATCAACACCCCCGCGTTCGAGTGGTACAACCAGTCGGGCATCGCGGTCGTGATGCCGGTCGGTGGCCAGTCCAGCTTCTACTCCGATTGGTACGCGCCCGCCTGCGGTAAGGCCGGCTGCACCACGTACAAGTGGGAGACCTTCCTGACCAGCGAGCTGCCGCAGTACCTGTCGGCCAACAAGCAGGTCAAGCCGACTGGCAGCGCTGCCGTCGGTCTGTCGATGGCCGGCTCGTCGGCGCTGATCCTCGCCGCCTACCACCCCGAGCAGTTCCCGTACGCCGGCTCGCTGTCGGCGCTGCTGGACCCGTCGCAGGGCATGGGCCCGACCCTGATCGGCCTGGCCATGGGTGACGCCGGTGGCTACAAGACCAAGGACATGTGGGGGCCGTCCAGCGACCCGGCATGGCAGCGCAACGACCCGTCGCTGCAGGTCGGCAAGTTGGTCGCGAACAACACCCGCATCTGGGTGTACTGCGGTAACGGCAAGCCGTCCGACCTCGGTGGCGACAACCTGCCCGCCAAGTTCCTGGAAGGCTTCGTGCGGACCAGCAACCTGAAGTTCCAGGACGCGTACAACGCGGCCGGCGGCCACAACGCCGTCTGGAACTTCGACGCCAACGGCACCCACGACTGGCCCTACTGGGGCGCGCAGCTGCACGCCATGCTGCCCGACCTGCAGTCGTCGCTGGGCGCTACCCCGGGTGCCGGACCGGCCACCGCCGCGGCTGCCCCGAGCCAGGGCACGTAACACCTTTAGATCAACGAGATTGGCGGCGGGAACCCTTTGGGGTTCCCGCCGCCAATCGTTCGCGGTGTGACCTGATTCACTACCCTGCGGGTCGGCTCCAGTTCGGCCCTGGTTACTGTGCAAACACAGCGACTACACGATGGAGGGTGGACATGGGTAGCGTGCGTGGTCTGTCGACGCTTTTGCGGGTGCTTTGCGTTGCCGCACTGACACTCGGTTTCGGTGGTGTGGCGGCAGGGATCGCGGGCAAGGCCCGGGCTGCGGGTTACGAGACGCTGATGGTGCCGTCGGGCGCCATGGGCCGAGATATCCCGGTCGCCTTCCTCGGGGGTGGTCCGCATGCGGTGTATCTGTTGGACGCCTTCAACGCCGCCCCCGACGTCAGCAACTGGGTGACCGCGGGCAACGCGATGGGCACGCTGGCCGGCAAGGGGATCTCCGTGGTGGCCCCCGCCGGTGGCGCCTGGAGCATGTACACCAACTGGGAGCAGGACGGCAGCAAGCAGTGGGACACCTTCTTGTCTGCCGAGTTGCCCGACTGGCTGGCCGCCAACAAGGGCCTGGCCCCGGGCGGGCACGCCGCCGTCGGGGCGTCGCAGGGTGGCTATGCCGCGATGGCGTTGGCCGCCTTCCACCCCGACCGCTTCGGCTTCGCCGGCTCGCTGTCGGGATTCCTGTACCCGTCGAACACCACCACCAACGGCGCGATCCTGGCCGGACTGCAGCAGTTCGGCGGCGTGGACGGCAACGGGATGTGGGGCGCGCCGCAGCTGGGCCGGTGGAAGTGGCACGACCCGTACGTGCACGCGTCGCTGCTGGCGCAGAACAACACCCGGGTATGGGTGTGGAGCCCGACCAACATGGGCGGCGACGCGGCCGCGATGATCGGCCAGGCCGGTGAGGCGATGGGCAACAGCCGCATGTTCTACCAGCAATACCGCAGCGACGGCGGCCACAACGGCCACTTCGACTTTCCCGGCGGCGGCGACAACGGCTGGGGCTCGTGGGCCGGGCAGCTGGGCGCCATGTCGGGTGACATCGTGGGAGCCATCCGCTAACCACACGGACCCGCTCGCAGGACGGACGGCGCCGCGCGCCGAGCCGGTACCGTGTACTGAGCAGCAGAGGGCGCGATGGCCGCTTGCCTGTGAGGAGCTGCGACCTACCGACTCTGCCAGCAGGAGAACATGACCACCAACGCCCAGCGCAAGCGTCGCCGAATCCTGGCCTGGGTCGCCGCGTTGTCCATGGCCGGCGTCGTGTTGTTGGTCATCGTGGCCGTGGTGACGATGCTGCGCAGCACCGAAGCGCCGCCCAGCGCAGTCCCGCCCGGCGTCTTGCCGCCGTCCTCGACGACGACGCATCCGCACAAGCCACGGCCGGCTTCCCAGGACGCTTCTTGCCCCGACGTCGAATTGCTGGTGATTCCCGGGACGTGGGAGTCCTCCCCGCAAGACGATCCACTGAACCCGATGCAGTTCCCTAATGCGTTGCTGCACAACATGACCGGGGCGATCGGCCAGCAGTTCCCGGCCTCGCGGGTGCAGACGTACACCGTGCCTTACACCGCTCAATTCAACAATCCGCTGGGCGGCGTCAAGCAGATGTCCTATAACGACAGCCGGGCCGAAGGCACCCGTGCGGCGGTCCAGGCGCTGACCGACATGAACAACAAGTGCCCGCTGACCAGCTATGTGCTGGCGGGTTTCTCGCAGGGCGCCGTGATCGCCGGCGACATCGCCAGCGACATCGGCAACGGCCGCGGACCCGTCGACGACGATCTGGTCTTGGGTGTGACGCTGATCGCCGACGGGCGCCGCCAGCAGGGTGTGGGCAACGACATCGGCCCCAACCCACCCGGCGAGGGCGCCGAGGTGACCCTGCACGAGGTGCCGATGTTGTCCGGGCTCGGCTTGACGATGACCGGCGCACGGCCCGGCGGCTTCGGGGACCTCAACACCAAGACCAACGAGATCTGCGCGGCGGGCGATCTGATCTGTGCCGCACCGAACGAGGCATTTAGCGTCGCGAACCTGCCGAATACACTCAACACGCTGGCCGGCGGCGCGGGCCAGCCGGTTCACGCCATGTACGCCACCCCCCAGTTCTGGAATCTGGATGGCGCCCCGGCCACGGATTGGACGCTGAACTGGGCGCGTAATCTCGTTGAAAACGCGCCCCACCCCAAGCACGGGTGACTGTGCGGACGGCCGCGGAACAACGCAGGTGGGCGCGCGCAGAGCTGGGTGACGGGACACAACGCTCAGGTAGGCGGTACCGGGGGCAATCGGCGGTACCTTGAGATTTGGTCTGCCGCGCGCCGCCGCCTAACATTAAGAGAAAACTAAGAGCGATAAGTGTCTGGCGGTTTCCGGCCGGGTCGAAACCCGGACGGAGCGGCGCGATTTTGCGCCGTGCACGAGGCCGGCCCGCGCAGAGGACGTCGTCGGCAACGCCGACACTAAGGACCGCCGGAGTAGCTGACCGGCGAGTGTGTAACAGGAGAGGGCGGCATGGCCTACCACAACCCGTTCATCGTGAACGGACGAATCAAGTTCCCGGACAACACGAACTTGGTCAAGCACGTTGAGAAGTGGGCGAAGGTGCGCGGCGACAGGCTGGCCTACCGCTTCGTGGACTACTCCACCGAACGCGACGGTGTCTATCGCGACATCGTGTGGCGCGACTTCAGCGCGCGCAACCGCGCCGTCGGCGCCCGTCTGCAGCAGGTCACCGAGCCCGGCGACCGGATCGCGATCCTGTGCCCGCAGAACCTGAACTACCTCATCGCCTTCTTCGGGGCGCTGTACGCGGGCCGGATCGCGGTGCCGCTGTTCGACCCCAGCGAGCCGGGTCACGTCGGCCGCCTGCACGCCGTGCTTGACGACTGCACCCCCTCGACGATCCTGACCACGACCGAGGCCGCCGAAGGCGTCCGCAAGTTCATCCGGGCCCGGGCGGCCAAGGAACGTCCCCGCGTCATCGCCGTCGACGCGGTGCCCGACGAGGTCGCCGCCACCTGGGTGGAGCCGGACGCAGACGAGAACACGCTGGCCTATCTGCAGTACACCTCGGGGTCCACCCGAACCCCGACCGGCGTCCAGATCACCCACCTGAACCTGCCGACCAACGTGCTGCAGGTGCTCAACGGGCTGGAAGGCAAGGACGGCGACCGCGGCCTGTCCTGGCTGCCCTTCTTCCACGACATGGGTCTGATCACCGCGCTGCTGTCCCCGGTGCTGGGCCACCACTTCACGTTCATGACCCCGGCCGCGTTCGTGCGCCGGCCCGGCCGCTGGATCCGGGAGATGGCGCGCAAGCCCGAGGACGGCCCGGACTGCGAGGTCTTCACGGTGGCGCCGAACTTCGCCTTCGAGCACGCCGCCGTGCGCGGTGTTCCCAAAGACGGTGAGCCGCCGCTGGACCTGAGCAACGTCAAGGGCATCCTCAACGGCAGCGAGCCGGTGTCCCCGGCGTCGATGCGTAAGTTCTACGAGGCGTTCGAGCCCTACGGTCTGCGTAAGACCGCGATCAAGCCGTCCTATGGTCTGGCCGAGGCGACGTTGTTCGTCTCGACCACACCGATGGACGAGGCGCCCACCGTCATCCACGTCGACCGCGAAGAGTTGAACAACCAGCGCTTCGTCGAGGTGGCTGCGGACTCGCCGAATGCCGTCGCGCAGGTATCGGCCGGCGTCATCGGCGTCGACGAGTGGGCCGTCATCGTCGATCCCGAGACCGCCAGCGAGCTGCCGGACGGACAGATCGGCGAGATCTGGTTGCACGGCAAGAACCTGGGCACCGGCTACTGGGGCAAGGAAGCGGAGACCACCGAGGTGTTCCGCAACATCCTCAAGTCGCGGATCAGCGAGTCGCACGCCGAGGGCGCCGCCGACGACGGGCTGTGGGTGCGCACCGGCGACTTCGGCACCTACTTCAACGGCAACCTCTACATAGCGGGCCGGATCAAGGACCTGGTCATCATCGACGGCCGCAATCACTACCCGCAGGACCTCGAGTATTCGGCGCAGGAGGCCAGCAAGGCGTTGCGCACCGGATACGTCGCGGCCTTCTCGGTCCCGGCCAACCAGCTGCCGCAGGCGGTGTTCGACAACCCGCACACCGGGCTCACGTTCGACCCCGAGGACACCTCCGAGCAGCTGGTGATCGTCGCCGAGCGGGCCGCCGGTACGCACAAGCTCGACTATCAACCGATCGCCGACGACATTCGCGCGGCCATCGCCGTGCGTCACGGGGTCACCGTGCGTGACTTGCTGCTGGTGCAGTCGGGGTCGATCCCCCGCACCTCCAGCGGCAAGATCGGGCACCGTGCCTGCCGCGCCGCCTACCTCGACGGCAGTCTGCGCAGCGGCATCGGGTCCCCAGGCGCTTTTGCCAATGCCACAGACTGAGACCAGGAACCATGGCTGACACAGAATCTGACCTGCCGGAAAACGCTGAAAACACTCTCGACAGCGCCGGCGAAGTTGCGCCTGGTGGGACCACGCCCGCCAAGAAGACCGACCTGACGGTCCCCGAGATGCGGCAATGGCTGCGCAACTGGGTGGGCCGGGCCGTCGGGCAATCGCCCGACGCGATCGACGAGTCGATTCCGATGGTGGAGCTGGGCCTGTCCTCGCGTGACGCGGTGGCGATGGCCGCCGACATCGAGGACCTGACCGGGGTCACGCTGTCGGTCGCGGTGGCGTTCCAGCATCCGACCATCGAATCGCTGGCGACTCGCACCATCGAGGGCGAACCCGAACTCCCCGACGACGGCCTCGACGGCGCCGACTGGACGCGCCCCGGCCCGGCCGAGCGCGTCGACATCGCGATCGTCGGGTTGTCCACTCGGCTGCCTGGCGACATGAACAGCCCGGACGAAACCTGGCAGGCACTGATGGAGGGTCGCGACGCCATCACCGACCTGCCCGAAGGTCGTTGGTCGGAGTTCCTCGAAGAACCCCGGCTTGCCGAGCGCATCGCAAATGCCCGCACCAAGGGCGGCTACCTGAAGGACATCAAGGGCTTCGACTCCGAGTTCTTCGCGGTCGCCAAGACCGAGGCCGACAACATCGACCCGCAGCAGCGGATGGCGCTGGAAATGACGTGGGAGGCGCTCGAGCACGCCCGCATCCCGGCGTCCAGCCTGCGCGGCGAGGCGGTCGGCGTCTACGTGGGCTTCACCAACGCCGACTACGGCTTCCTGGCCATCTCGGACCCGACCCTGGCGCACCCCTATGCGATCACCGGGAACTCGCACGCGATCATTGCCAACCGGGTGTCGTACTTCTACGACTTTCGCGGCCCCTCAGTCGCCGTCGACACCGCCTGCTCGAGTTCGTTGGTGGCGACGCATCAAGCGGTGCAGGCGTTGCGCAACGGCGAGTGCGATGTCGCGGTGGCCGGTGGTGTCAACGCGCTGATCACTCCCGCGGTGACGCTCGGTTTCGACGAGATCGGCGCGGTGCTGGCACCCGACGGCCGGATCAAGTCCTTCTCGGCCGACGCCGACGGCTACACCCGCTCCGAGGGCGCCGGCATGGTGGTGCTCAAGCGGGTGGACGACGCCCGCCGCGACGGTGACCAGATCCTGGCCGTCATCGCCGGTAGCGCCATCAACCACGACGGCCGGTCCAACGGCCTGATCGCGCCCAACCAGGATGCGCAGGCCGAGGTGCTGCGCCGGGCGTACAAGGACGCCGGAATCGACCCGCGCAACGTCGACTACATCGAGGCGCACGGCACCGGCACCATCCTCGGTGACCCGATCGAGGCCGAGGCGCTGGGTCGGGTGGTCGGCCGGGGCCGACCGGCCGATCGGCCGGCGCTGCTGGGCGCGATCAAGACCAACATCGGTCACTTGGAGTCGGCGGCCGGCATCGCCAGCATGGCCAAGGTGGTGCTGGCGCTGCAGTACAACAAGCTGCCGCCGTCGATCAACTTCGCCGGGCCCAGCCCATACATCGATTTCGACGCTATGCGTCTGAAATTCGTTGACACCGCGACGGATTGGCCGCGCTACGGCGGCTACGCGGTGGCCGGGGTGTCGAGTTTCGGCTTCGGCGGGGCCAACGCGCACCTGGTGCTGCGCGAGGTGTTGCCGCGTGACTACTACGAGCGCCCAACCGCGCCCGAGCTAACCCCGCCCGCCCAGGGCGATCAGGCCGAGGCGCCCACGGGTGACGCCCACTCGCTGCGGTTCGACGATTTCGGCAACATCATCACCGACGAGTTCGTGTTCGACGACGCCGAGCCCGACCTGCCGGGGCTGACCGAAGAGGCGCTGGCTCTCAAAGAGGCGGCGTTGGAAGAGCTCGCCGCGCAGCAGGAGGCCGAGCCCACCAAACCTCTGATCCCGCTTGCGGTCTCGGCGTTCCTGACCTCACGTAAGAAGGCCGCGGCCGCCGAACTGGCGGACTGGATGGAAAGCCCTGAGGGGCAGGCGTCGTCGCTGGAGTCGATCGGGCGGTCGCTGTCGCGGCGCAACCACGGCCGTTCCCGCGCGGTGGTGCTGGCCCACGACCACGAGGAGGCCGTCAAGGGCTTGCGCGCGGTCGCCGAGGGCAAGCAGCGCCCAGGTGTGTTCAGCGTCGACGGGCCGGTGACCAACGGCCCGGTGTGGGTGCTCGCCGGGTTCGGCGCGCAGCACCGCAAGATGGGCAAGAACCTGTACCTGCGGGACGCGGTCTTCGCCGAGTGGATCGAGAAGGTCGACGCCCTGGTGCAAGACGAGCTGGGCTACTCGGTGCTCGAGCTGATCCTCGACGATTCGCAGGACTACGGCATCGAGACCACTCAGGTCACCATCTTCGCGATCCAGATAGCGCTGGGCGAGCTGCTCAAGCATCACGGCGCCAAGCCCGCCGCGGTGGTCGGGCAGTCGCTGGGTGAGGCCGCGTCGGCCTACTTCGCCGGCGGCCTGTCGTTGCGCGACGCCACCCGGGCGATCTGCTCGCGCTCGCACCTGATGGGCGAGGGCGAGTCGATGCTGTTCGGCGAGTTCATCCGGCTGATGGCGCTGGTGGAGTACTCCGCCGACGAGATCAAGACGGTGTTCTCCGACTTCCCCGACCTGGAGGTGTGCGTCTACGCCGCACCGACCCAGACCGTCATCGGTGGCCCGCCCGAGCAGGTGGACGCGATCATCGCCCGGGCGGAATCCGAGGGCAAGTTCGCGCGCAAGTTCCAGACCAAGGGTGCCAGCCACACCTCGCAGATGGACCCGCTGCTTGGCGAGCTGGCCGCGGAGCTGCAGGGCATCAAGCCGATGAGCCCGACGGCCGGGATCTACTCGACGGTGCACGAGGGCAGCTACGTCAAGCCCGGCGCCGACCCGATCCACGACGTCGAGTACTGGAAGAAGGGGCTGCGCCACAGCGTCTACTTCACCCACGGCATCCGCAACGCCGTCGACAGCGGGCACACCACGTTCCTGGAGCTGGCGCCCAACCCGGTGGCACTGATGCAGGTGGGGCTGACCACGGCGTCGGCCGGCCTGCATGACGCGCAGCTGATCCCGACGCTGGCCCGCAAGCAGGACGAGGTCGAGTCGATCGTCTCGACGCTGGCGCAGCTCTACGTCTACGGACACGACCTGGACATCCGGACCATGTTCAGCCGCGCCCACGGGCCCCAGGACTACGCCCACATTCCGCCGACCCGGTTCAAGCGCAAAGAGCACTGGCTCGATGCGCACTTCTCCGGCGACAGCTCAATCCTGATGCCCGGCAACCATGTTGCGCTGCCGGACGGCCGGCACGTGTGGGAATACGCGCCGCGGGAGAAGACCGACCTCGCGGCGTTGGTGCAGTCCGCCGCGGCAACGGTATTGCCGGACGCGCAGCTGTCGGCCTCGGAGCAGCGGGCGGTACCCGGCCTGGGTGCCCGGTTGGTGACGACGATGACGCGGCACCCTGGTGGGGCGTCGGTTCAGGTGCACGCCCGCATCGACGAGTCGTTCACGCTGGTCTACGACGCGCTGCTGACCCGAGGTGGTTCCGCTTCGGTGCTGCCGGCCGCGGTCGGCGCCGGCACGGCGATCTCGGGGACGGCCGTCGTCGACACCGGCGCCGCCCCTGTCGGGGAGACCCTCGAAGAAGACGGTGCCGAAACCCTCGGCGACAGTCTGACCACTCGCTACATGCCGGCCGGCTTCACCAAGTGGTCACCGGAGTCGGGCGAGACGATCGCCGAGCGACTCGGCGCGATCGTCGCGGCGGCCATGGGTTATGACGTCGAGGACCTGCCGTGGGAGGTGCCGCTGATCGAGCTGGGCCTCGACTCGCTGATGGCGGTGCGGATCAAGAACCGCGTCGAGTACGACTTCGACCTGCCGCCAATCCAATTGACGGCGGTACGCGACGCGAACCTCTACAACGTCGAGAAGCTGATCGAGTACGCGATCGAGCACCGCGACGAGGTCGAGCAGCTGCACGAAGTCCAGAAGACCCAGACGGCCGACGAGATCGCCCGGGCGCAGGCCGAAATACTCAGTGGCGCAACGCCCGAATCCGTGATCGCCGAGGCCGAGACGCCGGCCCCGCCGCCGTCGGAGGCACCGCTTCCGCCGCCGCCGACGGATCCGTCCGGTCCGACCGGCAATGGCTCGGGCAACGGCGTCGCGCCGAATCTGGCCGGGGCGGCCGAGGCGCTGAACTCCGAGGCCGTCGCCAAGGCACTCAACTCCGACGTGCCGCCGCGGGATGCCGCCGAGCGGGTCACCTTCGCGACCTGGGCGATTGTCACGGGTAAGTCCCCGGGCGGCATTTTCAACCCGCTGCCCAAGCTGGACGACGCCAGCGCCGCCAAGATGGCCGAGCGGCTTTCCGAGCGCGCCGAGGGTCCGATCACCGCCGAGGACGTGCTGACCTCGGAGAACATCGAGGCGCTGGCCGAGAAGGTCCGCCAGTACCTCGAAGCCGGCGTGGTTGACGGGTTCGTCCGCACGCTGCGGGCCCGTCCCGAGGGCTCCGACAAGGCGCCGGTGTTCGTCTTCCATCCGGCCGGCGGCTCGACCGTGGTGTACGAACCGCTGCTCAGCCAGCTGCCCGCGGACACTCCGATGTACGGCCTGGAGCGCGTCGAGGGCACGATCGAAGAGCGTGCGGCGCAATACGTTCCGAAGCTGATCGAGATGCAGGGCGACGGGCCCTACATCCTTGCCGGGTGGTCGCTGGGCGGGGTGCTGGCCTACGCCTGCGCGATCGGGCTCAAGAAGATGGGCAAGGACGTCGCCTGGGTGGGCCTGATCGACGCGGTGCGCGCCGGTGAAGAGGTCCCGCAGACCAAGGAAGAGGTCCGCAAGCGCTGGGACCGTTACGCCCGCTTCGCCGAGAAGACCTTCCAGGTCACCATTCCGGCGATCCCGTACGAGCAGCTCGAGGAGCTCGACGACGAGGGCCAGATCCGGTTCGTGTTGGAGGCCGTCAGCCAGAGCGGCGTGCAGATCCCGGCCGGGATCATCGAGCACCAGCGCACGTCGTACCTGGACAACCGGGCGATCGACACCGCCGAGATCCAGCCTTACGACGGGCATGTGACCCTCTATATGGCCGATCGCTACCATGACGACGCGATCATGTTCGAGCCGCGGTACGCCGTTCGTAAGCCGGACGGTGGTTGGGGCGAGTATGTCGCCGACCTCGAGGTCGTGCCGATCGGTGGCGAGCACATCCAGGCCATCGACGAGCCGATCATCGCCAAGGTCGGCGCGCATATGACCCAGGCGCTGAACACGGTCGAGGCAGAGCACCGCCGGACAAGTGAGGTAGGCAACAAGTAGTGACGGATGCAGCGCCTGGGCCGGCCCCTATCGTCCACTCCACCGCCGAGAAGCTGGCCGAGCTCAACGCTCGACTGGAACTGGCCAAGGAACCCGGCGGCGAGAAGGCCGCCGCCAAGCGCGACGCGAAGGGCATCCCCAGCGCCCGGTCCCGCATCCACTCACTGGTCGATCCGGGCACCTTCCTGGAGGTGGGGGCACTCGCCAAGACGCCGAACGACCCGAACGCGCTCTACGGCGACGGCTGCATCACCGGCCACGCGATGATCGACGGCCGGCCGGTCGGGGTGTTCTCCCACGACCAGACCGTGTTCCAGGGCACCGTCGGGGAGATGTTCGGCCGCAAGGTGGCCCGGCTGATGGAGTGGTGCGCGATGGTCGGCTGCCCGATCATCGGGATCCAGGACTCCGGCGGCGCCCGCATCCAGGACGCGGTCACGTCACTGGCCTGGTATGCCGAGCTTGGCCGCCGCCACGAAGCGCTGTCCGGGGTGGTGCCCCAGATCTCCCTCATCTTCGGCAAATGCGCCGGCGGAGCGGTCTATTCGCCGATCCAGGACGATCTGCTTGTTGCGGTGCGCGACCAGGGCTACTTCTTCGTCACCGGGCCCGACGTGATCAAGGAGGTCACCGGCGAAGAGATCACGCTCGACGAGCTGGGCGGCGCCGACATCCAGGCCCGCTACGGCAACATCCATCACGTTGTCGACACCGAGGCCGAGGCATTCCAGTACGTCCGCGACTTCCTGTCGTTCCTGCCGTCCAACGTCTTCGACAAACCGCCGATCGTCAATCCCGGGCTCGAGCCCGAGATCACTCCGACCGATCTCGAACTCGACACGATCATCCCGGACAACGACAACGCGGCCTACGACATGCACGAGATCCTGCTGCGGATCTTCGACGACGGCGATTTTCTCGAAGTCGCCGCGCAGCAGGGGCCGGCGATCATCACCGGGTTCGCCCGGGTCGACGGTCGCCCGGTCGGCGTGATCGCGAACCAGCCGATGCACCTGGCCGGGTCGATCGACAATGAGGCCTCCGACAAGGCCACCCGGTTCATCCGATTCTGCGACATCTTCGAGTTGCCGCTGATCTTCGTCGTCGACACGCCCGGCTTCCTGCCAGGGGCCGAGCAGGAGAAGAACGGCATCATCAAGCGCGGTGGCCGGTTCCTCTCCGCGGTCGTGGAGGCCGACGTACCGAAGGTGACGATCACGGTCCGCAAGTCCTACGGCGGTGCCTACGCCGTGATGGGATCGCGGCAGCTGACCGCCGACTTCAACTTCGCCTGGCCCACCGCACGCATCGCGGTGATCGGCGCCGAGGGCGCCGCCCAGCTGCTGATGAAGCGGTTCCCAGACCCGACGACGCCCGAGGCGCAGCAGATCAAGAAGGACTTCATCGAGGGCTACAACCTCAACATGGCGATTCCGTGGACGGCCGCCGAGCGTGGCTTCATCGATGCGGTTATCGATCCGCACCAGACCCGGCTGCTGATCCGCAAGTCGCTACATCTGTTGCGGGACAAGCAGATCTGGTTCCGCGTCGGACGTAAACACAGCCTGCAACCGCTCTAATTAGTAGCGCGAGTCACATCCGCAGCTTCTGAAAAGCGTGCTAGCCCAGCCTTTTTAGTACTGATATCGCCCACGCGGCTTCGACCAGCGTGAGCCGGGGTCCCACCACGTCGCAGGCGAACCGAACCGGAGTGCCGTTCGGCGCCAGCACCATTACGGCGACGATGCGAAGCCGCTCACAGGGCCAGCGCCCCGTCCGCCAACTCGTCGAAGCGCTCGAGCGCCGCGTCGGCGTCGGCGTCGATACCGCGTAGCGGTCCGCGATCGGCGAGGTAGCGCTGCGCGTACAACGAGGCCACCAGTGCCTTGCGCTCGCGTCCGCGGTTCTCCCGCTCCCAGGCCGCCTGCTCGATCAGCAGGGCCCCGGCGTAGACGTCGCCCATGAATTGGGCCAGCGGGAACAGCCGTGCCTCGGCGACGGCGCCGTCGAGTTTGGTCCATGCCGTGATCGCGGCGTCGAGATCCTCGATGCGGCGGGCCACCAGGGCGGTGGTTGCCCCACCGTCTCCGCAGTCGTCGGAAAACGACACCGCGTCGCGCAGTCGCGCCAACAACGTCTCGTGCGCCCGGGTCTGCTCGATGCCGCGGCGCACATCCAGACACAGGATGTTGTCGGGACCCTCCCAGATAGTGTTCACTTGCGCGTCACGCAAAAGCCTTGCCACCGGCCAGGTTTCGATATAGCCGTTGCCGCCGTGGATTTCGATCGCGTCGGACGCCGCGGTGATCCCCAGCCGGCACACCTTGAGCTTGGTCACCGGCACCGCGATGCGCTGGCGCGCGCTTCGCGGCTGGCGATGGTTGGCCGCCCCGGTGCCGTCGAAAACCATGGCCTGTGCGGCTTCGACGTCGACGATCAACTCGGCCAGCTTGCGTCGCATCAGCGGCTTGTCGATCAGCGCCCCACCGAACGCCTGCCGTTGCCGCGCGTAGCACAGCGATTCGACCAGGGCGCGGCGCGCGTTGCCCAGCCCGAACAACGCGATGCCGAGGCGCGCGGCGTTGGTCAGCTCCATCATCCGGCCCAGGCCCTTGCCGTCGGACGGCCCCGCGTCGCCGCTGGGTTCGCCGGACAGCAGGAACGCCTCGGCGTCGACGAACTCGACCTCGCCCGAGGCCACCGAACGGGTGCCGAGTTTGTCCTTGAGTCGCCGCACCCGCACGCCGTTTCGCGAACCGTCGCGGCGGGTGCGCAGCACCAGGAAGTTGGCGATGCCGCGGGTCGAGTCCGGCGCCCCCTCCGGTTTGGCCATCACCACGAAGGCCTACCCGGCGCAGTTGGAGGCGAACCACTTGAAGCCGTTGAGGATCCACGCATCGCCGGCGCGCGTCGCCGTCGTCTCCAGCGCGCCCAGGTCGGAGCCGCCGGTGCGTTCGGTCAACAGCTGCGCGGTCTCGCCGGCCCACTCGCCGGAGGCGAACTTGGCCTGTACGTGCTCCGCGACGTCGGGCGGCGCGTACGCGGCCACGAGCGACTGGACCATGCCGCCGCCGGTGCCCAGCGCGCAGCCCATCCCGATGTCGGCCTGGTTGAGCAGATAATTCGAGGCGAACAGGGCCAGCCCGGAGCTGACCTTCGCGGCGCGTGCATCGGTGCGCAGGGCCTGCTGAGCGTCCAGCACCGCACGCTTGGACTGGGTGAACGACGCCGGCATCACGACCTGGCTGACGTCGTGGCCCCACCGGTCGTAGCGCTCCAGCCGCGGCGGGTCGCGATCGATCTCGTCGGCCCAGCGGGCCACCGGACCGCCCATCAGTTCACCGATGCCGGTCAAATGTGGCTCTATGACCGATAATTCGTCGGGCCGCAGGTAGTAGGCCATCGTGAACTGCAGCGTGGGGTCGGTCAGGTACCAGTTCAGACCGACCGCTCCGGTGTAGTTGTCCGTCTGGTAGCGCCGCGACTTTTCCGGGGCGGAGAAGGGCAGCCGGTCGACGGCCTCAACGTCGTAGTCGCTCATGAACGCGACGCTATTACAGCCGGACCGCCGGGTGAAGACATTGCGCAGACCGGCGTTCGACGTGTCCCACGCTCATCTCGCCAAAGTGCCGACGAGAAAGAGTAAACGGAAATTGCCGATCTGGAGCTCGTCGCCTTCGCTGAGCGCCGCCGAGTCGACGGGTTCACGGTTGAGATAGGTGTTGTTGAGGCTGCCGAGATCAACGATGTGGAACGTGCCGTCTTCCCTGCGGAACTCGGCGTGTCTACGGCTGACCGTGATGTCGTCGAGGAAGACATCGCTGGCGGGATGCCTCCCCACGGAAACGACGGGCTTATCCAGTTGAAACTGCGTTCCGGCATTGGGACCTCGCTTCACCACCAGCACGGCCACTCCGGTTTCCACCGTTCGCATATCCTCAACCGCTGCTTCCGCGATCGCCGCTGAGTCGTCGAAGTCGATGTCCGCGTCGATGCGCGGCGCGGCGGGGATCTTGCTGGATCGTTGCGGGATGTGTTCTGCTGCCGCGGTCATATGGTTACCCCGATCAAGCGGCTCGGGGTAGGTCCGGGCTGGCGCTTACGACTTGGGGCTCTGGCCGCAGCGGTACCGGGACCCAGCCCACGTAGGTCAAATACAGCCCCATCAGGGCGAATGCCACGCAGAGTGCCATCCACCATCCCTGCGCGCCGATCATGCTGTTGGCCACCGACGCAAATGCCTTGGGAAAGGCGAAAAGAAGCAGGCCGCGCAGCGTGATAAGCCAGCCCAGCAGGGACACGATGATCGCCGCGGCGCCCTTCCAATATTGGTGGGCGGCCACGATGACAAGGCCGAGCGCCAGGATGAAGGCGCCGGCCACCCACGACCACAGCGGGCTTGCCTCGAAATCCGAAAGGACCGTCCGCATGTCCGACGCGCGCGCCACGGCCGTGACGTCGATGATGACCAGGAATGCGCCGAGCACGCGGGCAAACATGCGCGTCCTGGCCTGCGGTTGCGGTGAAGCATCCATTGTCGTGCCTCCCATCTGGAGCTGGATCTGCCGATCTCATCGGAGCATTCGATAGCAGTGACACGGTAGGGACCGAAGTCCCGTCCGGTCGGGGCATTCGTCAGTTTGCGAGTCTCGAAAGAGCAGTTGTCGTCAGCGGTGACTTGTGGCCCTCGTTTCACGGAAGGGCCGGGCGCATGATCGGCCGAGGGGCAACGGCTTGAGGGAGACTGCAATGAAGGCCAACGTGGGTGACTGGCTCGTGATCAAGGGCACTACGACGGAGTTAGCGGATCAGCGAGGCTTGATCACCGAGGTGAGCGGGGCCGAGGGCGCGCCGCCATTTGTCGTGCGGTGGCTAGACAGTGGCCACGAGGCAACGGTGTTTCCGGGTTCGGATGCCGTCGTCGTCACTGCTGCCGAACAGCGGCGCTCCGACGAGCAGGTGCGTGAACGTGTCGCCGCCATGCAGGCGGAGCTGACGCATCGCCGTGGGGACGACTAGATCAGCCGTAGGCGCCAACCCGCCGACCGGCACGGCTTATACCGGCGCGACAAACTCGGACGTGTAGAACTCGGCCGGTTTTTGGGAATTCGGATTCGGGCGCTGGATAACTACCCAGACGCCCGTCGTGCCGGGCCGAATAGTGTCCGATACGGTGACCGCTCCGCCGCCCGCCCCGTCGGTGTCCAAACCGGAGAACGCGGTACCCGGATCCCCGGGCCCACAATTGCTCGCGGCAGACCGGGGTTCCTGAATCAGGCCGACGTCGAAATGGGTTCCCGGGGCCGACGCATCCGACAGGCTGACCTCCGCGACCGCTTTGCCCCCCGAGGAATGAACGATGACCTGGCCGGTGCCCAGGGCCGACCGCGGCACCATCGGCACGGTGCTCACCAGGCTGAAGTCACAGCGCCTGAGCTTGCTGTCCAACACGACGATCGTCCCGCCTTCGGCCTTGGCAGTGGCGATCCCCGCGGTCGCCACCGTCCACATCGCCGCGGCGAACGCTGCCGCGCGCCCGGCTAGCCGCTTCCAACCCTGCATTGTGTCACCATTCCCCCCTGTGTCAGCTGCACCACAGCGGAGTAGATATTGACCGCTATTTGCTGGAATTAAACCTATTACCTCGAATTACTTGAACGGCAATTAATACGATTTATTTGACCGGTGACAAATTGCGTTTCGCAATTAACAAACCGTCGCAATGCAAGCGGTTTCGTGCGGCCTATTTATGGCTTGATCCGGATCTGGCCGGGCGACCACCATCCGGTGCGGGTCGCGGTGCCCAGGTCGAGCTGCGCGGGCTGGGCGTCGGCGATGGTTTCGAACCTTCGCAGCGATCCCCAGTCGCGGCCCCAGTCGTGGGACAGGTAGGTCGACATGACGTGGGCTCGCAGCAGCAAGTCGGTGATGCCCAGCAGGCCGCCGTTGACGCCGTCCTGCCAGGTGTCGGTGTCCTGCTTCTTCGCGTTGTAGTCCGGCGTGATGCGGAACTTCGGAATCTCGGTGACGCCGTTGACGTGCAGCATCGGCTGCTGGCAGGGGAACGCCAGCCCGACCGCCCAGTCCATCAGCACCGGCTGCGTCGAACCGACGTACTCCTGCAGCGAGCGCAGCTCCGGCACCCGCGGCGGGGTCACCGCGATCCAATCGTCCGGCGTCAGCGAAAGATCCTCGGCCACCACCCGCACCGCAATCGAGTCGGACGGCGCCTGGGAGCGCGCGAAGCGCAGGTTACGCCACACCTTCGGCTGCTCGCCGTAGAGGTCGTAGGGCACCAGCCGGCCGGCCGGGAGCACGGCGCCATCGGGCCCGGGCTTGCCGAATTCCAATTCCACGGTCTGCCCGCCGGTGTGGTGGTGCAGGATGCTGTTGCCGGCGATCGCGCCTGCCGCGGTGACTACCACCAGCGGGTGCCCGTCGTCCGGCTTCGGTAGCTGGTACCACGCCGAGGTGAGCCGGCTCTGCTGTTGCGGGCCGCTGGTGTAGCTCCCGGCTACCGGAACCCGCGCGGGGTCCAGCCCGTAGGGCAACGGCAGAAGTGAGCCGTTGATGCCCGGCGCCGTCAGCTTGGTCGGCCCGTACCAGTCGTAATCGGTACCGGGCTGCGGCACTGCCGTCTCCCGAACCGCTTCGGCCAGTGTGCGTTCCGGGACGCCGTTGGCGCTGAATCCGGTGGGGTCGAGACCACCTAGCGCGCCCAACGGGCCATAGCTTCCGGGGTATGGCGTCATGAAGCCGGCGTTGCTGTCCGGCTCGACGAGCACGTCGTCGGCCAGCCCGCAGCCGCCGCTGAACTCGCGCAGGTTGTCCCAGGCATTGGAGTAGGTGGGGTACTGGCGCACGATGCCGGCCGTCATCGACGCCACGAACACCAGCGCCATGAAGCCGGCCGCGAGCGGTATCGGTGCCGCCGTCAGCGCTCGCGCCAGCCGGCCCTCGCCATGGCTCGGGTCGGCGAAATGCAACCAGGCCGCGTACACCGCGGTGATCGCGAAGAAGGCGAAAAAGATTGTGCTGATTGAGATTCCGCCGACCTTCGGCATGCTGCTGTTGAACGGCACGCCATAGCTCGAGACGTACCACCAACCGTTGGTGGTGGCGAAACACAGTGCCAGCACGAACATCAGCGCCGCCAGGAACGCCATCCGGTTACGCGACCAGTGCAGCACCTTCGGCGACACCAGCACCGTCGTCAGCGCCGCCATCGCCGCGCCCACCGCGGCGAACAGCCCGAAGTGGTGCACCCACTTGGTCGGGGTGAACATCAGGAAGAACATGGTGCCGAAGATGACACCGATCAACCGCCAGGCCGGGCCGCGGGCGACGCCGGGAACGCGCTTGCGCCGCAACATGATGAACAACGCGGTGAACAAGCACAGCGCGGTGATCAAAAACCCGAACCGGCGCGACAGCGAACCGTCGACGGTGGGCAGGATCAGGTAGTAGTAGCGCAAGTTCTCGGTGTACCAGGCCTGGCTGGGCCCGATGTCTGTGCGAATCCTGGTGGCTTCCAACACCGTTGACAGCGTTTGGTCGGCGAATACCACAGTGAGGATCACGAAGCCGGCGGCCAGGATCGGGGCCACCAGCGGCCAGGTGCCGACCAGGCGATGTCGCTTGACCAGAATGCGCAGGACCGGACGTCCACCGGCCACGAGCGCGGCCACCGCGATCAGACCGGTGGGCTGCACGCCCAGCGTGAAGGCCGCGGTGATCACCGCGAGCGCCGCCGGGGTCAGCCGAGACGCGCACATCGAGCGCTCGATCAGCACGTAGGTGATCAGCGAACCGACCGCGATGATCGGCTCGGGCCGCAGCCCGTTGTCGAACGGCATCCACGCGGTCAGCAGCACCAGGCCCGCCGCCCAGTTCGCGGCCGTGCTCGACGTCACCGCGGGCCCCAACCGGGGCAGCACCTCACGCGAGAGCAACAGCCAGCACACCAGCCCGGCGATCAAGTCGGGCAGTCGCATCCACAGGCTGGCATCGCTGACGTGGGTCATCAGCGCCAGCAAGTTGTAGTACCAACCAAACGGGTCTTCCGGGCTGCCGAACCAGCGGAAGTAATTGGACATGTAGCCGGCGCGATCGGCGACCCGGGCCATGCCCAGGATGTAGCCGTCGTCCGAGGAGTTCGCCCCGATCACATGCCACAGCAGGAAGCCGAAGATCACCGTGGCGTCGGCGAGGGTGAATTTCTTCCAGCGAGTCGGGATCAGCCGGTGCATCCGGTGACCGTCCAGCTGGTCCAGTCGCCACAGCGCGATCAGCGAGACGATCGTCGACAGGATCGCGCCGACCATCGCCAGCAGCTTCAGTGTCGTTGGGGTGGTGGAGAACCGGGTGTCGATGGTCGACGAGAACTTCAGCCCCGGCGGCGCGGGGCCGGTCAGATCGGTAAAGACCCCGACGATCTGCGGGCGCAGGTTAGGGTCGTTGAATCCGCCGCCGAGCGGCTTGCCGGCCGGGTCGGTCAGCCCGACGAAGGTGGCGAAAGTGCCTGCGCGCGTGGAGGTTATCTCGATGCGCTGGCACTGATCGGACTCGGCTTGCTCGCGCGACGCACTGGCGATCACCACGTTGCGGTCGGTGACGTCGACGCGCTTGGCGTTGGCGACGACGAACAGCGCGTTGAGCGCCGCGTCCTTCCCCTTCTTAGGTGCGGTGCTCAGCACCACGCCGCCCTCGGGCGGCAGGCCGCGCACCACGTCGCACGGCACGGTGGCCGTCACGTCGACCGGGCTCAGTGAAATCAGCGGAGCCGTAACGCTATTCAGCTGGTCGTGCCCATCCCCGTTTTGGGGCCAGTTCAGCATCGCGGTGGTCTGCACGACGGGCAGCAGCGGTGTCGCGACCGACAACACGAAGCCGATCAATCCGGCGATCGTGGCGACCCACCGGGTCACCCGGATGTCGTCACGGGCGGCGGCTTCGGCGGGCCTGTCGAGGACGACGCTCATGGCAGCGCCCGAATCGGTCCTTGGCGGCTCCAGCCGTTCACGGTCATCACACCCTGTTCGATCACGGCATCCGGCGCCTGATCACTCGGCACCAGCGGGAAATACTGCTCGACCGATCCCCAGTCGCGATACCAGTCGCCGCGCAGGTAGGTCGAGATCGTCGACGTCCGCAGCATCACCTGGGTGAACAGGAACGGCCCGCCGGTCTCGCTGGCCTCCCACCCGTTCGACGACGACGCCGTCTGCTTGTGGTCGGGCAGGATGCGGAAGCCGGGAAGTTCGGCGACGCCGAGGTGTTCGGAGAAGGGCCGCTGGCACGGGAAGTTCGCGGCGGTGGCGATGTCCATCAGCACGGGCGTTTGCGATCCCATCAACTGCTGCAGGGTCTGCAGCACCGGGACGCGCGGCGGCGTGAACGCGAACCACTGATCCTCACTGAGGTTCGGGTCGTAGGCGACGATGCGGGCCACGTTGGCCTCCGGCGGCGCCCAGGTCAGCGGGAAGCGCAGATTGCGCCACGCCGGCTCGGGCCCGATGTCGATGGGCTGTACCTCCGCGAGCGGCTGGGTGGTGCCATCGGGGCGGGTGACACCCCACTGCAGTTTCAGCGACTGCCCGTAGGTGAAGGTGCCGTCCTCTTTGTACGACCAGATGGCGCCCGCAGCCGAGACCACCACCACGGGCCGGTCCGGTGTGCGTGGCGGCAGCTGGTACCAGGACGAGGTGGCGGTGGCCGCCAGCGAGTTCTCGCCGTAGCTGCCCATCACCGGGGTGCGGGCCGGGTCGAGGCCGAAGGGCAGCGCGACGTTCGAGCCGTTCACCCCGACCGGGCCCTTCCCGCCGGCCGTGCCCGCGGAATCACTCATCGCGGCGTTGGGCTTGTTGGGTGACGCGTCGGAATTCACCACTCCGGGTTTGGTCACCACCGGGTAGGACCTCAGGTCGTCACCCACCCCGTCGGGTTTGAATCCGACCGGGTTGACGCCCCCGAGTGGGCCGTCAGGTCCGAATGTCTGCCCCGGAACAGGTTGCAGCAGGCCAAGATTGGGGTCCGGCTCGGCCAGCACGTCGTCCGCCATCGCGCAGCTGGTCTTCGAGAGCCCCGGCTCCAGCGCGGCCAGGTTGGCCTTGGCGGTGGTGTAAAGCGGGTAGCGGAACACCGCGCCCTTGGCCAGCGAGCCGACCTCGCCCAGCACCATGATCGTCGCGACGATCAACAGGGGAGTGGACGCCAGGACGCGGTTACGCCGGCTCTCCTTGATCTCGGTGTGCCCGGCGTAGTCCATCCGGAAGTGCAGCCAGGCGGCCAGCAGTCCGGTCACGATCGACAGCGCCAGGAACATCGTCGTCACCGGATGGCTGGCGATGACGGGCTGGATGTCGAACCACGGAACCCCGTAGTTGCCGACGTAGAACCAGCCGTTGACGCCCGACGTCGCGACCGCCAGCACGAACAGCAGGGCGGTCACGTACAGCGTCAGGTTGCGGCGGCTGTGCAGACCGATCCGGGCGAAGGCGAACGCGGTGATCGCGCCGAGCGCCCCGGCCAGGCTGGCGAACGCGCCGAACTGCACGGCCCACTTCGTCGGCGTGAACGTCAGCAGCAGCAGCCCGAGCGCGGTGGTGCCGATCAACCGCCAGGCCGGGCCGCTGGCCAGGCCCGGCACCCGGCCACGGCGCAGCAACACCATCAGCATGCCGAACAGGCAAAGGAACAGCACCAGGACCGCGAAGCGCCGCGCCATCGATCCGTCGGGGTTGGACTCGACGGTGAGGAAGTAGTAGCGCAGCCAATCCTGATACCACGCGATCGTCGGCCCGACCTTGTATTTGATGCGGGCCGACTCGGCGATCGTCGCCAGCGTCTGGCTGCGGAACACCACCACCAGGATCAATGACAGCGACGCCGCCAGCACGGCCAGCGGCGCCAGTAATCCGTCGGTCGCCCGTCGGCGCCGGATGATCGTGGCGATGGCCCGGGCCCCGGTCAGCAGGGCCGCGACGGCGATCAGTCCCTGCGGTGCCAGTGTCACGGTCAGCATCGCGACCACGATGGCCACCGCGGCCGGAGCCAGCCGCTGCAGCGCGATCGCGCGTTCCACCAGCATCCAGGTGACGATCACGCCGAGCGCGATCAGCGGCTCGGGGCGCAGGCCGTTGTTGAACGGCAGCCACGCGGCCAGGAACACCACGCCCCCGGTGAGCACCGCCACGGTGTTGGATCCCAGTCCGCCCTTGCCGGGCCCGAGCCGGCGCAGCCCCCAATGGCTGAGGATCAGCCAGCAGGCGATACCGGCCAGCGTGGCCGGCAGCCGCATCCATACGCCCGCGGTGCTGAACGCCGCCAGTTTGGCCAGCACCGAGAGGTACCAGTCGAAGGGCGCATCGGTGGTCCCGAAGTAGCGGTAGTAGTTGGCGACGTAGCCGGCCTTCGGGGCCACCCGCGCGATCGTCAGGTTGTAGCCGTCGTCGGACGAGGTGGCGCCGATGACGTGCCAGACCAACAGCGTGGCGATCACGCCCGCGTCGGACAGCCAGGTCGCCCAGCCGATCCGCCACCAGTTGGCCCGCTGTTCACGCGGGCGGTAGCGCGACAGCCAGGCGACCGGGGAGCGCCAGTTGACCAGCGTGCCGCCCCGGCTGTGGCGATCCAGCGTGGCCAACGCGAGGATGGCGACCAGCACCACCAGCACGCCCGCGATCATCACCAGCTGCTTCAGGGTGGTCGGCGTCGTGATGAACCGGGTGTCGATATCGACGCGCGCCGACAGCCCCGGCTGCGCGGCCACCTTCAGATCGGTGAAGATGCCTCCGACCTGCGGTTTCTTCTCGGCGGGCAGAATCTCGGTGGCGCCCGGTATGCCGACGAAGTCGGCGCCCGCGGCACCGCCGTCGGCCCAGACATGCAGCACGCTGCAGGCGCCCGCGGCGATCGCCGAGCGCTTGGCCACCGCGGCGACGGTGTCCCGGAACGCGACGACGACCACATCCTTGTCGGCCCGGACGAACAGGCCGTTCTTGCCCGGGTCGACGCCGCCCGTCGGCAGCGTCGACACCACCAATCCGCCGCTGGCCGGCAGCGTGGCCATCGCCGGGCAGGGGATGGAGATGTCGAGTGCGCGCGGTGCCCCGGACACCAACGGGGCGGTGATCTCGGTGACGTGCCCGTCGACCGTGCCTTGCGGCCAGGCGATGGTCGCGGTGGTCTGCTTGACCGGGAGCAACGGAACGATGAGGCACAACAGCAGCCCCGCGAGCCCGGCGGCGAAGGCGACCAAGCGCAGGATCCGCTGCGGTCGCTCGTCGTGGGGCACGGGGTCCGATGGTAAGCGACGTCTCTTTATGGGGTGAGGATGCGGGGCCGCGCAGCGGCCGGGTTACCGCGCGAAAGTCTCGCGACCTGCTGGGCACGTTCAAAGATCCGCACATTTGAGCGCCCGGTCTGAAACCATTCAATGCGATGACGGACTCAGGTCTCGGGTTCGGTGTGTTGGGGCCGTTGCAGGTAACCGCCAACGGCGCCCGGATGAACCTGGGCGCCCCGAAGCAGCGTGCGGTGTTGGCGATGCTGGTGATCAACCGCAACCGACCGGTGTCCGTCGACGCGTTGATCGGCGCGGTCTGGGACAAGGACCCGGTGCCGGCGGCGCGCATCAGCATCCAGTCCCACGTGTCCAACCTGCGGCGGCTGCTGCGCACCGCACCGGCGGGCCAGGTGCTGACCAGCGTGCCACCCGGTTATCAGCTCAGCATCGCCGACGCGGATTGCGATCTCGGCCGCTTCACCGCCGCAAAGGCCGCCGGCTCGCAGGCGGCCGCCGCGGGACGGCTCGAGGAGGCCAGCGGTCACCTGTCCGCCGCGCTGAGCGAATGGCGCGGGCCGGTGCTCGACGACCTGCGGGAGTTTGCCTTTGTCGACGCGTTCGCCACGGCGCTGGTCGAGGAGAAGGTCGCCGTCCACACCGCCCGCGCTGAGGCCGAAATCGCCTGCGGGCGTGCGGAATCCGTTGTCGGCGAACTCGAGGCGCTGACCGCCGAACACCCCTACCGGGAACGGCTTTGGGCACAGCTGATGACCGCCTACTATCTGACCGAGCGGCAATCCGACGCTCTCGGCGCGTATCGGCGACTGAAAACCGCGCTGGCCGAGGGGCTCGGCATCGATCCCGGGCCGACCGTGACCGAATTGCACGAGCGGATCCTGCGCCAGGAACTCCCGGCCACCACCCGAGGGGCGGTGACGACCCTGAAGGTCAGCGTCGATGCGCCCCTGGGCGAGTCCGCGGCGATCCCCGTCGACGGGTCGGTCGTGGTGTTGTTGCGAGACAAGGCCGGAAAGCAGTATCGGCTCAACGATGCCACCACCCGGATCGGCCGCTTCGTCGACAACGACATCGTGCTCGACGACAACGATGTCAGCCGCTATCACGCGGTGATCACCGACAGCGGAACCGGTTTCGTGATCACCGATCTGCGGTCCACCAACGGCGTCGAGGTGCAGGGCAGGCGCATCCGCGGCAGTGTTACCCTTGGCGACGGCGACCACATCAAAATCGGCAGCCGCGAATTCACCGTCGAAATCCGGTCATTCTGAAGGCTATTCGGGCAGTCTCGCGGCGAACGCGGCACAGCCCGGGCCGCTGAGGTCGGTTAGCGCCGCGCGACGCCCCGCCATCGCCATCAGCAGGGCTTCACCCGGACCGATGACCTCGGGCCCCCTGCCGTGGGTCCAGTCGACATCGGTGGCCCGCAGCCGCAGCCCCCGGATCCGTCGGCCGGCGCCCAGCCGTGGATTGCCCGGCACTAGGCCGAGCACTCGCTCGAGCCGGTCGACCGGCACGCTGCGCGGCCGACCCAGCGAACGGCGGATGTCCTGGTGATGAATCGTGGCGTCGACGAGGGCGATCATGCCGCCGAAACCTGCTGTCAGTCCCCGTGGCTGGAGGTGGCTGCGCAGAAATGCGAGCAGTTGCTGGGTGCTCAGCGGGGCGAATTCGTCGACGCCCACCTGGTTGGCCCGGACGACCCAGCCCTTCGCAAACCGCTTCAGCAGCCCGAGCTTGTCGAGCTCGTCATAGCTGACCACATGCGCGACAACGTCTTTCACGCTCCACCGTGAGCACAGGCTGGGTGTTTCCCAGTCCTGCGGGCTCAAGTGGTCAGGAAATCCGCGAGGTCGGCGCGCTCGTCGTGGGCCATGCTCATCATCGATGGCACGGTCATTCCGGTACCCCGTCGGTGAGACCGACGTAGCGGTGCAGGTAGAGCGGCCAGCCGGCCTCGCCGTCGACTCCGTCGGCAACCGCCTGCCAGTCGGTGCCATGCCGGTTCAGGTGGCGGTGATCCAGGTCGACGCGCGTGCGCGTTTCGGATTCCGCGGTGAAGCGCACCTCGACCTCGCTGGTGCGCGACTGGTCGGGTTCCAGCTGCCAGGACGGACTGATATCCCATGTGAACAGCAGCCGGTGTGGAGGCTCGTAGGCCAGCACCCGCGCCCATCGGCACACGCTGCCGTCGACACCGCGGTCGTAATTGTGTCCGCCCGCATGGGTTTCGAACACTGTCTCGGCGATCGGGACCGCCAGCAGGTTGTGCTCACGCGGTTTGAAGTCGCCGAACTGTTCGGTGAAGACGGCGAACGCGCGCTCGATCGGGGCATTGACGATGACCTGGTGCTGAACTTCCGGATTTCGCCCCTGCGTCATGACGCCCCTCCTTCGATCTCGGTGAACTTGGCCGCATAGTTGGCCAGGGCTTGGGTCCAGAACCGGTCCAGCTCGGCGCGCAGCGCCTGCAGGCCGGTCGAGTCGAGTTGGTAGAGGCGGCGCGTCCCCGCCGCCTCGTCGCGTACCAAGCCGGCGCATTTGAGCACCTTGAGATGTTGTGAAACGGCCGGGCGGCTGACCGGTAGATCCCGGGCCAGTTCACCGACGGCTGCCGGGCCGTGCGCAAGGCGCTCCATGATGGCCCGGCGGGTGCGATCCGCCAGCGCGACCCACGCATCGCCACCCGTTTGGTAAGTTGCCACGAACCGTAAGCCTACGCTTACCAATAGCGGTGCGGCAATCGTCGGCGATTATCAAAAGACCTGGTCAGCGTCGCATGAATTTCGCAAGGATCTCGCAAAGAGACAGCAAGAGGCGCGCGTGAAACTACCGGCGTCGGCAACCCAACCAGAGAAAGCGTCGCGGGCCGACGGCGACAAAAGCGCAAAGGAACCAACCATGAACCTGACTCACAACTGGACGCGGATGATCGCCGCGGCGCTGGTGTCGGGTGGCATCGCGGCAGCCGGATGGGGCTTGGGTGCGTTCGCCACGTCCGATGGGCCTCACTACTGGTGCCCCGGAGACGCCATGCCCAAGTCCGTAGGCCTTTCCTGGGACATGACCGTCTGCCACCAATACCACCAGCTTTCCAACGGGCAAATCGCCGAGGGACCCGCTCCCGACAGTCGGTGAGGATTTGGGATCGGTAGCGGCGATCCCCGGGTGTACTTGCGCCATGAACACTTCTCACAAGATGAAGCGAGCGCTTGCCGGTGCGGTCCTGTCGGGCGGCGTGGCCGTCGTCGGGCTGGGCTTGGCCACAGGAATCGGCCACGCTCAGCCCGCCCCGATGGTGTGCCAGGACGGCGGGACGGTACCGACGCCTACCAACAGCTGCACGTATCAATGGTGCCCGGGTTCACCGGTAATGAAGCACATGCCGAACTGGGACCGAAACGTCTGTCACCCTTGGTATTTCGACCAGAACAGCCCGCCGACCGACTCGATCATCATCGAGGGCTTTCCGCCGCCGCGACCGCCGTCGCCGCCGTGAATCCCGTTCATCAACTGCCTGCCGGGGCTGTAGCTAGCCCCGGCGCAGCGGGGCTGGATCCCACAGGCCACTGCGCGTCGCGGTGCCCAACTGCAGGCGTGCGGGCTGCGCGCTGGGGTAGTACGGCGTAAGCCGTTGCAGCGAACCCCAATCGCGCGACCAGTCGTCCTTGAGGTAGGTGGAGATCGTGGTCGCCTTCACCAGCAACTCGGTGACGCCCAGTGGGCCACCGCCGTTGTTGTCCATCACCGGCGAGTTGGCCTCGGCGCCGAAGCGGTCGGGCAGGATGCGCCACTTGGGGGTTTCGTCAACGCCGTTTTGATGGCCGAACGGTCGCTGGCACGGAAACGCCAGACCCACCAACCAGTCCAGGAACACCGGATCCTGCGAACCCACCACCTGCTGCAGTGTGCGCAGCTGCGGAATCCGCGGCGGGGTGACCGCGATCCAGTGCTGCGGCGCCAGGTCTTCGTCGTTGACGACCAGGCGAACCTGGGTCGCGTTGTCGGGTATCCAGGACAGCGGCATCCGCAGGTTGCGCCACGCGGGCGAGGCGCCGACATCGAAGAACTGGAACGACCCACCCGAGTGCCCGCTGGCCGCCTGCTCGTTGGTGGCCCACTGCACCTGCACCTCACGGGGATCGAACCGGCCGGCCGCCGATACCACCAGCAGCGGGCCCACCTTGTCGCGCGCGGGTAAGCGATACCAGCCCGAGCGCAGCATGGCGGGCACCTGGATGCCGGGGCGCCAGCTGCCGAGCACCGGAGTGTGCGCCGGGTCGAGGTTGTAGGGCAGCTGGGCGCGCGAGCCGTTGACACCGGGTGCGGCGCTGGTGCCACCCTCGGTGCCGGCCTCGCTCGTGGTCGTCTTGCCGTCTTCGTTGACGAAGCTGCGGTCGCCCGGCCGTTCCATCACCGGGTCGGCCGAGACGTCGGCGGGAATACCGTTGGGCGTGAAGGCTTCCGACAGTCCGGCGCCCAGCGCGTCACCCACCGGGGCGGACGTCGGCGTCAGCATGCCGGCGTTGGGATCCTGCTCCACCATGACGTCCTCGGCCAGACCGCACGACTTGCCCGCCAGCGCTTCCAGGTTGGACCGGCCCACCGACCAGGCCGGGTATTGCCCGGTCATCGCCAGCGTCAGCGAGACGACCTCGAACGTCACTAGTGCCCACGCGGCAATTGCCAACGGGGACTGGATGATTGCCGCCATCCGCGCCCCGTTGCGGGTCTTCGGGGGACCGTTCTCGGGGGATACGAAGTGGAACCAGGCCGCCAGTAGCAGCACCACCAACGTCAGCCCGAGCAGCGCAGTGGCGAACGCATAATGCCAGGCCGGGAATGAATTCGACCATGGCACACCGAAATTGGAGACATACCACCAGCCGTTGACGCTGGCGAACGACAATGCGGCCAGGAACAGCACGGTGGCGGAGAACACGGTGCGGTTGCGTCGTGAGCGCATCGCGGCACTGGTCACGGCGACGGCGGCCAGCGCGCCCAGCGAACCCGCCAGCCCGGCGAACACGCCGAAGTGATGCGTCCATTTGGTCGGGGTGAACATCATCGCGAGGAACGAGATGATCGTGATGCCGACGATGCGCCGGCTCGGTCCGGCCGCGGTGCCCGGAATTCGCCCCTTGCGCAACGACATTGCCACCGTGATGCCCAGCGCGAGCAGCACCGCCAGCACCGCGAAGCGGCGGGCCACCGATCCGTCGGGGCTGGCCATGAACAGCCGCTCGTACCGGATGTGCTCGTCGAACCAGCTCAGGCTGGGCCCGAGTGCCCTCTTGAGCGCGGTCGCCTGCAGCTCGCCGGCCAGGGTCTGGTCGCGGAAGATCAGGATCACGGTGACGGTGGTCGCGGCGAGGATGGGCGCCAGCAGCGGCAGCACCCCGAACTGTCTGGATCTGCGGTGGATGATGGTGCGCAGCGGCCCGACCGCGACCAGCAGGGCGCCGATGGACGCAATGCCGGTGGGCCCGGAGAACAGGGTCAGCGCCCCGATGATGCACGCGATCGCCACCGGCAGCAGCCGGTTGGTGGCCACCGCCCGTTCCACCGAGCACCAGGTGAGCAGGATGCCGAGCGCGATGATCGGTTCGGGGCGCAGCCCGTTGTCGAGCGGCAACCAGGTCGCCAGGAACAGCCCCGCCGCGGTCCAGGCGGCCGCGGGGGTGGTCTTCACGGCGTGGCCCAGCCGCGGGATGACCTCGCGACTGATCGCCCACCAGCACGTCAATGCCATCGCCAGGGTGGGCAGCCGCATCCAGACGCTGTTGGTACTGACGTGCGCCCACAACGCCAACAGGTCGTAGTACCAGCCGAACGGCGCCTCGGGGGTGCCCAGCCAGCGGTAGTAGTTGGCCATGTAGCCGGCGTGTTCGGACACCCGGGCCATGGTCAGGATGTAGCCGTCGTCGGAGGTGTTGGCGCCGACGAAATGCCACCACACCAGCACGGCGATGACGAGCGCGTCCAGGGCGCCGATCGACCACCACTTTGACGGCAGGAAGCGGCGATGCCGGGTGCCGTCGGCGGTGTCGAGGATGTGCAGCGCGATCAGGGCGACGGCGGTCAGCACCACGCCGAGGATCATCGCGGCCATCTTCAGCGACGTCGGGCTGCTGCTGTAGCGGGTGTCGACGGTCGCCGAGAAGCTCAGCCCCGGCGGTGTCGGACCGCCAAGATCGGTGAAGACGCCGACGATCTGCGGCCGGAAGTCGTAGCCGCTCTTCTCGCCGCGCAGGGGCGAGCCGGGATGCTCGGCGTTGGGTCCGAACGTCAGCCCGACGAATTCGGCGGTGACCCGGTCGGCGTGAGCGGTGAAGGTCAGGCGTTGGCAGGCCGGGCTCAGCACCTGGCTCAGCGGCGCGACGACCACCGGGACATTGCGAACGATCAGGACCAGCTCGTCGTTGGCGCGCCGCACCAGCAGCCCGCGGTCGATGGCTTTGGGCGCCTGCTTGGGCACCGTCGACAACAGCACCGTCTTGCCGGCGTTCTGCGGCCCGGCCAGCCCGGCAGCGGCCGCGCACGGCACCGACATGTTCAGCTCGGTCGCCACGTACCCGATCAGCGGCGCGTCGACGCTTTCGAAGGTGCCGTTCTGCGGCCAGTTGAGTTGGGCGGTGGTTTGGTTGACGGGCAGCAGCGGCGTAGCGATCGCCAGCAGGGCTCCGAGCAGACCGGCGACGACGGCCACGACGCGAGCGGCCCACTGCCTTCCTCCCGCGCCCTTCACGGACCTAGATGGTAATTCTTCGGCCAACTCGCGCGAGGTGTCGGTCGCCATCAGCGGCTTGCCGCCGGTTGGGCCGCCGGCCGGCGGATGGCCAGCACAAACGGGCCGATGCTTTGCACGGCGAACCGTGGGTCGTCGAACAGCGCGGCCCGCAGCTCCACGGTGTAGCGACGGACATTGGGCTGGTTGGGGTAGACGTCCTCGGCCAGCCGCAGCGTGTAGGTGTTGTTCGCGCCCCGGCGCATCAGGAACACCGTCGGCGGTGGCCATGGGCAGGCGTCCAGCGCGCGGATGAACTCGTCGGGACTCTTGAGGTCCGACCACTTCTTGATCTGCGCGGCGCGCAGGTCGAATTGGGCCAGCGGGTTGGCGTAGTGCGACGTCAATCCCTGAAAACCCCAGTACGGGTAGTAGGACAGGAAGCTGTAGTCCGCGGTCAGCACCACGGTCTGGTCCCGCGGCCGCCCGGTGAGTCCCACGATGGCGGCATCGACCGCGGAGTAGAACTTCTCGGACCCCGCCGGTCGCCGGTCACCGCGCTGGCCGTGGCCGTCGGTGTCGGTGTAGGCGATGGTGAGGTCAGGGCGCAGCACGTCGGGGATGTCCTGGCTGAACGCGATGGCGGCGGCCAGCCCGATCGCCCCGGCTACGGGCGCGGTTGCTCTTTCGAAGGCGCGGCTGCGTGCTCGCAGGGCGAGCGCGGCCTCGATGAAGCCGAATACTCCGGCGGCGACCAGCAGCACGCTCAGCGTGGGCTGCAGGCGGAACGAGAGCAGCGTGGTGCGCGCCAGCGTGGTCAGCATCGACAACAGCGACCACAGGTAGATGGCCAGCACGCCGATCGTCAGGGCGCCGGCTCGCACCGACGTGGGGGCACCTCCCGCTCGCGGGGGACGGGTTCGCACCACCAGCCACAAGGTGCCCAGCAGGCAGATCGCTCCCAGCAACGAGAACTGCAGCATCGGGAAGGTCAGCTCGGCTCCGTCGGCCGGCAGGTAGTGGAACGCACTGCCGGAGTTGCTGACCGGGCTGCTGGCCGCCCGCAGCAGGAACGGCAGCCAGGTGGTGGCCGCGATGGCGGCGGAGATGGCGGCGACGACGGCGATCCGGCGCAGCGGGTCGAGCGCGGCCATCGGGCCGCCCTGCCGCCAACGTGACACCACCAGCACCAGCGCCATCAGCGCCATCGTGAACGCGGTGAAGCCGAACAGCAGCGAGTACCAGGTGGCGGTAAAGCCGAGGAACAGCCCGGCGCCGATCACCGCGGCCCAGCCTCGCGCCGCCGGCTCACCGGCGGGTGGTACCTCCGCGCCGAGTGTGCGGCCAGCCTCACGTTCGGCATCGAGTGTGCGGCCAGCTTCACGTTCGGTGTTTGGGGACGGGCGCTGGCCGGCGCGCAGGCCCGACCACGTCAGCACCAGCACCGGCGGCAGCAACACGGTGATCATCGCCGCGTAGGGCTCCGGTGAGCTGTAGGCCAGCATCACCGCGGCGGTCGCGGTCGTGACTATCAGCGCGTACTCGAACCGGATCATCCGCCACCACAGCACCAGCGCGACGGCGATGGCGATCGTGATCGAGGTGATAGCCCACGGCTTGTACAGCTCCCAGGCGGGCATACCGCTCAGCGCGGCGGCGCGCCCGCCAATCCAGAACCAGCCCGGCGGGTAGAACGACGGCAGCCCGAGATATGTCATGTCGTGCAGGGCGGGGCTGTCGGCCAGGCGCGTCAGGTACTCGGTGCGGAATTGCTGGTCGACTGAGATGCCGAACAGATACAGCTTGGTCGCTCCCAGCGGCATGCCCAGCGTCACCACGCTGAACGCCGAACAGAACACCAGCCCGCCCAGCTGGGCGACCAATTGCCACCGGCCCGCCCGCCGCCACAGCCAGCCGACACCGAGAAGCCCGATCAGGCAACCGACTTGGCCGACCGTGGTCAGCGCGTGCAGTTGGTTCGACGACGGAAACGCGGGCCACTGGACCCGGACGATGGCGATCAGCGAGACCACCGAGACCCCTGAAGCGACCAAGACGGCCACGATCACCGCCGCCAACATCTGGCCGAGGCTGGCCAGTGCGTTACGCATGATCAGATGGGCAGCTTGCGGAAGATGGGCCGCGGGATGTGTCGTAACACCATCATCATGTACTTGAATGCTCCTGGCGCCCAAACCAGTTCCTTACCTTTAGCGGACGCGGTCACCGCGAGGTTGGCGACGTACTCTTTGTCGACGGTCAGCGGCGCTTCCTTGACATGCGCGCTCATCCGGGTGCGCACCTGACCGGGGCGGATCACCAGCACGCGAACTCCGTACTCGCGCAACGCCTCTCCGAGGCCAAGGTAGAAGCCATCCAAACCGGCCTTGGTGGAGCCGTAGACGAAGTTAGATCGTCGCACCCGCTCGCCGGCTACTGAGCTCATTGCGATGATCTGGCCGAAACCCTGGGCGCGCATCTTCTCGCCCAGCAGCACGCCCACCGAAACCGCTGCCGTGTAATTGATCTCGGCGGCGAGTACGGCTTTGTGCTGGTTCTGCCATAGTTCTTCGGCGTCGCCCAGGATTCCGAACGCGACGATGGCTACGTCGACGTCGCCGTCGGCGAAGGCCGCATCGATCATCTTGGGGTGGCTGTCGGGCTCGGTGGCCTCGAAGTCGAGCAGCTCGACCGAGCGCGCACCGGCGGCCTTCATTTGCGCGACCGCGTCGTCACGTCCCGGGTCGCCGGGCATGGCGGCCAACAGGATTCGCGCGTGCGCGTTCTGCAGGTAGCGCTCGCAGATCGCGAGCCCGATCTCGGAGGTACCGCCCAGCAGCAGGATCGTCTGCGGGTTCCCCACGGCATCTAAAACCATTGGCGCACCATCTAGAGCAGCTCCAAACGTCGGGCCATGTCGGACGCGAAAACCCGTAGCGGGTCGGCCTTGCGGCGTACGGCGATCCATTCGTCGATGCGCGGGTACATGGCGTGGAAGGTTTCGGCGGTGGTGCGTGAGTCCTTGGCGGTGTAGACCCGCCCGCCGAATTCGAGCACCCGGCGGTCGAGTTCGTTGAGGAACTCGTTGACCCCGGGCTTGTTGGGGAAGTCCATCGCGACATTCCAGCCGGCCATCGGGAAACTCAGCGGTGCGCGGTTGCCCGGGCCGAAGAGCTTGAACACGTTCAACGCCGAATAGTGCCCCCGCGTCTGGATCCAGCGGATGATGGCCTTGAACTCGGCAAGAGCGTCCGGTGGCACCAAGAACTGGTGCTGCGCGAAACCCGTTGGACCGTAAGCGTTATTCCAGCCTCTCACCAGGTCGAGCATGTGGTAGAACTTGGACAGATTCTGGATCTTGCCGGTGTAGGTTCCGCCGAGCCGGTAGTAGGTCTCGCCGATCGCCATGAACGACAGCTTGTTCATCGCGCTAACTGGAAAGATGTTGGGCACCGTCAACAGTTGCGGCGCATCGAATTTCAGTGGATTCTTGGCGAGCTTCTTCGGCAGCTGGTCCAGCTTCGCCAGGCTGCCCCGGCTGATGGCGGCCCGACCGAGCTTCGGCGGTGGGCTGATCAGGTCGAACCACGCGCTGGAGTACGTGTACCTGTTTTCGCTGCCGTCGATGTGCGCGGCGACGGTTTCGTCGAGATCGTTGGTGGACAGGCCGTCGGCGATGAAGTACGCCGTTTCGGTCGGTGTCATCGCGATGATGGCGCGCAACACGATCCCGGTCAGGCCGTTGCCCCCGACGGTGGCCCAGAACAACTCGGAGTCCGGGCCGTCGGGGGTGATCGTGCGAACCGAGCCGTCGGCCATCAGCAGGTCCATCGACCGCACATGGCTGCCGAAACTGCCCGCGCTGTGGTGGTTCTTACCGTGGATGTCTGAGGCGATCGCGCCGCCGATAGTCACCTGGCGGGTGCCCGGCAGCACCGGAACCCACAGCCCGAACGGCAGCGCCGCCTTCATCAGTTGATCCAGGCTGACGCCGGCGTCGACGTCGACCAACTGGGTGTCGGCGCTGATCGAGTGGATGCGGTTGAGCACCGTCATGTCGATCACCAGGCCGCCGCCGTTTTGCGCGTTGTCGCCGTAGGAGCGGCCCAGTCCACGCGCGATCACGCCCCGGCCGCCGGAGTCGGCGACCCGGGCCACCGCCTTGGCAATCACCTCGGGATCGGGCGTCGAAAGCACGTGCGCCACCGACGGCGCGGTGCGGCCGAAGCCCATCAGCCGGGTCGGGGTGGTCGGAAAGTCGGCGCTCAACATCGTCAAAGAGGGTACCGCCTGGCGCCACGACGATGCGGGACGCTTACGTCCCGCTGAGGAGTGGGCCGATCCAGCCTGTGCACGGTAGGGGTCAGTGAATGCGGAAGATCACGGCTCGCTGCACGATGAAGTTGATCACCGTGGCGGTGCCCTGTGCGATCACGAACGCGACGACGGCAGCCCACCCCGTGTAGTGCATCAACACCAGACACAGATGGTTCAGCCCGACCTGCACGGCGAAGGTGATGCCGTAGAGAACCATGACCGCGATGAAGCGCGCGGTGCTCGGCTCCGCCTGGAAAGTCCACCGCCGGTTGATCAGGTAGGCGGTGAGGGTGCCCACCACGAAGCTGGTGGCCTTGGACACGTCGACCTGAACGCCCAGCACCTTCCAGAGCAGCATGTATAGCCCGAAGTCGACTACGGCCGAAAACCCGCCGGTCACCACGAAACGGGTGATCTGGGTGGTCAGACTCAGGCGCGCCGGCGCGATGTCTGACTCGGGGGGAAGCATTGGGGGAGTTTATCGGGGGCGGGCGCGCCCCAGCGGAGCTACTTGGGCAGCTTCAGCGCGATCAGCTCGACCTGGCTTTCGCCCTGCGGGGTCGAGTAGGTCACGGTGTCGCCGGCCTTGTGCCCGGCCAGCGCCTGCCCCAGCGGGCTGTGGGAGGTCAACGTCTCGGCCTCACGACCGACGGGCGTCTCTTCGACGATGGAGATCACGTGCATCGTGACGATCTCACCGTCGGCGAACTTCAGGGTCACCTCGGTGCCGCCCGGCAGCGAATTGTCCTCTTCGTGGTGCGACGGCCCGGTCCGCAGCCGCCGGTCCAGTTCGTTGATCCGGTCGCCGAGGCCAACCAATTCCTCGGCGCGCTGGATCGCCTCCGCCGCGTCACCGTGATCACCGGTCATCCCGCGGTCGCCCTTGACCTCGGCCTCGAGAAGATCGCGCCGCTCTCGCAGCCGGTCCAGCTCCGCGGCAAGACTCTCCCGCGCCGCATCCGCCACTGATTGAACTTTTTTACTCACGTCCGTCGACCTTCCGCGGCGCCCCGCGCGAGTCGGGAGCGCACCAATTTGCTTGGTGATGAATTTGTGGTGCCTCAGTGTTGCACCACACGAACTCGGCCGCCACCGATATTCGGCGCGCGCTTTCCATCGGTTATACACGCGTCCCACGACAGGATCACGGCCCTGTGTTCATTGCTCCGGCGGTGCCGACGCCTGCCGCGAATCCAGCGCTCAGCGCGCTGGCTTTACCGGGTCCGGCCGGAACCACGGGAATCTCGGGGCTCTCGGGAATTCAGGTTCAGGCCGACACGGACGTGCTGAGGGACGTGCGCTGGGACGCACTGTGGGATGTGCTGTTCGACAGCTACAGCGAATCTGTTGGTGCACACTATCATTCGCGATGATTTGCTGTGACGACGCGTCCGTGGTCCCGGTGAACGTCGCGTTGTCGTCGTACTCGACGATCTCGCCGCGCAGCGCGTCGAAGATCGCCTTGCCCTGCGACACGAGTCCACTGGCCACCTGGCTGAGGCCGTCAGCCCCGTTGAGCACGGTGAGATTCGCGCCGGCGAGCCCGGCCGCGGCCCGCTCCACGATCTCGGGCAGCTGGTCGATCAGCGCCTTGTCCAGCGCGACGCGGTTGTGCGACGCCGCCGCCTCGGCCAGGATCTTCATCCGCTCGGCATCGGCGACGGCCAGGATCCGGACGCGTTCGGCCTCGGCCTCGGCGGGCTTGACCACCTCGGCGACCAATTCCTGCTGGCGCAGTTCGGCGGCGCGCTGGGCCAGTTCGGTTCGCATCGCGAGCACCTCGCGCTGGGCCTCGGCTTCGGCCAGCGGGCCCGCCTGGGCGGCCTCCGCCTGGGCCTTGTCGACCTCCGCCTTGTACTGCGCCTTGACGACCGCGGTCTGACGGGCGAATTCCGCCTGCTGGCGCTGGGATTCCTGCTCGGCTTCCGCGGCTTTCTGGTTCGCCTGGGCCTGAGCGATCTGCGCCTGCTGCTGAATGGCCGCGTTGTGCGGTGCCGACATCGCGTTGATGTAGCCCAGGCCGTCGTCGCCGATGGACTGGATCTGCAGCGCATCGACGGCCAGGCCGATCCGGGCCATCTCCTCCTTGGAGCCATCGAGCACCTCGGTGGCCAGCGAAGATCCGGCCGGTCAGTACCGACATCTGATCCTGCTCGGACAAAAATCGCTGCGCGGCGCTGATGATGCTCTCGGTGTCGTTGCCGACCTTGAAGGCGATCACCGCCCGGACGTTGAGGGTGATTCCCTGTTGGGTGACGCACTTTTCGGCGACCTCGGACTCACACATGGCCAGGGTGAGAAAGCGCGCCTTGCGGAAGAACGGGAGCACAAACGCGCCGTGGCCCGTCACCACACGGAACGGGGCGTTGCCTTTCGCGCGGCCACCGGAGATGAGCAACGCCTCATCCGGGGAGGGCACCCTATAACCGAGCATTCTTTAACTCCTTAGCTTTTCGGTGTTGTGTAGCAGGGGATTTCACTCGTTGTCTCCGGTCAGGACAGGTCCTGCTGGGCTTGTTCCCAAGGCTCGACCACCACCGTCCGCCCGCCGCGGATCTCTACCACCAGGACCTTGCTGCCCTTCGGTAGCGGGTCGTCGGACCAGGCCAGAAAGGTCTCCTTCGACCCCCGAATGGTCACCAACACCTCGCCGGGGCCGCGGTCGCCGCGGGTCGCCACGACCAGCTTCCCCACGCAACCGATTGCCAAGGCGTCGCTCACGGTCGCATATTCCTCCATCGAGGGGTTCCAGCGTCGATATTCGGCATGTTTGCCGCAAGGATAGACGCCGGCACAGCACTGGCGAATGGGATGCATGCAAAACCTTTCACTGCGCGCCCGAGCCCGGCTAAAGGGCCTGTTTTCCAGGCCTTTCCGGTCAACCCAGCGTCCGGCCGCGGTCTTGGCGGATTCTCAAAGGATCCTTGGTTCCGCCCCTGCTCGGGCCCCGCCGGCGGCGGCTCCAAGGATTCGTAGAGGGCGATGGTCGAGCCTTTCCTCACGCACCTGAATCGCTAGGTGCAGATGAGCAAAGGAGCCCATCATGACCACAGCCGAGCTGGCCGGAAAGGCCGTCCGGACTTTCTGTCTCGCGGTCTTCGCCGCTGGTCTCACCCTCGGCCTTGCGACGGGGTTGGCGCACGCCGACGACACCAGCACCGCTGGGATGTACGGCGATCCGATCACCGCGGCCGCGTTTTGGAAGCCCCAGACCTATGACGACTGCGCGCTGATGGCCGCCGCCGACGTGGTCGGCGAGGTGACCGGGCACCCGGTTTCGGAGCAGGAGATCATCGCCCTGGCCCAGCAGCTGCCGAGCCAGAGTCACCCCGGATCGATCTACACCATTCCCAAGAACACCGGCGACCCGAACTCGGGCCAAGGCACCAGCCCGGAAGACCTTCCGCTGTTACTGGCGCACTATGGCGTCACGGCCAAGCTGACCAACACCAGCGATGCTCCCACGACCGGTGTCTCGACCGGTGTGGCCGCGCTCAAGCAGTACCTGGCCAGCGGTCGGAAGGTGATCGTCGAGGTGAACGGCGAAATGATCTGGGGCCAGCCGGTGGACGCCAAGGACAAGAACGGCCAGCCCTCCTCGGACCACGCCGTCGTCGTCACCGGGATCGACGTCGTCAACTCACAAGTGCACATGAACGACAGCGGCGCCGACGGCGGGGCGAACGAGACGGTGTCCCTGGACCTGTTCACCAGGGCCTGGGCCACCAGCGATGACGAGATGATCGTCACCGACGCGGCCTAGACCCAGTAGGGCACCCGGGCGCGGTATTGGCGCATCGCGAACGCCGCCAGGATCCAGCCGACGACGGTCAGCACCAGAACCACCTCCCAGTGCCGCAGCTCCTGGTGGGCCCCCAGCAGCGGTGCCCGCACGACGTCGAGATAGTGCAGCAGGGGATTGAGTTCGACGATCTTCGACCAGCTGCCCGCGCCCTGCTGCCGCAGCGTGTCGTCGTTCCAGATGATCGGCGTCATGAAGAACAGCAGCTGCACGATCGAGAACAGCAGCGGACCGATGTCTCGGTAGCGCGTCGCCAGGATGCCGAAACACAGCGACACCCAGATGCAATTGAGCACGATCAACGCCAGCGCCGGAATGACCGAAAGGTCAGCCCACGACCACGATTTCGGATAGATCATCGCGACGACGACATAGATGACGATGTTGTGCGCGAACAGGATCATCTGCCGCCACACCAGCCGGTAGACGTGCACGGACAGCGGCGTCGGCAACTGCTTGATCAGACCCTCGTTGGCGACGAATACGTCGGCGCCTTCCAGAATGGCGGCGTTGATCAGGTTCCAGATGATCAGGCCGAGCGTCACATACGGCAGATGCACCGACAGGTCGAGATGGAACAGCTTGGAATACAGCCCGCCCATCGCGACGGCCGTCGTTCCGGTCGCGATGGTGATCCAGAACGGGCCCAGCACCGAGCGCCGGTATCGCTGCTTGATGTCCTGCCAGCCCAGGTGCAGCCACAGCTCCCGACGGCGAAATCCGTCGAGCAGGTCGGTTCGGGCCCGGGTAAAGGTCCTCGATTGCGCGGCGGCGTCGATGAAAGTCACGGGGTTCCTCCAGGTTCCGATGGTGGCGACCCGCTTCGCCCGGCTCCGCCGCGCTCGCGATCGCCACTAGGCTTGCCGAACTGCTCGCGATGTCCCAAGCGGCGCAACCGAATCCACTCCAGCAGGCCGCGGGGATCGCGCTGGGAGATCAGGAAGAACCAAGCGAACCGAACCCACTCCTGGACCAGTAGCTTGCGCAGACCCGGCTGGGACAACAGATAACCGCGATTACGGTAGGTGTAGAACCGCTTCGTCGGGTTGTCCGGATACTGGGTGTGCATGCGGCCGCCCAGGATCGGCCGGAACTCCTCGGATCCGCAGGGATGCAGATAGACCGTGTCCAGGCAGGTGCCGAACGGCAGCCCGGAGCGCACCAGCCGGCGGTGTAGTTCGACCTCGTCGCCGCGGATGAACAGCCGCATGTCCGGAACGCCGACCGCGTCCAGGGTGGACGCGCGAAACAACGCGCCGTTGAACAGCGACGCGATCCCGGGTAGCAGGTCTTGGCCTGCCTGGGTGCGCAATTCGCTTGCGCACCTGCGCCATACCAGGCCACGCCGCAGCGGGAAGGCGAGCCGTTCCGGGTCGTCGGAGTTGCAGACGATCGGCGACACCTCGGCCAGGCGGTGCTTCTCGGCGCAGGCCAGCAGCGTGGCCAGCACCTGCGAGTCCTGCGGGTGACCGTCGTCGTCGGCCAGCCACACCCAATCCGCGCCCCGAGCCAGCGCGTGCAGCATGCCCAACGCGAAACCGCCTGCGCCGCCGAGGTTTCGGCGCGACGCCAGGTAGGTGGTCGAGATCGGCTGGGCGGCAACGAGGTCGCTGATCCGGTCGTCCGCACCCCCGTCGTTGTCGACGACGATCAGGTGATCGGGCAGCCGGGTCTGCGCGCTGAGCATGCCCAGCGACTTGGCCAGTTCGTCGTGGCGCCGGTGGGTGACCACGACGGCGACGATGGTTTCACTCATCCCCGGAAGTGCTTTGCGCCAGCGGCTTTTCGGCCTGGTTCTGCGACCGGGTCTCTTCCAGCACCTCGCGGACATGGCGCGCCGCGTCCTCGCCTTCGTAGGCGCGCACCACCTCTTCGATGCCGCCGGTCTGCCGGATCACCCCGTGGTCGATCCACATCGCGGTCTTGCACAGTCGAGCCAGGAATTCGTTGGAATGGCTGGCGAACACCAGGATCCCGGACCGTTCCACCAGGCCTTGCAGTCGCGACTGGGCCTTTTTCAGGAAGTCGGCGTCCACGGCGCCGATGCCCTCGTCGAGCAACAGGATCTCGGGGTCGATGCTGGTGACCACGCCCATCGCCAGCCGGACCCGCATCCCGGTGGAATACGTGCGCAGCGGCATCGACAGGTAATCCCCGAGCTCGGTGAACTCGGCGATCTCGTCGACCTTGGCCAGCATCTGCTTTCGGGTCTGCCCCAGAAACAGGCCGCGGATGATGATGTTTTCGTAGCCGGAGATCTCGGGGTCCATCCCGACCCCGAGGTCGAACACCGGCGCGACCCGGCCGGTGACCTTGGCCCAGCCGCGGGTGGGTTCGTAGATGCCCGAAAGTAGGCGCAGCAGAGTCGATTTCCCGGCTCCGTTGTGGCCTACCAGGCCGACCCGGTCGCCCAGCTCGAGCGACATCGTGATGTCCTGCAACGCCTCGACGACGACGACGTTGGAATTGTTGCGGCCGATCGTGCCGCCCGCCTTACCGAGGAAGGCCTTCTTCAACGAGCGCGACTTCGCGTCGAAGATGGGAAACTCTACCCACGCGTTGCTGGTCTCGATATGCGGACCGCGAGGACCTGACACTGACGCCTGCTCTTACAGGTATTGCCCGGTGCCCGAGCCCGGACCGTGGCGCCCGATTCCGGGAGGCAGGGCGCCTTGGCGCATCTGCTCGAGCTGCGCGCGGGCCGCCATCTGCTGGGCGAACAGTGCGGTCTGGATGCCGTGGAACAACCCCTCGAGCCAGCCGACCAGCTGGGCTTGGGCGATGCGCAACTCGGCGTCCGACGGATCGGAGTTCTCGTCGAACGGCAGGGTGAGGCGATCGAGTTCCTCGCGAAGTTCCGGCGCCAGACCGTCTTCGAGCTCCCGGATGCTGGTGGCGTGGATATCGCGCAGCCGCTTACGGCTGGCCTCGTCCAGCGGCGCCGCCCGCACCTCTTCGAGCAATTGCTTGATCATCGTGCCGATGCGCATCACCTTGGCGGGCTGCTCGACAAGGTCGGTCAGCGAGCGATCGTCGGAATCGTCGTCGTCGGCCCCATCGCCAGTGGCCATGATGCGAGGGTCGACGCCGCCGATGATCTCGACGCCATCGTCGTTCGCGCCGTCATTGCCGTTAGTCAATCCGGTCACCATCCTCTCGTGCGTCTACGGGCGGGGCGGTGGGGCATTTCCGCGCCATTCGTAAAGTTTGGCCCCGCCGTTGTCGTAAATCAGCGCCCACGACTTCGACTTTTCCAGCGACACTAGTCCGTCGGGCACGGCGAACCCGCGAACCGTGGGCGAGCTGGTGTAGATGTACCGGATATTGAGCGCCTTGATCGCCTCGACCACCTTTGGATCGTCAACACCCTTGCGGGCGGATAACCAGAAGATGTATCGCTGCGGCCCCGGCCCGGTCTGCTGCGGGAAGTCGTAGTGGGTCCACAGCGGATGCAGATCGGCCACCGCGTACATCCAAGCGGTGCCGTCGGTGTTGGCATTGCCGATCAGGGTGTCGCGTGCTCCCGGCAGTTTTGCCAGATACGCCATCGCCATCAGGTCGCGCTGGTCGACCATCACCGAGTCGTACTTGTCCCCGAACAGCACGATGTGGCGATACAGATAGTGCCGGCCGATGAACACCGTCGAGAACACCAGCAGGACCGCGGTGGTCGAGACCCAGAAGGGCGCGGGCAACTCCTTGAACCGGGCGGTGATTCGCTTGGCGATCGCGACCGCCAGCACGACCGTCCCGAACAGCGCGATCGCCGCCATCGGCGTCACCAGCATCGTCACCACGGCCGTGAGCCGACGCGGATCGTTGTAGAAGAATTGGCTGAACTCCTCGATCGCGGCGCCGACCGCGTTGTGAAACGGGGCCCCCGAGTAGATCGTCGCCACGGTCAGCACCAGCCAGACCGCCACCGGCCACCAGATCCGCTTGTACAGCAGGTACACCATGCCGAGATAGGCCAGCACGACCAGGCCGTATTGGATCGGGAAGTCGTTGAGGTGTCGGGTGTGCAGCAGCAGGGCATCGATGACGCCCTGCTTGGCGCTCTTGAAGCTGGGGAAGGCATGCCCGGCGATGATGTCGGCCTGCTGGAGCACCCCGAGGAATTGCGGCGCCAGGATCAGCCCGGTCGGCACCGCCACGGCCGCCAGGATTCCGGCGTCGGCCAGCCGGCCCCGCACCGGATGCCACAGCGCGTCCAGCAGCCACCACGCCAACAGGAACAAGACGACGATGAAGCCGCCGGTCAGGTGCACCGACAGCACGCCGACCAGCGCCAGCACCGCCACTGGGATGCGGTCGCGATGCCGCAACGTCGACATGATCAGCAGGAACGTCGGGATTGCGACGCCGTAGGCCGCCAGGTTAGGCATCGCGGCGACGCCGAACTCGACGTAGGGCACCGAGGTGAACGACGCCGACAACGCGGCCGCGGTGGCCGCGATCGCTGCCGTGCGGATCGGCGTCAGCACCGGGCGCAGCAGATGCCAGGTCAGCATCGCCGCGCTGGTCGGGAACAGCCAAATTGAGGCCGCCACCGAGCTCAGGGTGTAGCCGGTGGTCGGTGCCGCACCCGTGAGCTGGCAGAACACCGCGGTCAGGGCGTGGAACACCGATGGGTAGTACAGCGCCTGGTGCGTCTCGACGTTGCGCAGCTCGCCCATGTGGGTGGAGGACGCCTGGCCGGTGTCGAGCATGAAGCGCACTTCGTTGGCGTGCCACACCGCGTCCCAGGTGCTGGGGACGGTCTGCCAGTGGGCAGCCAGCCCTCGGTAGACCGCCCACGTGATCAGCAGCGCGCCCAGCAGCACCCCGGCCGCGACCGTCAGCGCCGACAGGCCGGCGATCCCACGCGCCTCGGCGTCGGTGTCGCGGTAGCGGGCGAGCAGCAGCTGCAAACCCGTCGCCACCACGCACACGGCCGCCAGCGCCGCGAGCGCAGTCCAACCGTTCCAAGGGATTCCGAGCGCACCGTAAGGAATGATCGCCAGCGCGACGACACCGTAAGTCAACGCCGGGCCAACCGCGACCGCGATTGGCCACGTTAGCTGGGCGATACGAGCAACGATTGTCCCGGGGGCGATCAGCAAAAACAGTGCGAGCAGCGTTCCGATCCACAAGCCCACTCGACTAGTATGGCTGGCCGGGTGACCTGGCTCGGGAAGCCACCGGCTGGCTCTAGCGTCTGTGGCACCCGCTACCGTCACAATTTCGCTCAAGTGCGGAAGCTCTAAGGTGGCTGGCATGGCTTATGACGTCGCCCGGGTGCGCGGACTGCATCCGTCACTGGGTGACGGGTGGGTGCACTTCGACGCGCCGACCGGGATGCTGATCCCCGATTCCGTCGCGACGACGGTCTCCACCGCCTTCCGCCGATCCAGCGTCACGACCGCGGGCGCACACCCGTCGGCGCAGCGCAGCGCTGCCGTCCTCGACGCGGCTCGCGCGGCCGTGGCGGATCTGTTCAACGCCGACCCGGCGGGCATCGTGCTGGGTGCCGACCGCGCGATCCTGCTCTCCTCGCTGGCCGAGGCATCGTCCTCGCGGGCCGGGCTTGGCTACGAGGTGGTCGTCAGCCGCTTGGACGACGAGGCGAACATCGCCCCGTGGCTGCGGGCCGCGCACCGCTACGGCGCCAAGGTGAAGTGGGCCGAGGTGGACATCGAAACCGGTGAGCTCCCGACGTGGCAGTGGGAGAGCCTGATCGGGAAGTCGACGCGACTGGTCGCCGTCACCTCGGCGTCGGGAACGTTGGGCACCGTCACCGATCTGCGGGCGATGACCAAGCTGGTTCACGACGTCGGCGGGCTGGTGATCGTGGATCATTCCGCGGCCGCGCCCTACCGACTGCTCGACATCAAAGAAGCCGAGGTCGACGTGGTGGCGGTGAACGCTCTCGCCTGGGGCGGCCCGCCCGTCGGGGCGATCGTGTTCCGCGATCCTGCGCTGATCAACTCGTTCAGCTCGGTTTCCACCGACCCCAACGCCACCGGTCCGGCGCGCCTCGAAGTAGGCGCGCACCAGTTCGGTCTGCTGGGCGGCGTCGTCGCCAGCATCGAATACCTCGCCGCGTTGGACGAGTCGGTCCGCGGCAGCCGGCGCGAGCGGCTCTCGGTGTCGATGCAGTCGGCCGCCTCGTATCTCAACCGGATCTTCGACTACCTGATGGTGTCGCTGCGGTCGTTGCCGCTGATGATGTTGATCGGTCGCCCCGAGGTGCGAATCCCGCTCATCAGCTTCGCTTTGCAGGGCGTGCCCGCCGAGCGGGTGGTACAGCGGCTGGCGGACAACGGAATCTTGGCCGTCTCCAGCGAGAGTTCACGCGTGCTGGAAGCCCTGGGGGCCAACGACGTTGGCGGTGCGGTGACCGTCGGGCTGGCGCACTACTCGACGATGGCCGAGGTCGATCAGCTGGTGCGTGCCCTAGCGTCGTTGGGCTAACCCGTTCGCATTGAGTGCGCGCCCACGGCGGGAATTCGGGAAAAATCCAACCCAGGCCGCGCACTCGAAATCCTGAACGCGCACTCGACGGCCCAAAACCTAGACGGTCAGCACTATCTTGCCGTGCACGTCGCCCGAGACCAGCCTCTGATGCGCTTCGCCCGCCTGCCGAATCGGCATCCGCGCGCCGATGATCGGCCGGACTCGACCGTCGGCGATCATCGGCCACACCGACGCCGTCACCGCGGCGACGATCTCACCCTTGCTGTTCGGGCCGGTCACCGGCCGGCCCCGCAGGGTCGTGCCGATCACGCGTAACCGCTTGGGCAGCAGCTTGCCGATGTTGAGCTCGGCCTTGAGCCCGCCCTGCATGCCGATGATCACCAGCTGTCCGTCGGTGGCCAGGGCGTCGAGATTGCGGTCCAGATACGAGGCACCCATGATGTCGAAGATCACGTCGGCGCCGCCGGCCTCCTGCAGCCGCTTCACGAAGTCTTCGTCGCGATAGTTCACGGTGATCTCGGCACCCAGGTCACGGCAGGTCTGCAGCTTTTCCGCGGAACCGGCGGTGACCGCCACCCGGGCACCCAACGCGCGCCCGATCTGAATCGCGTGCGTTCCGATGCCGCTGGCCCCGCCGTGCATCAGCAGCAACTGACCCTTGCTCAGGTGCGCGGTCAGCACCAGATTCGACCACACCGTGCAGGCCACCTCGGGGAGCCCCGCGGCGTCCTCGAGCGTGACGCCGTCCGGAATCGGCAGCACCTGGGCGGCGGGAACAGCGACGTATTCCGCGTAGCCGCCGCCGGCCAACAGCGCGCAAACCGGTTGTCCCACGGTCCATTTCGTTACGCCGTCGCCCAGCTCGGCGATGACGCCGGATACCTCCATGCCGATGATGTCGCTGGCTCCCGGCGGGGGTGGATACTTGCCGGCGGCCTGCAGCACATCGGCGCGGTTGACGCCGGCCGCGGTGACTTTGATCAGCACCTCGTCGGGCCCGGCGGAAACATCGGGGACGTCTTTCCAAACGAGTTGATCGGAGGATTCGGCGACGATAGCGCGCATGCGGGCCACGGTACTAGCCCCGTTACCCTTGTCAGCGGTGGCGTGGCAGAGCGGCCTAATGCACTCGCCTTGAAAGCGAGAGACGGCTAAAACCGTCCGGGGGTTCAAATCCCTCCGCCACCGCAGTGGTCAGCGGGAACCGGATCGGGTGTCGGCGCGCAGCGAAGGATGGCACCGATCCCGTCGTTTGCCGGCCCGCCTAATGCAGAGTCGGCGCATAGCGCAGGACGGCGGCAATACCGTCGGCGGGTGCAATCCGCTCGTCGGTGCGCACCAGCGAGGCCCCGACGGATATCGCCAGCAGCGGCAGTGCCTCGTCTGCCCGCAGCGTCTTGGCCGGCGCGGCGCCCTGTTCCGATAGCACGTCGGCGTTCGGCGCGACCGTCGTCATTGCCTCGTCGGCGACGACGGTGGCGTCGTCGATCTCGCCGATGATCATCGTCTCGACCGCGCCCTGACGCAGCGCCGAGCAGACGGCCCCCAACCCCTCGGCGGCCAGCCCCGATCCCCGGCCGATCTCCGCGGTGAAGCGCGCCGCAGCGTCGTCGATCACGTTGAGTCGCCGCTTGCGGAACTCGGCTTCGACGGCCTGTTGGACTTCGGCGTAACCGTGGCCGCTGTGTCGCGCGCCGATCGGGAGGGGCACCGTGCAGTCGCGAACCCGGTTGGGCAGCGCGGCGAGCAGATCCGAGCGCGACCTCACCTCACCGACCAGGAAAACCGTTTCGATCGCCATTTCGTCGACGAGCTCGCTCGCCCTTTCGGCGACCGCACGCACGTTCTTGCGGGCGGCTTCTTCGGTGCGCAGCTGTGGATCGCCGTACCCTGCCGTCTCGGCGCCGGAGGCCTTGTGCACGGGGTACCCCCCGCCGTCGACGTTCTCCGAACGCACCGCGCCGTTGATGTGCGCGGTGATGTCCGCGCCGGTGTGGTCTGCCACCACCAACAGATAGTCACCGACGTCGTAGCCCAGTTCGACGATCGGGACCACGTAAGGCAGCTCGGAAACCCGTACCAGAGTCTCGCCGGGCGGCCGCAATAGATGCTCGTTGAAAACCACGCCGCCGGCGCTGGCCACCACCGCCCGGCCGCTGCGGCCGACCGGGGCGCGCAAGTTCTTCACCGCCCGCCCGACCTGGTCAGTGATGGATTCGTCGGCACCCTGCTGCTCAAGCTGTTCGCGCAGCGCGCGCCACTTGAGGTCGAGCTGAGCGTCGGCGTCATGCGTGTCGTGCGAGTCATCGAAGTAGACCGAAGCGAAGGGGCCCGGCCTGTCCAGCAGTTGACGGAAGCGGCCAGTGTTCATCGCGCTTGGATTCCCCGCGGGACGGCGATGCAAAACACGCTTACCCGCGGTCGCCTTCAGAGTCGTCGAAGAACGACCAGTCGCCGTCGTGCTCGACTTCCATGCGCCAGCCCAATTCGCTGTTGTCGGCCTTGTTGTCGACGAACCAGGCGTGTGCGTCCTCGGCACTGGAGATGTCTTTGGTCGCGACGACCTCGCCGTGCGGGCTGATCACTCGATAGTTAGCCATCGCCGCAGTGTTCCCGCTGCCGGCGTGCTCAACCGGTCGGGATCTGGGCCGCGATGGTATTCATCAGCGCGGCGTAACGGCGCAGCTCCGGATCGCGGCCGGGTTTGCCGCTGCTGATCAGCCCGGCGGCCAGGCTCCGCTCCGGGTCGGCCCACATCGCGATGTTGCTCAGGCCCAGACCGCCGAATGCGGCCGGTGCGTTGCGCCCGAACGGCCCCCATCGGTCGGTGCCGAGGATGAAGCCGGTACCCCAGCGAGCCGGCATCAGACCCATCGCGAAATCCGGCCGCAACCGCCGCGATTCGGTCACCGCGCCGCGCAATGTTTCCGCCCGCAGTACCCGCACCCCGTCGAGTTCGCCGTAGCGACGCCAGATTTCGGCGAAACGTGACATCTCGTTGGCGGTCGACACGGTGTTCGACGACGGGATCACGGTGGTCGAGTAGAACGGGGTGTTGGTCACCGGGATCATCTCGTGCACCGTTCCGCCGATCGCCTTGCGGAATATCTGCGCGATCACCGGCGGTAACGGCCGGCCGGTGGCATGGCTCGGCGCAACCAGGGCGAGGTCTTGCTTGGCGACGCCGAAGTTGGTCCAGCGAAAGCCCAGCGGGTCGAGGACCTCGGTGGCCAGGATCTCGCGGATGTCCTTGCCGGCGGAGGTGTAGACGATCTCGCGGATCAGCGGGCCCCAGGTCAGTGCGTGGTACATGTGCATCAGCCCCGGCCGGTACAGCGGCCGCAGATTGCTCAGCATCTCCTGCGCGTACTCGTGATCGTCGGTGCGTTTGAGATCCGGCATCGGGCCGGTGGGAAACGGGAGGCCGGCGCTGTGGGTCAGCACGTGGCGGATCGTGATGCGGTGTTTGCCGTGGCTGGTGAAGGTGGGCATGTACTCGCAGACCCGGTCGTCCAAGGAGAAGACTCCGCGCTCGACCAACATGTGCACCACGGTCGCGGCGATGCTCTTGGCCGCCGAGTACACGCAGAACGGGGTGTCCGTCGTGACGGGGATCTGCTCGGCGTCGGGCTCATCGGTGGGCGCATTGCCCCAGCCGTGGCCGATCGCGCGGTTGAGCACGACGCGGCCGCGGTGCCGGATGCACAACTGGATCGCCGGGTGCATGCCCGCCTGGTACCAGTGCCGGGCGGCCTGCCAGATGCGGTCGACGGCCGCGCTTTCGATTTCCGAATGGTCTTCATCGCCGACCGCGGTCACCGCGTCGAGGTCGCCCGGCACGCGGATCCTGCCGTCCGGAGTCATGTGCACCGTCGTGTTCGCGGTCGTGTTCGCCACCCCAGCGAGGGTACGTGGCCTCCGATTACTCCCCGGTGAACTGCGGCGGGCGCTTGGCGAACGTCGCAGAGATGCCCTCGGTTAGGTCTTTCGACGGGAGGAAGGCGGCGTTCCAGGCGGCGACATAGCGCAGGCTTTCCGAGACCGCCGCGACGCGCTGCTGATCCAGCACGTCCTTGATGCCGTGCACCGTCAGCGGTGGGTTGGCGGCGATCTCGGCGGCGGTCGCGTGCGCGGCGGCCAGCGTGGCCTCGGCGTCGTCGTAGACATCGTTGACCAGGCCGATCTTCTCGGCCCGCGCCGCGTCGATGTCCTTGCCCGTCAGTGCCAACTCCCGCAGGTGGCCGTCGTTGAGGATCAGCGGCAGCCGGGCCAGGCTGCCGACGTCGGCGACGATGGCCAGTCTGACCTCTCGCACAGAGAACTTCGCGTCGGCGCTGGCGTAGCGGATGTCGACGGCGGAGATCAGGTCGACGCCGCCGCCGATGCACCAGCCATGCACCGCGGCGATCGTCGGGGTTCGGCAGTCGGCGACCGCGGTGATTGCGCCCTGCATGCGCTTGATCTCGGCATGGAAGTGCGCGCGCGGACCGGCCAGCGCATCGCCGGCCAGCAGCGGGGTGAAGGTTCCGCCCATCGCGGGCACGTCGAGGCCGTAGCTGAAGTTCTTGCCCGATCCAGTGATCACGATGGCCCGCACCGCGGGGTCGGCGTCCAGCGCCGGAAACAGCTCGGGCAACTCCGACCAAAAAGCGGGCCCCATCGCGTTGCCCTTGCCCGGTCCGATCAGCGTCACCTGCGCAACGTGATCTTTGATCTCGACGGTGACGGATTCGTATGTATCGCCCATGCCGAGACCGTAGCGTGGCAAATATGCCTCGTGATTTGCGACCCGGACCAGATTCGCCACCGGCCGACGAGCTGCAAGGCGCCGAAGACACCCTCGGGGTGCTGCAGCATGTTGTGCACACGATCGCCAGCGAAGACATGTCTCGGCAGACTCCATGCACCGAATTCGACGTGGCCAAGTTGACCGAGCACCTGCTGAAATCGATCAGCGGCATTGGCGGCATGGCGGGCGCGGAGTTCCCCGAGCGCGAACCCGGCGACTCGGTGGAACGCCAGATCGTGTGCGCGGCCCGCCCGGCCTTGGACGCGTGGCACCACCGCGGCCTAGACGGCAGCGTCCCGTTCGGCAAAACCGAGATGCCGGCCAAATCTGCGTGCGGCATCTTCTCGATCGAATTCCTAGTCCACGCTTGGGATTACGCCGTCGCGGTGGGCCGCGATGTCGACGCCCCGGAGCCGCTGGCCGAGTACGTGCTGGACCTGGCGCATAAGACCATCAGGCCGGAATTCCGCGGCGCCGCCGGGTTCGACGACCCGGTCGAGGTGCCCGCGGATGCGAGCGCGCTGGATCAGCTCGTCGCGTTCACCGGTCGCGACCCGGCCCGATAACTCAGACGGTCGATTCAGCCGCGGTGCGGACCACCTCTCGCAACCAGCTGTGCGAGGGATCCTGATCGAAGCGCGGGTGCCACACGGCGTAGAACTCGAGCTCAGTCAACTCGCGAGGCGCTGGCAGGATGCGGGTCTGCGCAGGGTCCGCGTTCTTGTGCGCAACCCGAGCCGGAAGGGTCAGCACGAGGTCGGTGCCCGGCAAGATGCTTGGCGCCAGCGCGAAATACGGCATGCTGACGGCCACCCGCCGCTTGCCGCCGAGTGCCTCGAGCGCCCGGTCGATCCATGGCCGGCCGATGTCGATGGCCAAGTGCGGCCACCGTAGATACGTCGATAGCGGGACGGATGCTTGGTCGGCGAGCGGGTGCTCGGCGGCGACAACGCAGACGAAGCGATCGTTGAAAAGAAGTTGACTGCAATATCTTTCGGGTGCGACCCGGCCGTAGATCGCCAGGTCCAGCGTCCCTGCGTCGAGCTTGTCAAAGGCGTGCTCGTCGAGAACTTCGCAACTCACCGTCGAATTGGGTGATTCGGCCAGGACCGTGCGCACCAGTTCGGGGCCGAACGTGGCGACGGTGTAGTCGCTGAGGGCTAGGCGAAACGACTGCGCGGCCGTGGCCGGGTCGAACGTCTCGTTCGCAAACAGTTGCTCCAAATGTGTTACGGCGGTGGTGAGTTGGTCGTGCAGACGCTCGGGACGCGGGGTCAGGGAATAGCCGTCCGGTCCGCGCACCAGCAGCTCGTCGCCGAAGTGTCGCCGCAGCCGCTGCAGGGCGCGGCTCATCGCCGGCTGGCTCAACCGCACCCGGTCGGCGGCACGCGAGACGTGTTGTTCCTCCAGCAGGGCCGCCAACGCCGGTAGCAGGTTCAGATCCACTTGATCGATATGCGTGGTGCGCATGTGTGTGATGCTAGCGATTCACATCGCGAATAGCAGGCGGCGGAATAGCCGTCGAGTGTGCGCTCAGGGCGGCAAATCTGCCCTTGAGTTCAAGGGGTGGTTGCAACACTTCGTAGTTAGGGGTGTTGATGACGGGTCAGCCTCAGTTGTTGGTGGTGCAGCGGCGGTATTGGGATTTGATCGCTGCGGGATGGTCCTCGGAGGATGCCGGGGTGGCGGTCGGCGTGTCGGCGACGTGCGGTAGCAAGTGGTTTCGCAGGTTTGGTGGTGTGAATCCACGATGGTCAAAGCCTCAAGGACAGCGACGGCCGCGGCTGTCGGCGGATGAGCGTGAACAGATCATGATCGGCACCGCGCACGGTGAGTCGATCCGTTCGATGGCGCGCCGGTTGGGCCGGGCGCCGTCGACGATCATGCGCGAGATTGCCCACAACGGTGTCATGCGAGGGCATGTGGGCCGTTATCGCGCCCGGTATCGGTTCAGCCCGCCGGGCCGGTTGGGACGCGAAGTCGGGCTACTCGGCGCGCATCGCTCAGCGGCGCAGCGAGCAACGGGCGCGTCGACCCAAGACCGGCAAGTTGGGCCGCTGTGAGCAATTGCGGGCCGAGGTGCAAGCGTTGTTGGTCAACAAGTACAGCCCCGAACAGATCGCCGGGGTATTGACCGCGACCTATCCTGACCGCCCGGAGATGCAGGTGTCCCACGAAACCATCTACCAGGCGCTTTACGTGCAAGGGCGCGGAGAACTGCGCCGGGAACTGAGGACATGCCTGCGCACCGGGCGCGCGTTGCGTAAACCGCGCCGACGGGCCTGCGCCGGTGACGGCCGCGGCCGTATCCAAGGCATGGTCAACATCAGTGAGCGGCCCGCCGAAGCTAACGACCGCGCCGTGCCAGGCCATTGGGAAGGAGACCTGATCATCGGCAAGGACCAGGCCTCTCAAATCGGCACGCTGGTTGAACGTTCCACCGGATATGTCCGACTGCTGCACCTACCCCATACCCGTAGCGCCGAGGCCGTCGCCGAGGCCATGATCGCCGCGGTCAAAGACCTGCCCGCCACCTTGCGCCGCACCGTGACCTGGGACCAACGCCACGAAATGGCCCACCACGCCCGCATCAGCATCGACACCGGCATCGAGGTTTACTTCTGCGATCCCCACTCACCCTGGCAGCGCGGTAGCAATGAGAACACCAACGGCCTACTACGGCAATACTTTCCAAAGGGCACCGACCTTTCGGTGCACGACGCCGAACACCTCGCCTACGTCGCCGACGAACTCAACGGACGACCCCGAAAACGCTTCAACTGGGACAACCCCACCAACCGCCTCAACAAGCTACTGTCCACCCCGACAGACACAACTGTTGCAACCAAACCTTGAATCCACCCGGCGTGTCGCCGCCATACGCGCACACGCAACGCCGTGTGCGCACACTCAAGCGCTGGCTACACCCGCTCGAGGTAAAAGTAGTAGTAGCGGCCGTTATCCAGCACGCCCTTGCCGTTCATGATGCCCATCACGGCGTCGTCGTCGATCTTCTTGAAGTGGTCGTGCACGGGCTGCCCGTCGTAAACCATGGTGGCGGTGACCTCGCCGCGGAATTCCTCCAACCAGAGGCTCGCCTCGCCCTTGCCCATCTTCTTGTTGGAGAACTTGTTCCCGTCGGCGTCGAGGCAGACCAGCGGCTGCACGTCGCTTGCTGAGGTGAAGGTTTTGCCGAACCAGCCGACCTTCTCCAGCTGGCCGTTCATCATGTGGCCGGTGCGGAACTCGCCGCCCTTCCACTCGCCGACCATGCCCTCGATCGTCGCCGGCTCCAGGGACGCCCAGTAGTCGTCGAGCTCGGCATCGGCGATGTCGCTGCGCTTCTTGAACTCGTTGAAGTGCTTGCGGGCCAGACTCATTCGTCAACCTCCAGATCGGTGATCCAGTCGCGGGCGAAAGCCAGCAGCGCATCGTTTTCTTCCGGCGCACCGATTGAGACGCGGACCCCGTCGTCGCCGTACGGGCGAACCACGATTCCCGCGTCGGCCGCACGCGTGACGAAATCTCGGGTGCGCGAACCCAACGGCAACCAGACGAAGTTCGACTGCGACGGCGGCAAGGTGTATCCGGCGGCCCGAAGCTCATCGCTCACCCGAACGCGGTCGGCGACCAGGGCGTCGGTGCGGGCCAGCAACTCGTCGGCAGCGTCGAGCGACGCGATCGCGGCTGCCTGCGAGACGTTCGTCACCGAGAACGGCACGAACACCTGGTCGAGCGCGGTGATCACTTCGGGGTGGCCGACCGCGTAACCGACCCGCAGGCCCGCCAGGCCGTACGCCTTCGAAAAGGTGCGCAGCACAACGACGTTGCGGCGGGCGCGGACCAGGCCCAGGCTGTCGGGCAGCATGCCGTCACGGATGTATTCGACGTAGGCCTCGTCGATCGCGACCACGATGTGCGGTGGAACGGCCTCGACGAAGCGGGTCAGCGCGTCCGGGTCGACGACGGTCGAGGTCGGGTTGTTGGGGTTGCAGACGAAGATCAGCCGGGTGTGTTCGGTGATCGCGGCGAGCATCGCGTAGAGGTCGAAGGTGTGGTCGGTCAGTGGCACTTTGACGGCGGTCGCGCCGGCGACCTGAACCAGCGGCGGGTAGAGCTCGAAGCTGCGCCATCCGAAGACCACCTCGTCGCCGGCCGAGGCGGTGATCTGGACCAGCTGCTGGCACAGGCTGACCGAGCCGGCCCCGACGGCGATGTGCTCTTGTTCGAAACCCGAACCGAGATGCTTAGCCAGTGCCGCCTTGAGCTGTACGCAGCCGTTATCGGGATAGCGGTTGACGATGTCGGTCGCGTGCTCGATCGCGGCGCGGACACTGGGCAGCGGGCCGAACACCGTCTCGTTGCTGGCCAGTTTCATCGAACCCGGCACCGACTTACCAGGAACATAAACTGGCAGCCCGGCCAGCTCCGGCCGTAGGCGGGCAGTCACTTCGACAGCATATGTCCCCGCTGTGTACGCTATGCCTCCGGCGGTTCAGGGACGCCCGCGACGCGTCGGGTACCCTCATGAAGTCCAAGGGAGGCGTGCCAGAGCGGCCGAATGGGGCTCACTGCTAATGAGTTGTCCCCCTCAAAGGGGACCGGAGGTTCAAATCCTCTCGCCTCCGCTGAAGTCCTTTCGGGGACACAACTGAAGTACCGGCGCCCGTAGCTCAACGGATAGAGCATCTGACTACGGATCAGAAGGTTAGGGGTTCGAATCCCTTCGGGCGCGCTCACTGCGAATTCGGGCGATGCCGTTAGCCGGCCGCCACTGCTATCTCAGCGCCGGGAGCCCATTCCAGCGTCCCCTCCACGTTGAGAGGCGCCTGGATCCCGGAGGTTCCGGCGGTTCCGGCCAGGCCCGGTGAGGCTGCCGCGGGCGCTGCCGCCACCGCTTTGCCGGCTGAAAGAACTCAAGTGCCGTCTTCCCTGCAGCGCCTCGAGCCGTGGCGTTGGGGATTTGACCTTGCCTCGGTCGCGCGCCAGCGATGATGCTGTAATCCGTTGTTTCCCAGCGCGTTAGCGGCTGGCTAGGAGTCGCTGTCGGGGTGCTCGTCGTCCTTCGACTTGCCTGGCATCGGCCCCACCGTGGCGATCATGGGGATTTTCAGCGTCTTACCCCCGGCGATCGGCAGGTGGATCGCGACGAACACGATCTTGAGCTCCACGCTCACCTGCCGCAAGGGCTGTTCGTACAGGTCAAAGCGCATGTCCCGCAATCGCGCCAGGCCGCGCTCGAGCCGACTCATGCTCCCGACCCTACCGGCCCGCTATGGGCGGGGCTCGAACGGCCGGCGCGTCGGCACGGTCACCGTCTGGGTAACCGTGCTGGTCTCCGTGCTCGGCGACAGCGTGACGGTGCTGGTGCTTGGCGGCACCGTCGTCGTCGGAGTGTCGGTGCTCGGCGGAGGCGGCCTTTCGGTCACCGTCTCGGTCGGGCCGCCACCGCCCGGTGGATGATGCCGGGTGTGCTGCGGGGCCGTGGTGGTCACGGTCGGCGTGGGGGACGGTGTGGGCGTCGTCGTGGTCGTCGGACTTGGGGTCGGCGATCCGCTCACCAGCGTGACGATCGCGTAGATCGCCAACCCGAGCACGATCGCGCCAATCGCGCCCGCGCCGACCAGCGCCAGCGGGCGTCGGTACCACGGTGTCGGGGGCTCCGGCTCGGGCGCGGGGTCATAACCGCCGCCGTAGCCCGCCGCCATTGTCGGCTCGGAGTAGTAGTCGGGTTCCTCGGGGGAAGGAGGCACGTCAGAAGATGCTAGCCGTTGCCGATCTGGGTCAGCGCGCGCTCGAACAGATGAACCGTGGCCGCGTGTAGTTGATCGCCGATTGCCATATCGGCTTTGCCGGCATACGCGCGGGCCAGGGTGCCCTCGATGACGATGCCCAGCTTGAAGCAGGCCAGCACGGTGTACCAGGTGATGTCCGACAGGTCGCGGGTGGTGTTCGCGGCGTAGCGCTCGAACAGTTCGTCGGTGCTGGCCAACCCATCCTGACCGCCGAGGGCATGGCTGAACACGCTGGAACCGTCCGGCTGGCGCCAGGTGGCCAGCAGCCAGCCCAGATCCAGCAACGGGTCGCCGATCGTGCACATCTCCCAGTCCACGATCGCGACGACGTCAGGGCCGGTGCGGGAGAACATCACGTTGGCGGCGTGATAATCGCCGTGCATGATGCAAGGTCTCCAGGTCGCCGGCCGATGGCGTTCCAGCCAGGACGACACTTCCTCGATGCCCGGGATGTCGGGTCCGGGGTAGCCGTCGTACTCGCCGTAGGAATCCAGCTCCGAAAGCCAGCGCGGCACCTGGCGCTCCAGGAAACCCTCCGGCTTGCCGAAGTCCGAGAGTCCCGCCGCGACGTGGTCGACGGCACCCAGCTTCGCCAGTGCGTCTGCCATCGACAGGCCCATGCCGTGGCGCACGCCGGCATCGTCGGCATGCAGCGGCGGCAGCCCCTCTCCGGCGTTGAATCCGTCCACCGGGTCCATCAGGTAGAAGACGGCGTCGCCAAGCACGCTGGTGTCGTCGCAGGCCGCGATCAGGTGTGGGTGTGGCACATCAGAACCAGCCAGCGCCGCAAGGACTTTGGTTTCGCGCAGAATCACGCTGTTACTGCGGGGACGCAGGTGCCGTGGCCCGCGCCGCAGCACATAAGGCCGGCCGGATCTGGCGAACCGCAGCATCACGTTCTGGGTTCCCCCCGTGACGGCCGAAACCTCTTGCAGCGGCCCTTCGCCCAGCCCCTGCTGCGACATCCATTCCGCGACGGCGTTCAAGTCCACGTGCTCCACGTGGTAGGAACCTACTCTGCGAGTGTTCAGCCCTTGGGTTTCGGTGTGTACCGCACGGTCTGCGCGCGGATCATGCCGTCGCGGAAGACGAAGGTGTCGACGCCGTCATCAACCCGGTTGAGCGCCGAATCGGCAGCCCACTCGAGGAACAAGACATCGCCGACGAAGAATTGGGTCTTGAGGTCCCACGCCGCATCCGGCAGGTCGGCGAGCAGGGTGGCGAAGACGTTGCGGATACCGTCTTTGCCGTGTGCGATTCCGGCGCGGCTGATCAGCACGGAATCGTCGGCGTAGTCGGCGACGATCTCGTCGAGATCGCCCGCACCGAGTGCCTGCCCGTGGTGGGCGAACACCTCTTCGGGCGTGCGTGTCATCGCGGCACTCCTTATCTGTGGGACCTCTGTGAAGACAGCGTAAGTCAGCCTTCGCACGTGCCAAGAGGCGTCGGGGGCTGAAAGAATAGTGAACGCAACCGACTATCAAGGTGGAGAGGACTGGCGATGCCGCGCACCGACAACGATTCCTGGGACATCACGCAGAGCGTGGGGTCCACCGCTCTGGGGGTCGCGGCGGCCCGCGCCGCGGAAACCGAGAGCGAGAATCCGCTCATCAACGACCCGTTCGCGCGTGTCTTCGTCGACGCCGCGGGGGCGGGGATGTGGAGCATCTACGCCGATCCCGCGTTGTTGGCCAAGGCGGTCGAAATCGAACCCGAGGTGCGCACACAGACACAGCTGATGGTCGACTTCATGGCGACCCGGACCGCGTTCTTCGACGAGTTCTTTCTCGGCGCGGCCGACGCGGGCGTGCGCCAGGTGGTGATCCTCGCGTCGGGTCTGGACGCTCGCTCGTGGCGGCTGCCGTGGCCCGACGGCACCGTGGTGTACGAACTCGACCAGCCCAAGGTGCTCGACTTCAAGACCGCCACGCTACGAGACCACGGCGCGGATCCCACCGCGCAGCTGGTGACCATACCGATCGATCTTCGGCAGGACTGGCCAAAAGCGTTGCAGGACTAGGGCTTCAACCCTGCGAAACCGACCGTGTGGTCGGCGGAGGGCTTGGTACGCTACTTGCCGGCGCAGGCGCAGGACCTGTTGTTCGAGCGCATCCATTCGCTCAGCGCGCCGGGCAGTTGGCTTGCGTCTAACGTGCCAAGTCAAGGATCCAACGACCCCGATCGGGTGGAGCGCCAGCGCGAAGACATGAAGCGCATGCGCGCCGCGGTCGCCGAGGTGGTCGACGCCGAGATCACCGATGTCGAGGACCTCTGGTATCCCGAAGAGCGCACTCCGGTCGACGAATGGCTGCGTGAGCGCGGCTGGGACGTGGCGGCGGCAACCTTCCCGGAGCTGATGGCGCGCTATCACCGCACGGTGCCAGAAGGGGCTGACGACGCCATGCCGCCCACTCTCTATGTGTCCGCGCAACGCCGGCACTAGGGCGTGATGACGATTCGCTGATCGGTGCCGGTGTCGTTCCATGCGGCTTCGACGTCGGCGAGTGGCACGGTTCGGGCATCGAATTCGAAAGCACCGCTGCTGATTTCGGTCGCGATGGCGGGCAGCTCGGCCAGAATGTCGCGGGTCGGGACTGAACCTTGTCCGCTGCCGACGATCTGCAGGCGCACGGCGCGCAGTGCCGCGGAGAAGATCTCGTCCGAAGGACCCGCGACCGAACCGATTTCGATCCAGGCAAGTGGCTTACCGCGGTCGGTGCGGTGCGTGGCTATGCCGGCCATCACCTCGGCCGTGATCGGACCCCTCGTTCAGGTGTCGTTCGCAGTGACCGCAGTGCTGAATCGCGTTGCCGCCGAACATGATCTGTCCCTGACTCAGCTACGGGTCCTCGGGATACTGCGCGATCGCGAACCCGCGATGGCCGAACTGGCCACGTATCTGGGGCTGGAACGCTCTACCGTCAGTGGCCTCATCGACCGCGCGGTCCAACGCGGGCTGGTGCGCAAGACCACCGACGCCGTCGACGGCCGTTCGGTGCGGGTCAGCCTCATCGCGCAGGCGCGGCGACTCGAGGTGCGGATCATCGCCGAGATCGGTGAGCTGATGGAGCCCATCACCGGCCGGCTCAACGCCGCCGACCAGAAGCGGCTCGCCGAGCTGTTGGCGAAAATGCTTGAGCGCTAAGGTCGCCGCAGGGCGAACGCGGGCTCCACCTCGCAACCTGCGACGTCGAGCATCACGGCGGCCACCACGTAGTGGCCCACCAGCATAGCGCCCCAAAAGTTTGCCGCGACCATGTTTAGACATGAGTCCAATGGGTATCGCTACGCGACGGGAAAATTTTCTCGGACACAACGGAGGTCACGATGCGTGGTCGCGGAATAATCGGCGCGATCGTCTTGATTTGGCTGATCGTTGGAGTCTTCGCGGCGTGGCAACGCGACTACTTCAAAACTGGGCAAACGGATTGTGTCACAGCGGGAAACATTGCACTGACTGTGATCGCGGGGCCGTTGAACTACGGGGGTGTCAACCCCAAGGTCAAGGATTGCCATGTCCCGCAACCTAGTTCAATGTCTGGCCATTTAGAGTCCCTCACGTAAAGGAAGTCGTCATGATCGTCTTGGGCGTGGTCCTACTCATCCTCGGATACCTGTTCGCAATTCCTTTGCTGTGGACGATCGGCATTGTCCTGATCGTCATCGGCGCCGTCATGTGGGTCCTCGGCTCGGTTGGCCGGCCGGTGGGTGGCAGGCGGTACTGGTACTAGGTACAGCCTGCGGTTTCACAGGGCACACAAAGGAATGTCATAGCGTCGGCCCAGTCGGGCGCGGATACTGGAACATGTGACGCAGCCTCGAACTTCCGTGGAGCGCGTTGTCATGTGCCGTGCGGACGGCAATCCAATCAACGTGCTGGTCGTGGACGACGAATCCGTCTTGGCCGAAATGGTGTCGATGGCGTTGCGGTACGAGGGCTGGAATATCGCGACCGCCGGTGACGGATCATCGGCAATCGCCTCAGCCCGTGCCCAGCGTCCCGACGTGGTCGTCCTTGACGTGATGTTGCCCGACATGAGCGGTCTCGAGGTCTTACACAAACTGCGCGAAGAGAATCCGCAGTTGCCGGTGCTGCTGTTGACGGCCAAGGATGCGGTCGAAGATCGCATCGCGGGTTTGACCGCGGGTGGCGACGACTATGTCACCAAGCCGTTCAGCATCGAAGAGGTTGTACTGCGATTGCGCGCGTTGTTGCGGCGCACCGGCGTTACGACGGTGGACAGCGGCGCGCAGCTCGTGGTCGGCGACTTGGTGCTGGACGAGGACAGCCACGAAGTCACCCGCGCCGGCGAGCCGGTGTCGTTGACCTCCACCGAGTTTGAGCTGCTGCGGTTCATGATGCGCAATTCCAAGCGGGTGCTGAGCAAGGCGCAGATTCTCGATCGGGTCTGGAGTTATGACTTCGGCGGTCGGTCCAACATCGTCGAGCTGTATATCTCGTACTTGCGCAAGAAGATCGACAACGGCCGCGAACCGATGATCCACACGCTGCGCGGTGCGGGTTATGTCCTCAAGCCTGCCAGCTAGGGCACGGCGAGTCTGGTCGCTTCGGCTCCGGCTCCTGGTTGGGCAGGTCATTGTGCTCGCCCTCGTCTGCGTGGGGATCACTGCGGCGACTGAACTTTCGCTGAACCGCCACTTGGTGCGTCAGCTCGACGGCCAGCTGGGCGGGACTTCGCGCCGCTCGGCGCTGATGTACCCCGAACCGAATCGTCCCGGGTGGCGTCACGACCACGGCTTCAACCCGCGGCCGGGCCCCGGCCCGCGGTTCCTCGACGCTCCCGGGCAGCCGGCGGGCATGGTCGCCGCGGTGGTCAGCGACGGCAAGACGGTCGACGCCGGCTACCTGACCAGCATCGGATCCCGGGCCGCGCTGACCGACAAGGCACAGAACCAACTCGCGGCGATCTCCGGCAGCCGCAAGCCGGTGACCCTGGATCTCGACGGCCTCGGGCGCTACCGCGTCGTGGCGGCCCCGAGCCGGCGCGGTGGCGACGTGATCGTCACCGGACTGTCGATGGACGACGTCGACGCCACCCTGATCCAGATGGCGGTGATCTTCGGAATCGTCACGGTAATCGCATTGGCCGCGGCGACGATCGCCGGGATGGTGATCATCAGACGAGCACTCGCGCCGCTGCGTCGCGTCGCTCAAACCGCGCGCAGGGTGTCGAATCTGCCGTTGGACCGCGGGGAGGTCGAGCTGCCGGTGCGGGTTCCCGAATCCGACGCCAACCCCTCCACCGAGGTGGGCCAACTGGGGTCGGCGTTGAACCGGATGCTCGACCACATCGCGGCCGCGCTGTCGGCACGGCAGGCCAGCGAGACCCGGGTCCGGCAGTTCGTCGCCGACGCTAGTCACGAGCTGCGCACGCCGCTGGCGGCGATCCGCGGCTACACCGAACTCACTCAACGGATGGGCGACGATCGAGAAGCGGTGGCACACGCGATGAGCCGCGTCGCGTCGGAGACCGAGCGGATCACGCGGCTTGTCGAGGACCTCCTGCTGCTGGCCCGCCTGGACTCGGGCCGCCCCCTGGAACGCGAACCGGTTGACCTGTCGCGGGTGGCGGTCGACGCAGTCAGCGACGCGCATGTCGCGGGACCCGACCATCAGTGGGAGCTCGACCTGCCCGAGGAGCCGGTGATCGTCGTCGGCGACGCGGCACGGCTGCATCAGGTGCTGACCAATCTTCTGGCCAACGCGCGAATTCACACCGGCTCGGGGACTGTCGTCACGACGCGGCTGAGCACCGAGCCGGCACATAGCGTGCTGCAGGTGGTCGACAATGGCCCCGGTATTCCGGCGGAGCTGCAGTCGGAGGTGTTCGAGCGGTTTGCTCGCGGCGATACCTCGCGCTCCCGCAAGGGCGGCAGCACCGGGCTGGGACTGGCGATCGTCTCCGCCGTCGTCAAAGCGCACAACGGAACGATCAGCGTCAACAGCTCGCCCGGTCATACCGAGTTCACGGTGCGGTTGCCACTCAATGGGTGGCAACCGCCCGCAGCCTCGCCTAGCTAGTGCAGGTGACGTCGATCTCGAAGGGCTTGTTCACCGGTTGCGTGGGGTTGGCCATGTCCACGCCCGTGGCGGTCCCGGTGATCTTGTAGCTGTTGCCGTTCTTGGTTGCCGAGGCATTGCCTCCGCCGCCGGCCGACGCGTACGCCAGCGTCACGCCGTTGACATTGCCCAGCCCAACCGACGTCACGGTCGGCGGGTTGCCGTCGCTGAGCACCGCGGCGATGCCGGTCGCGGCCCCGCCGATCGCGATGTTGACGGTGCCGCCTACGGTTGTGCACACGACCGAGCCGCTGACGTTCTGGTCCTTGCCGTCGATGATCACCTTGGTGCCACCGCCCCCGCTGGAGCTGGCCGAAGTGCTCGCGCCCGACGAGGACCCACTCGAACTTTTCTTGTCGCTCGAACAGCCAGAAATGCCGGCGACCAGAATCGCTACTCCGGCTACCGCGACCGTCAGTTCACGCTTCACCTGTTCTCCTTTGCCCGATCGTTTCGGACCTCGACATTGAGGGCCGCCAACGCAGTATGCCGCGTTTGCCGGGCCGCATAAAAGAGGTTCACCGAAATTGTTACGTCTGGGTTAACCCGGCTGCTCTCAAGACGTCCTTTCGGGCAAGGGTGGGTTAATGGCAATGTATTGCCGGTGGACCACAAGCCCCCCACCTCAGCCATCGAATCGGCGCATCGTGAACATGCCCTGCCCTGGGACGACACAACGGATTTCGACAATGCTGATCGTGGATTCATCGCCTCCTTGTCGCCCTGTGTCATCAAGGCTGCCGATGGCCGTGTGGTGTGGGACAACGACGTCTACGCCTTCCTCGAGGGTCCCGCGCCGACGTCGGTACACCCCAGCCTGTGGCGCCAATCGGGGCTGAACGCCAAACAAGGCCTGTACGAAGTGGTGCCGGGCATCTATCAGGTCCGCGGCTTCGACATCTCCAACATCACGTTCGTCGAGGGCGACACCGGGATCATCGTGATCGACCCGCTGGTGTCCACCGAGGTGGCCGCCGCGGCGCTGAATCTCTACCGCGCCCATCGCGGCGCGGACCGCCCGGTCGTCGCGGTGATCTATACCCACAGCCACGTCGACCATTTCGGTGGCGTGCTGGGCGTGACCTCGCAGGCCGACATGGACGCCGGGGCGGTGGCCGTGCTGGCCCCGGAAGGTTTCACCGCGCACGCGGTACAGGAGAACGTCTACGCCGGTCCCGCAATGACCCGCCGGGCGACCTACATGTACGGCACATTGTTGGAACGCGGACCCCGGGGACAGGTCGGCTGCGGGCTCGGTCAATCCCCGTCGACGGGTGAGGTCGCCATCATCGTGCCGACCATCGACATCCGGGAGACCGGTGAGACGCACACGATCGATGGCGTGGAGATCGAGTTCCAGATGGCGCCTGGCACCGAGGCTCCCGCCGAAATGCATTTCTATTTCCCACGTTTCCGCGCGTTGTGCATGGCCGAGAACGCCACTCACAATCTGCACAACCTGCTCACCCTGCGCGGGGCACTGGTCCGCGACCCACACGCTTGGTCCGGCTATCTCACCGAGGCCATCGACACCTTCGCCGGTCGGGCCGACGTGGTGTTCGCCTCGCATCACTGGCCGACCTGGGGACAGGAAGCCATCGTCGAGTTCTTGTCGCTGCAACGTGACCTCTATTCGTACCTGCACGACCAGACGCTTCGCCTGCTCAATCAGGGTTACAACGGTGTCGAGATCGCCGAAATGTTCCAGATGCCACCGGCTTTGGATCGGGCATGGCATACCCGCGGCTACTAGGGATCGGTCAGCCACAATGTCAAGGCCGTCTACCAGCGCTACATGGGTTGGTTCGACGGCAACCCGGGCCGGCTCTGGCCGCATCCCCCCGAGGCCCTCGCGCCCCGCTACGTCGATGCGATGGGCGGGATCGACCGCGTCGTCGAGCTTGCCCAGACGGCTTTCGAAGCGGGCGACTTCCGCTGGGCCGCGACGCTGCTTGACCACGCGATCTTCACCGACAGCGATCACCCCGCTGCTCGTACACTGTACGCGGACACGCTGGAGCAACTGGGCTACGGCGCCGAGAACGCCACCTGGCGCAACTTCTTCATCAGCGGCGCAACCGAATTGCGCGACGGCAACTTCGGCACCGCCACCACGGCCACCTCGACGTCGATGCTGAGTCAACTGACCCCGGAGCAGATCTTCGACAGCCTCGCCATCAGTGTCAACGGACCGCGCAGTTGGGACCTCGACCTGGCCATCGACATCACCTTCGCCGACCTGGCCACCAACTATCGACTAGCCCTGCGCAACGGCGTGCTCGTCTACCGCAACGTCGGCGCCAACCCCGCGACGGCGGACGTTACGGTCAAGCTGGACAGCAAGTCTCGCCTGTTGGCGGTGGCGATGGGTGATGTCACCTCGGCGGGGCTCGACATCTCGGGCGACCGGTCGGCACTGCAGTCGCTGCTGAATGTGCTCGACAAGCCGGACCCGAGGTTCAACATCGTCACGCCGTAGCGGTCATGCGACGTCGATGACCACCTTGCCGAGAACCTTGCGATCGGCCACATACCGCAATGCGGCCGGCGCCTCGGCCAGTGGGAACCGCGCGCCGATGTGGGGGCGGACCGTGCCCGCCGCGAACATCTTTGCCAGTTCGTCGATGTCGCGGACGAACTCATCGGGGTAGTCGGCCATAAAGGTGCGGATCTCCATGCCCCGCACGCAGATGTCTTTGAGCATCACGAGATTGAGCGGAATCGCAGGGATACTGCCTGCCGCGTAGCCCAGGGTGACAAAGGTTCCGCCGCGTGCCAAACCGCGCAGCGCGGGCTCCGAATACGAGCCTCCGACCGGATCCAGGACCACACGGGCCGCATCGCCGGTGAGTTCGCGGATCCGCAGTTTGAGGTCCTCGCGGTCGTAGTCCACGACGGCCTCGGCGCCGCGCTGCCGGCACAGCTCGAGTTTCTCCGGGCTCGACGCCGCGGCCAGCACGCGTGCCCCCATCGCGACCGCGAGATCCACGGCGGCTAGGCCCACCCCGCCCGCCGCGCCTAGCACCACGACCCAATCGCCTTGTGTCACCGCGGCGGTCGTGCGAAGCGCGTGATACGCGGTTCGATAGGTCACGCCGAAGGCCGCAGCCGACGCGAAGTCGGCGTCGTCTGGTACGAGCGACGCCTGCGTCGTGTCCAGCAGTGCCTGCTCGGCGAACGCGCCAAAGGTGGTTCCGGCGACCCGCTGGCCCGGGCGAAACGGTGCGCGCTCACCGACGGAAATCACTTCCCCGGCAATCTCATTGCCTGGTATGAACGGCGGTGGGATTTTGACCTGATACTTGCCGGCGATGAACAGCACGTCCGGGAAATTGACCGCCGCGGCGTGCACCCGGACCAGCATCTGGCCGGGCGCCGGTACGGGATCCGGCACGTCGTCGAGCACCAGACTCTCCGGCGGACCGTACTCGCGACAGACAACAGCGCGCATCAATTGACTCCCAAACCGTTGAGACAGAAACGAACCACATGTGCGATGTCCTCCGGGTCGGGCCGAACGCCCGAGCCCATGTATCGACGCATTGTCGCCGCCGTGCAGCAGAACACCGCTTCGACGTCACGCTCGACATCGGTACTGCCCAGTGCCGCAACCGGTTCGATGAGCAGATCGCGTAGCGGGTACATCATTTCGTAATCGACCGTACGCCAGTTCGTCGCCGCCGCCATCTGACCGGCCGCAGCGCGGCTCTTCTTGATCAGGTCGGGTTCGGCGACCTGCGCCAGCGTGCCCTCGATCCAGCGGGCGATCTTGTCCCGCGGCTTGGCCTCCTTGGCCATCTGGTGTTCGAGATAGGACACGACGATCCCGACGCCACGCTCCATCACCGCCAGGATGAGATCGTCCTTGCCGGCGAAATACCGGTAGAACGCCTTGTTCGACGAGCCCGCTTCCGTGACGATGTCGCTGACGCGAGGTTCCTCGGGCGCGACCCGTTCCATCACCCGCACCGCGGCGGCCAGGATGCGTTCGACCTCCGCGGTCGCCCCCCGCTGCCGGTCGTCGAGGGCGCGCTCGACGACCGCGGTGACCCTGTTGGTCATGGCGAATGTGGATGCGCCGGAACGCTACCGACCAGGGCGCCGTACTTCTCCCGGGCGGCGTCGCGGCGGACATCGAGCATCTCGCTCGGCCATGCGCCTTCTTCGGCCTCGTAACCCTTGAGCAGCATCCGAGCCAGGTTGACCTTGTGCGCTTCGGTCGGACCGTCGGCAAGGCCGAGCGCGATGCCGCCCAGCAGCACGTTGACCAGTGGTAGCTGGTCGGTGAGTCCGAGCGCACCGTGCACCTGGATCGCCCGCAGCGCAATCGATTTCAGGACCTGCGAGGCCAGGATTTTGCACGCGCCGATCTCGGCGCGTGCGCCTTGCTCGTCACCGTTGTCGATCAGCCAGGCGGCGTGCAGCACGGTCAGCCGAAACGGGATCAGCTCGGTGTAAGAGTCGGCGACGAACTCCTGGACCAGCTGCTTGTCGGCCAGCGGGCTGCCCTGGGTGAAACGGCTTTTCGCGCGTCGTGCCATCATGTCGACGGCACGCTGCGCCATCCCGATCGATCGCATCGCGTGATGCAGCCGCCCGCCGGCCAACCGGGTCTGCAGTATCAAGAAGCCCTGGCCGGCTTCGCCGAGCAGGGCATCCGCTCCCACCCGCACCCCGTCGTAGTGCACCAGGGAATGTCCCGGCTCGTGCGGGTCCGCTCCCACCAGGTGATGGTTGGCTTCCAGGTTCAGCCCTTCGGTGTCGGCCGGGATCAGGAACGTCGAGGCGCCGCGATGAACGGGCACGTCCGGATCGGTGATCGCGACGACGATGAAGAACGAGGCCACAGCGGCGTTGGAAGAGAAGTACTTTCGCCCGGTGATCACCCAGTCGTCACCGTCGCGGACGGCGCGGGTGGTGAACACGCGCGGATCGGCGCCGCCTTGCGGCTCGGTCATCGAGAAGCAGAAGAAGATCTCTCCGGACAGCAATCCGGACAGATAGCGATCCTTCTGGTCTTGGGTTCCGAAGCGCGCGATGATCTCCGCATTGCCGGTGTCGGGCGCTTGGGTTCCGAAGACGATCGGCGCCCACGGGCTGCGGCCCAGAATCTCGTTGATCAATGTCAGCTTGACTGCGCCGAAACCCTGGCCGCCGAGTTCGGGCCCCAAATGCGGTGCCCACAAGCCATTGTCGCGGACCTGCTGCTTGAGCGGATCGACAATGCGCCGGCGCTCGTCATTGAGCGGCAGGAACTCGCAGCCCGGAAACAGCACCTCGAGTGGCTCCACCTCTTGGCGTACGAACTCGCGAACCCAGGCGAGCTTCTTCTCGAACTCGGGCTCGGTAGAGAAGTCCCATGACATCCGAATACTCCTGCCTTTAAGGAATTCCGCCGTCGGTCCGCAGAATCGAACCGGTCGTGAAACTCGACGCGTCGGACGCCAAGAACAATGCGGCGCCGACAACTTCGCGTGGATCGCCGGCGCGTTTCAGGTGCAGGTGGCTGAAGTTGTTGTCCCCGCTGAGATCCCACGCCTTGCTGACGTCGGTCAGGTAGGGTCCCGCCATCAGGGTGTTGACCCGCACCGTCGGCCCGAAGGCCTGCGCCAGCCCTTCGGTCATCGCGTTGAGGCCGGCCTTGGCGGCCGCGTAGGGAATGATGGCGCCGTTCGGGCGCAGCGAGCCGGTGGAGCTCACGTTGATGATCGACCCGCTGCCGGCTGCCACCATCCGCTCACCGACCAACGCCGATAGCCGAAACGGCCCTTTGAGATTCAGATTCATTACCGCATCGAACAGCTTCTCGGTTACGTTGCTCAGCTTGTCGTACAGCGGCGACATGCCGGCGTTGTTGATCAAGGTGTCGACCTTGCCGAATCGCTGGTAGGTGGCGTCGACCAGGCCGTCGAGTTGGTCCCAGCGCCCGACGTGCACCCCATAGGGCAAGGCGCAGCGTCCGGTCACGGCCTCGATCTCCTTGGCCGTGGCCTCGCAGTTGTCGAGGTTGCGGCTGGCGATCACCACGTCGGCTCCGCAGTGCGCGGCCGCGAACGCCATCTCCCGGCCTAATCCGCGGCTGCCGCCGGTAATCAGCACCACTCGGCCAGTGAGGTCGAAAAGCCGGTCGGCGTAACCCATTTCAGCGGCATCTCGTCGGCAGGTTGCGCGCCATCTCGGCCGCTGTTGCCATCAGCTGCAGGATCATCGGGCCGAATCCGTCGGTGATCTTGGGGTCGACCTTTCCGGTGCGGACGCCGGCGGCGTAGGTCTTTTCCAGCACGATGGCAAGTTTCCAGTTGGCCAGTACCAGGTAGTAGTCGATGTTCTCGGTGGACAGCCCGCTGACTTTCTCGTAGTGCCGCAGCAATTCGCTGCGTGTCGGCATGCCGCTCATGTCGAGATAAAACCCGTCGCCCTTGGGGTTTTCGCCGTCGTAGCCCAGCAGCGACCAGGCGAGGTCCAGCAGCGGATCGCCGACCGTCGTCATCTCCCAGTCCACGATCGCGGCGAGTTGAGCCTGACCACCGTGGGCGAACATCACGTTCGCGAACTGATAGTCGCCGTGCATGATGCCCGGCTGGTATTCCAAGGGGTGGTTGCGGCGCAGCCAATCGGCGGCCTCGTTCAGGCCGGGCAGCTCGCGCACCTGGTAGGCGTCGAGGAAGGCCAGCCATCGGTCAACCTGTCGATCGTGAAATCCGTCCGGGCGGCCGAAGCCCTCGAGTCCCTGGCCGCGCCAGTCGACCCGGCCCAGCTTGGCGGAGCCCTCGACGAGTTCGAATGCCAGCCCGCGCCGCGCAGCGAGATCGGTGTCGAACGGTGGCTGCCAGCCGCCGTCCATCGGACTCCATCCGTCGATCGCCCGCATCACGTAGAACGGCATGCCGAGCACGGTGCCGCTACCGTCCGCGGCGATCAGCTCGGCGTGCGGCACATCGGTTCCGGACAGCGCGCGCACCAGCCGGATCTCGCGCCGCAGGCCGTCGATGCGGGCGGCGTCCGCGCGGGCGCCGGGCATTCGCAGTACCATGCGCTCGTTGCCGCGCTGGATCAGATACAGCGTGTTTTGCGAACCGCCCTTGAGCTGCTCCAGGAGCGGCTCTTCGCCGCTTCCGGGAGCGTCGTTAACGTCGAGCCACCGGCCCAGCACACCCGGGTCCAGTTGGGTATCACCAGCAGTCGTCATTGTCCGCACACCCCACTCTCAGTCGGGAGAATAGCATTCTCCCCGCGGCCCGCTAGTGCGTCCGTTTGCCGACCTCAGCGCCGAACGTGCTCCTGTGGCCGGGAATCCACCGCCGAAAATCCGCCATGAGTGCACGTTCGGCGAAAGGGGGCGCCCAGAGTGAAAGCCTCGGTGCGCGCGGCGGCAGCGGGCGATGAGAAACTGCGAACCGGCTACTCACCACCCGACGACAGGGAGAACCATGCAAGTGCTTCTGGTCCGGCATGCGTTGCCGTTGCGCAGCGAGCACGGCCAGGGTTCCGACCCGGACCTGTCGGAAGAAGGGGTGGCTCAGATCGCGCGCCTGCCCGAGGCGCTGGCCAGGTTCCCGATCTCCCGGATCATCAGCAGCCCGCAGCGGCGTGCCATCCAGACCGCCGAACCGGTCGCGGCGGCCCGAGAGCTGTCCGTCGAGGTTGACGATCGCTGGGCCGAATACGATCGCGACCTTCCCGTCTATATCCCCGTCGAGCAGATCCGTCAGGAGAACCCGAAGGAGTGGGAGCGAATGGCGCAGGGCCACCTGCCCAGCGCGGTCGACGAAGACGCGTTCCGGGCCCGGATCCGTGCGGCGATCGACGATCTCGTCGCGTCGGCCGATCCCGACGACACCATCGCGGTGTTCAGCCACGGCGGTGTGATCAACCTGCTGCTGCACGAAATCCTCGGCACAGCCCGGTTGTTGTCGTTTCCCGTTGACTACGCATCCGTGACCCGTCTGCTGTATTCGCGGACCGGCCAGGCGACCGTGGCGGGAGTCAACGGCGTCGAACACGTATGGGACCTGTTGCCGCGCAATCAGCGATGGTAAACAAGTGCGGTGACTTCGGCTGATCGACTCGACGGGCTGGACCTGCCCGCCCTGGACCGGTACCTGCGCTCGCTCGGCATCGAGCGCGACGGCGAACTGCGCGGCGACTTCATCTCCGGCGGCCGCTCCAATCTGACGTTCCGGGTCTACGACGACAAAACGAATTGGCTGGTGCGGCGCCCGCCACTGCATGGGCTGACCCCGTCGGCGCACGATATGGCCCGCGAGTACAAGGTGGTGGCGGCGTTACGGGACACACCCGTTCCGGTGGCGCGCGCGATCGCGCTGTGTGAGGACGAATCGGTGCTGGGCGGGCCGTTCCAGATCGTCGAGTTCGTCGCCGGCCAAGTGGTGCGCCGCCGCGCTCAATTGGAAGCCTTCAACCACACCGTGATCGACAAATGCGTCGACGCCCTGGTCCGGGTGCTTGTCGACCTACACAACGTCGACCCGAATGCCGTGGGGCTGGCCGATTTCGGCAAGCCCAGCGGTTACCTGGAACGCCAAGTGCGCCGCTGGGGCTCGCAATGGGAACTGGTGCGGCTGCCTGACGACCATCGCGACGCCGACGTCGAACGGCTGCATTCCGGTCTGCAGCAAGCGATTCCGCCCCAGAGCCGCACCTCGATCGTGCACGGCGACTACCGAATCGACAACACCATCCTGGACGCCGACGACCCGACGCGGGTGCGTGCCGTGGTGGATTGGGAGCTCTCGACGCTCGGGGACCCGCTGTCCGACGCGGCCCTGATGTGTGTGTACCGCGACCCGGCGTTGGATCTGATCGTCAACGCGCAGGCCGCCTGGACCTCGCCGCTGCTGCCGACGGCCGACGAGCTCGCCGACCGGTACTCGCTTGTCTCCGGCCTGCCGTTGGCGCATTGGGAGTTTTACATGGCGTTGGCGTACTTCAAGCTCGCCATCATCGCCGCCGGCATCGACTTCCGCCGGCGCATGTCGGATCAGGCGAGTGGCAAGGACACCGAGCACATGCCCGAGGTCGTCGCGCCGTTGATATCGCGCGGCCTGGCGGAGCTGGCCAAGCTTCCTAGCTAGGTGTCTGGCGCGCCGCAGCGGCGTGCTGTTTCTTGGCTGCGCGCCGCAGCTGCAGAATCCGCGCGGTACCTACGGCCACGGTAAGCAGACCGCCGACCACTGCCGCCAGCAGGATCGCAACGCCCAGCGGCAGGCTCCAATGAAAGCCCAAGAACTGAAACGGCGTCGGCGTCGTGTTCTGGGCGATGAAGATCAGCAACAGGATCAGGATCAGAAAGCCCGCGATCAGCGCCGACCACAGCGCGCCTGCGCGGGTGAAGCCGATGGCCGGTTCCTTGGGGTGCGCGCCGGCATGGGGCGGTTTCGGGCCGGCAGGCGGCGCTGGGGGAGCCGTTGGAGCGGGCTTGGCGTGGGGCGCCGGAGGAGGCTTCGGCGGCGGATTACCCGGCGAGCCGGGATTGGTGCTGCTCATGTCTCCATCTTTGTCCGCTCCCGCCCAGAATGAAACCAAACCAGGCAAACCGTTGCACCATGGCCGCAGCGCCGGGCCGGTCCTGCCGTTACTGTCAGCGATATGAGGATGCTGCGGCGCCTGCCCCGCGTGATCATCCCCGCGGCAGCGTGCTTCGTGGTCAGTTGCTTGGTTGTCGCCTGTAGCAATTCCGACCCGTTGGCGCCAGAGATCCGCAGCATGAAATCTATCGTTGTCGGGTCGGCTGACTTCCCGGAATCTCAGATCCTTGCCGAGATCTATGCACAAACGTTGCAGGCCAACGGTTTCGACGTGGGAAGGCGCATGGGCATCGGCAGCCGCGAGACGTACATCCCGGCACTTAAAGACCATTCCATCGATTTGGTGCCCGAATATGTCGGCAATCTGTTGCGGTACTTCGCCGCCGACTCGACCGCGACCATGCTCAACGCCGTGGAATTGGAGCTTTATCAGAAGTTGCCGGGTGACCTATCGGTTCTGACGCCGTCTCCGGCCTCCGATACCGACACGGTCACCGTCACCGGTGGAACCGCCGCCGCGTGGAACCTCAAAACTATCGCCGACCTGGCCGCCCACTCGCCGGACGTGCGATTCGGCGCACCCTCGGACTTCGTAAACCGACCGTCGGGCCTGCCCGGGCTACGGCAGAAATACTCACTCAACATCAGTCCCGGCAACTTCATCGCAATCAACGATGGTGGCGGCGCGGTGGCGGTTCGCGCGCTGGTGCAGGGAAAAGTCAACGCGGCCAACATCTTCACGACGTCCCCGGCGATTCCGCAAGACCATCTGGTGGTGCTCGACGATCCCGAGCACAATTTCGTGGCCGGCAACATCGTGCCGTTGGTGAATTCGCAGAAGAAGTCCGACCGCCTCAAGAATGTCCTGGATGCGGTCTCGGCGAAGCTGACCACCACCGGCCTGGCTGGACTCAATGCGGCGGTAGCGGGAAACTCCGGCATCGATCCCGACCAAGCGGCCCGAAACTGGGTGCGGGACAATGGCTTCAACCACCCGATTACACAATGACGGTCGGCTTGGGGGTAGCGCGGTGATCGTCTTCGACGATGTCTGCAAGACATTCGCCGACGGGACGACCGCTGTTCATCGGCTGAGCCTGGCGGTCTCGAGCGGCAAGCTGACGGTCTTCGTCGGTTCCTCCGGAAGTGGCAAGACCACCGCGCTGCGGATGATCAACCGGATGATCGAGCCGACGTCGGGCACCATCACCGTCGACGGGAAAGACGTTGCGACCGTGGACCCGGTGAAGCTGAGGCTGGGAATGGGATACGTGATCCAGCATGCCGGGCTGATGCCGCACCAACGCGTCATCGACAACGTCGCGACGGTGCCGGTGTTGCGGGGACAATCCCGCCGGGAAGCCCGCAAGGCGGCATACGAGGTGCTCGAACGCGTAGGGCTGGACGCCAAATTCGCCAACCGTTACCCGGCGCAGCTTTCCGGCGGTGAACAACAACGCGTCGGCGTGGCACGCGCCTTGGCCGCCGATCCGCCAATCCTGTTGATGGACGAACCATTCTCGGCCGTCGACCCCGTGGTGCGTCTCGAGCTGCAGAACGAAATACTGCGCCTGCAAAGCGAATTGCACAAAACCATTGTGTTCGTCACGCACGACATCGACGAGGCGCTCAAACTTGCCGACCAGGTCGCGGTCTTCGGGCGCGGCGGCGCGCTGCAGCAATACGACGAACCCACCCAACTACTTTCGCGGCCCGCCAACGATTTCGTGTCGAAATTCATCGGCCTCGGCCGCGGCTACCGGTGGCTGCAGCTAATCGATGCGAACGGTCTGCCACTGCACCCCGTCGACACCCTCCACGCCGACGGCCTCACCGATCGTGCGCTGGCCGGGTGGGCGGTGGTGGTCGACGACGACGGACTCTCGCTGGGCTGGATCGATGCCGCCGGTCTGCGACGGCATGGCGGTGGGGCGTCGTTGAGCGACAGCATGAGCGCCGTCGGAGCGTTGTTCCGCCCCGGCGGCAACCTCAGCCACGCGCTGGACGCGGCGCTGTCGTCGCCGTCGACCGTGGGGATTGCCGTCGACGACGACGGCAAGGTCATCGGCGGGGTGCTGGCGGCCGACGTGTTGGCCGCGGTCGAATCCCAGCGGCGGAGCTGACCATGCACTATCTGCTCACCCACTTGAGCGAAGCCTGGACGCTAACCGTGATCCACCTGCGGATGTCGTTGATACCCGTGCTGACCGGTCTGCTGATCGCGGTGCCGTTGGGGGTGCTGGTGCAGCGCGCACCGATCGCGCGGCGGCTGACGACGGCGACCGCCAGTGTCGTGTTCACCGTCCCGTCGCTGGCGTTGTTCGTGGCCCTGCCGGTGATCATCGGAACGCGGATCCTCGACGCGGCCAACGTGCTGGTCGCGCTGACCGCCTACACCACCGCACTGATGGTTCGCGCGGTGCTGGAAGCGCTGGACGCGGTGCCCGCTCAGGTGCGTGACGCCGCTACCGCCGTCGGCTACTCGAACGTCAAACGCATCCTGAAAGTTGAACTACCACTGTCGATTCCAGTCATGATCGCGGGGCTGCGAGTGGTCGTGGTGACCAATATCGCGATGGTCTCGGTGGGGTCGGTGATCGGGATCGGCGGCCTGGGTACCTGGTTCACCGAGGGGTATGCGACCGACAAGAGCGATCAGATCCTGGCCGGCATCATCGCGCTGTTCGTGTTGGCGGTCGGCATCGACATGCTGATCGTGCTGGCCGGCCGGCTCGCCACGCCGTGGTCGCACGCGGGCGCCGCCCCGCGCCGGCGATCCGTGCTCGCTCCCGTCGTGGGTGGTGCGCGATGAACTTCATCGGCCAGGCGGTGTCCTATCTGCTGACCGTGGACAACTGGACCGGTCCGGTCGGGCTCGCCGCGCGCATCTTGGAGCACGTGGAATACACCGCGATCGCGGTGGGCGCCTCGGCGCTGATCGCGGTCCCGATCGGCATGGTCATCGGCCACACCGGCCGCGGCACGCTGCTGGTTGTGGGCGCGGTCAACGGGCTGCGCTCGCTGCCGACCCTCGGGGTGTTGCTGCTGGGCGTGCTGCTATTCGGCCTGGGCCTGGAGCCGCCGCTGGTCGCCCTGATGCTGCTCGGTGTGCCGTCGCTGCTGGCCGGTGCCTACGCGGGCGTCGCCAACGTCGACCCGGTGGTGGTCGACGCCGCCCGGGCGATGGGCATGACCGAGGCCCAGGTGCTGCTGCGCGTCGAGATGCCCAACGCGATGCCGTTGATTCTCGGCGGGCTGCGCAGCGCGACGCTGCAGGTCGTGGCCACCGCGACCGTGGCGGCCTACGCGAGCCTCGGAGGGCTGGGTCGCTACCTGATCGACGGGATCAAGGAGCGCGAATTCCAGCTCGCGCTGGTCGGCGCGCTGATGGTGGCCGGACTGGCGCTGATCCTCGACGGCCTGCTGGCGATGGCGGTCTGGGCGTCGGTGCCGGGCACCGGACGGTTACGCAGGCCTCATCGACGCGAGGATGTGACGGTGACCCCAGTTGCCGACCAGCCTGCCGCGGCCGGGGGCCAGGTCCTACGGTAGGGAGTGTGAACAGCCCCCCTGATCCGAACGCGGGCGTCTGGCCCGCGATGCTGACCTGGCGCGCCCCCGACATCTCGCGCATGGAATCGGTGCGAGTACAGGTGTCCGGCAAGCGAATTAGGGCCACCGGTCGCATCGTGGCCGCGGCTACCGCGACGAACCCGGCATTCGGTGCCTTCTACGAACTGCAGACCGACGAGAGCGGCGCCACAAAAAGGTTCGGGCTGACGATCACCCTCGCCGAACGGGAGCGCCAACTCGCGATCGCGCGCGACGAGGAAAACATGTGGATGATCACCGACCACCAGGGTGAGCGGCGCGAGGGATACAACGGGGCACTCGATGTCGACGTTGTGTTCAGCCCGTTCTTCAACGCGCTGCCCATCCGCCGGCTGGGGCTGCACGAGCGAGCCGAAGCGATCACGTTGCCGGTGGTCTACGTCAACGTGCCCGACATGACCGTCACCCCGGCCACGGTGAGCTACACCGGGCAGGGCGGCCCCGACGGGATCAAGCTGCGGTCACCGGTCGCAGACACCACCGTGACCGTCGACGCCGACGGGTTTATCGAGGACTATCCCGGATTGGCAGAGCGGATCTGATCACGCCGCCCGCCCGGCCGGCGGCGGCCAGCTCTTCGCGCCAATTGTCCGCGCCGATCGTGACCGTGAAGATGTCGGAGCGCGGGAAGCGGTCGTAACGCGTTCGCGCGGCGTGGCCCGCCTCGACGAGATCGGCCACCGAGTTGTCCCAGTCCAGCGAGTCGCGAGCGTGGCTGAGCAGATCCATGACACGGTCCACCGCCGTCAGCAGATGGGCGGTGTTGCCCTCGCACATCGCGCGCACCAGGTCCGGGGCGCTGCCCGCCACCCGGGTGCCGTCCCGGAACGACCCCGCGGCCAGCGCGAAGGCCAACGGCACCTCCGCGGCCGTCACCGCCAGCGCCTCGGCGAGCAGGTGCGGCAGATGCGAGATGGCCGCCGCCGCGGCGTCGTGCTCGTCGGATTTGGCCGGCACCACCACCGCGCCGCAATCCAGCGCCAGCGTCATCACCATCCACCACACCACCGGGTCCACGTGGTCGTCGACGCTGACCACCCACGGTGCCGCGGTGAACAATCCGGCATGGCCCGCGGCCCAACCCGAGCTCTCGGTGCCCGTCATCGGGTGACCACCGACGAAGCGGTCCTGCAGACCGGCCGCGACGACCTCGTCGAGCACTGCCGTTTTGACGCTGGTGACGTCGGTGAGGGGGCATTTCGGGGCCAGCTCGCTGACGTGGGCGAGCATCGCCGGGAGGGCGGGCATCGGCACGGCCAGCACGATCAGCGCGCCGGTGTCGGCGGCGCGGGCCAACGTGTCGGCGAGCTCGGTCGTCGCGGCAAAGCCGTCGGCGAGTGCTCCGCGCGCACCCTCCACGGAGCGGTTGTAGCCGAACACTTCCCGGCCGGCGGCCGCGGCCGCCCGCATCACCGAACCGCCGATAAGTCCCAACCCGAGGACACACACCGGGGTCCTGCTTCTAGTGCCAGCCGTCGTCCAAGACACAGACCAAGGTTGGCACAGTTGGATCGACAACGGCGGGCCGAGGTCCCGCCGGTAGTTTGCGCCTTCTGGTCAAGCCGCCTGGTCAGCGACTAGCGTAGGCGCCCATGGGACGAGAGCGGGCCGCAACGCAAGGCCCGTCCGTGGATACACCGGACGGTTTCGGCGTCGCCGTCGTGCGCGAAGAGGGCCAGTGGCGGTGTTCCGTGATGGCCCCCAATTCGCTGACGAGTCTGGCCGCCGCCGAAACAGAGCTGCGTGAACTACGAAGTGCGGGAGCGGTCTTTGGGCTGCTCGACATCGACGACGAGTTCTTCGTCATCGTGCGCCCCGCACCGTCGGGAACCCGGCTGCTGCTGTCGGATGCGACGGCGGCATTGGACTACGACATCGCCGCCGAAGTTCTGGACAGCCTGGATGCCGACATCGATCCGGAGGACCTCGAGGACTCGGAGCCGTTCGAGGAAGGCGACCTGGGTTTGTTGTCCGATATCGGGCTGCCCGAGGCGGTGCTGGGCGTCATCCTCGATGAGTCCGACCTCTACGCCGACGAGCAATTGGGCCGCATCGCCCGCGAGATGGGCTTTGCCGACCAGCTGTCGGCGGTGATCGACCGCTTGGGTCGGTGAACGCAAGCGCGGCCGTGGCGATCGCAAGCGCGGCGGAGCCGGGCGCAGCGGGTCGCCGCCGTCAGACTGGGTCGGTGAAAGCTGACGAAGATCTGATCCGGTCTGCGCTGGCGGTCGCCGCGACGGCGGGCCCCCGCGACGTGCCGATCGGTGCGGTGATTGTCGCCGCCGATGGAACCGAACTCGCCCGCGCGGTGAATGCCCGTGAGGCACTGGGCGATCCGACCGCGCATGCCGAAGTTTTGGCGATCCGCGCGGCGGCAACGGTGCTCGGCGACGGGTGGCGGCTGGAGGGAGCCACGCTGGCGGTCACCGTCGAGCCCTGCACGATGTGCGCGGGCGCCCTGGTCCTGGCGCGGGTCGCGCGGCTGGTGTTCGGCGCGTGGGAACCCAAAACCGGTGCGGTCGGATCGCTGTGGGATGTCGTCCGCGACCGTCGGCTCAATCACCGCCCCGAGGTACGCGGCGGTGTGCTCGCAGGCGAGTGCGCCGCGCCGCTGGAGGAGTTCTTCGCTCGCCAGCGATTGGGGTGAGCGGGTGCCGGTTGGGTAAGCTGCTCGGCGGTGGCGTGTCCGAGCGGCCTAAGGAGCACGCCTCGAAAGCGTGTGACGGCTAAAACCGTCCGAGGGTTCAAATCCCTCCGCCACCGCCACAATTGCCGGCGAGAAATCGCAGGCAGTTGCCCTTGCCGGGGAGCTTCGCCGGCTGCTGCGGCCACATGCCGCGTCGATGACACCCATTGGCCCCGACTTTCTCGTCGATTCGACGTATTCGGAACTGGCGATCCTTTACTGTGATCCAACTCACTTAGCTGCGCGCTGCGGCGTGGTCCGGGGGCCAAGTGAGGCCGTGGAGGAGTGCAGGAATGAAGTGGCTGGCGACCTGGTGGGGACAGGCCGACCATTTCGACTGGTTGACAGGATATTTGCAAGCCCACGGACTGGGGGCTAACACCCGCAGGCTGCTGGCCGGGGTGGCCGCGTCGCTGATTCTGGTGCCGGCCAACGTGTGGTTCGGTCCCGAATTGGGGTATCGGCCGCTGGCGCTGCTGTATTCCGTCGTGGCTGCCGCGGTCGGACTGGGCTGCGCGGTTCGCTGGTTGCGCGGCTGGCCGACCCGGCGTCAGTCCCTTTTCTTCATCCTGGCCGGCGGCGCACTTATCGGCGTCGGTTGCTTGTTTCAGCCCCAGCCGCTCGTCGGCCTGATGGCATGCTCGGCGCTCTCGGTGACCGGCGGCTACCTGGCGTTCTTCCACACCGCCAAATACATGACGCTGAACTTTTCGATAGCTGGCGCACTGGGCGCCTGGGAAGCGGTGCGGCTGGCCGCGACCGGGCAAGTGATCCTGGCCTTCACCGGCTATTTCCTGGTCCTGGAACTCAACCTGGTCGTCCCGTTAGCTATTCAGATCGTCGTGCGCGCGCTCGGGCTGGACCTGTTGCGCGCCAACTGCGACCCGCTGACCGGCCTGCTGAATCGCCGCGCGTGCGATCGGGCCATCGTGGGTCGGATGCTCGTCGGCTCCCCCCAGATGTTCTTGGTGGTGGCCATCCTCGATCTGGACCGCTTCAAAAAGCTCAACGACACCCACGGACATGCCGCCGGCGATCAAGCGCTGGTCGCGGTTGCCAGTGCTTTGAACGTTGCCGGCGGCGACACCGCTGTAGTCGGTCGCGTCGGCGGCGAGGAATTCTTGGTCGCCGACATCGTGACCGCCGAACAGAAGTCCGGGTGGGGTCGACACCTCTGCGATGCGATAGCCGCGACCAGCGCGCCGGTCACCGCGAGCGTCGGAATCGCCACCCTGGCGTTGCGCAGCATCGCCTCCGAACATGCCCACCCCGCGTTTCGCCGATTGGTCGCCGACGCCGACGAAGCGATGTATGAAGCTAAACGGTGCGGAGGCAACCAGACTCGCCACCGCGAGGTCGCCGTCTGAGCCGAGGGCTTCCCACCTAGTTCTCCGAGGCAGGCTGAAAATCCCAACCCGGTGAGGCAGTCCAGCCCGGATCCGCGGGGTCGTCGGCGGCGAACACGCCGGCGCGGAATTAGGCAGCGGCCGGCTCGGATAGGTCAGCGTTGGCAAGCGCGAGCGACGCGGCGGCCGCGACTCTCACCAGCATCACCGGCGTCGCACGGAATTGTCGACGCCAAGAGTCGAAGGCAGCTTGCATTCTTCATTTGTGCGCTTCACTGCTAGTCGCAGGCTGAGCGAGTGTTATCGATCGGGTGTGAGCGGTGGACGGATTTCCACCTGCTTGGAATGACCCGAAAAGCCTTGTGTGCTGGGAGGAGAACCGAAAATGACGATGTATGGCGCCCGGTTTCATGCGTCTGCCTTTTGACCGGCTGGGTATGGTTCGACGATGACGCCGAGCGGCGCAGCGCGAGAGCGGCGGGATGCGCCGGCCATCCGAGCCGACGAGTCCGACGGCAACCGTGGACGCCCGCGCGACCTGCAGCGCCGGGCGGCGGTCATCGCCGCCACCCGAGAACTGTTGATCGCCAACGGCTACGACGACATCACCCTGGCCGGCGTCGCGCGTCAAGCCGAGGTGTCGCGCCCCTTCGTCTACGAACACTGGGGCAGCAAGTTCGCGCTGGTTGAGGACGCCATCTTTTCCGTCCCCAGCGAATATCCCGCGATCGACGAGCTCCCCTTCGCCGACGCGCTGACCAGCCTGATCACCGGGATGGTCCGCGTCCAATCGGATCCCGCCTACCTGGCCGGCATGCCGGGAGTCGCAACGGTGCTCTACAGCCGGCCCGACTTGGTCGAACAGGTCGAAGCGCGCTACATGGCCCCGATCCGGGCGCTGTGGGTCCGGCTGATCGAACGCGGAAAGGACGAGGGCCTGGTCCGGTCCGACGTTGACGGCAGTGCGCTGATGGACACCATGCGCGGTGCTGTCACGCTGCACACTTCGGTGAACAAGGCGCTGGGCGAGGCCGAGCTGATCGCACACCTGAGGTCGTTGGTCATCCACGGCATCAGCGGCAAGAACTAATTTCCTTACATTGTGTAAAGTAATGCGCTGCGGAGGAGGACTGCCCGAAGGGGGCGCTCGATGGAATCCATTGTGACTCGGAAAGGTAACTGAGTATGGCGAATTCCCTGTGTGAGCGCCTCGGCATCGAATTCCCACTTTTCGCTTTTTCCCATTGCCGCGACGTCGTCGCGGAGGTCAGTAAGGCCGGGGGATACGGCGTGCTGGGGGCGCTGGCCTACGACGCCGAGCGCCTCGAAGTCGAGTTGTCCTGGATCGACGAGCATGTCGCTGGCCGACCGTACGGCGTGGACTTCGCGATGCCGGAGAAGTTCGTCGGTAAGGGCGAGCCCTACAGCCTCGAAGCGTTGCGCAAGCTCATTCCAGCCAGTCACACCGAACACCTGGAGAAGGTGCTGGCTAATCACGGTGTGCCGCCGCTACCGGAGGACGGCGAGCGACGGGTGATAGCCGCGGGCCTCGGGGTCGAGGCGGAAGGCCCGGGCCAGGTCGAGGTCGCGCTTCGCCACCCGGTGTCGATGATCGTCAATGCGCTCGGCCCGCCACCGGCATACGCTATCGAGGCCGCGCACGAAAAGGGAGTCCTGGTAGGCGCATTGAGCGGTTCGCCGCGGCACGCCCGGCGCAATGTCGACGCGGGAGTAGACGTGATCATCGCCCAGGGCGGCGAGGCCGGGGGACATACCGGCGAGATCGCCACGATGGTGCTGGTGCCCGCGGTCGTGGATGAGGTCGGACCCAACATCCCGGTACTGGCTGCCGGGGGCATCGGCAACGGCCGGCAGATGGCCGCCGCGATGGCCCTTGGCGCACAAGGCGCTTGGACGGGATCGCTGTGGCTGACCGTTGCCGAGGCATCGACGGAACCGTGGGTGGTCGAGAACCTGCTGAAGGCCGGGTACTCCGACACGGTGCGTTCGCGCGCGATGACCGGCAAACCTGCCCGGCAGATCCGCACCGAATGGACCGAGGCCTGGGAAGGACCCGATAATCCCGAGCCACTGCCAATGCCGTTGCAGGGCATCGTGTATGCGGATGCATCCGCGCGGTTCATGCGGGCGCGGTCGAGCGCGTTGTCGGGCTCTCCGGCGGGGCAGATCGTCGGGTCGATCAACAGGGTGCGACGCTCGCGAGAGGTGGTTCTCGACATCGTCGAGGAATGGCTGAGCACCGTGCGGCGTCTGGCAGAAGACAGCTGAGGAGGAATCGCTGTGGTCAACGACGACGTTCGGGACATCGACACCGGCGTACCCATGACGCGGTTCGCCCGCGGCTGGCACTGCATCGGCCTAGCAGACGACTTCCGCGACGGAAAGCCGCACGCCATTAACGCATTCGATACTCGCCTGGTGGTCTTCGCCGACTCCGACGGCGCAGTGCACGTCCTCGATGCGTACTGCCGGCACATGGGCGGCGACCTTTCACAAGGTACGATCAAGGGCGATTCGGTGGCATGCCCGTTTCACGACTGGCGCTGGCAGGGCTCGACCGGGCGCTGCTCGCTGGTGCCCTATGCCAAGCGCACGCCCAAACTGGCCCGCACCCGGCGTTGGCCGACCGGGGAGGTCAACGGCCAACTGCTCGTCTGGCACGACCCCGAGGGTTCGACGCCCGCCCCCGAGATCTTCCCGCCGACAATCGACGGGTACGCCGAAGGGCAATGGTCGCCGTGGTCGTGGAACTCGATCCTCATCGAGGGGTCGCACTGCCGCGAGATCGTCGACAACAACGTGGACATGGCCCACTTCTTCTACATCCACCACGCGTACCCGACCTTTTTCAAGAACATCATCGAAGGCCACACGGCGACTCAGCTCATGGAGTCAAAGGCCCGCCCCGATACGACGGCGAACTACGAGAAGCTTTGGGAGGGGACGAAGCTGCGGTCCGAGGCGACGTATTTCGGCCCCGCCTACATGATCAACTGGCTGCACAACGACGTGGCGCCGGACTTCACGATCGAGGTGGCGCTGATCAACTGCCACTATCCGGTCACTCACGACTCGTTCGTGCTGCAATGGGGCGTGGCCGTTCAGGAACTCCCCGGCATGCCGGCGGCCAACGCGGCCAAGCTCGCCGCTGCCATGAGCCGATCTTTCGGCGAGGGCTTTCTCGACGACGTCGAGATCTGGAAGCACAAGACGCGCATCGAGAACCCGTTGCTCACCGAGGAGGACGGCGCGGTGTATCAACACCGGCGCTGGTACGAGCAGTTCTATGTCGACGCCGCCGACGTCACCGCGGAGATGACCGACCGGTTCGAAGCCGAGGTGGACACCAACCACGCCAACAAGTTTTGGCAGCGCGAGGTCGCCGAGAACCTCGCGTCGACTACCCAGAAATAACGCTCTCCTCCCACAGTGGGAGGAAATTTCTCCTGGCCGAATCCCGGTATTCGCCACATGCTGGGTGGGATGACATCGAAGACTGTCTTGCGGGTTGCAATCACGGGAGGTACTCGCGGCATAGGTCTCGCCATAGCCGAGGCATGTGTGCGGGCTGGGATGACGGTGGCGATCGGCGCCCGCAATGGTGCTCAAAGTGACCAGTTAGCAAGGCAATTGGGCGATCGCGCAGTCGGGTTCGCACTCGATGTGCGCGACAGCGACCAGTTCGACGCCTTCTTAACCCGCGCCGAGGAACACATCGGTCCGCTCGACGCACTCATCAACAATGCGGGAATACTGCATACCGGCAAGTTCGTCGACGAAGACCCCGCCGACACCCAGCGATCACTCGATATCAACCTGAACGGAGTGATGATCGGAACCCGGCTGGCCCTGCGGCGTTTCCTGCCCCGCCGGCAGGGTCACATCGTGAACATGGCTTCGGCCGGCGGAGAAATCGCCCTGGCGGGCGAGGCAACCTATGCCGCCAGTAAGCATGCGGTGGTCGGGTTCACCCGTTCGATCCGCGCCGAAACGCGTGGCACCGGTGTCCGCACAACGATTGCGTTGCCCGGATTCACCGACACCGACATGTGCACGGGACTCGAGATGCGGCGGGGAATGCGCTTGGTAAGCCCCGATGTGGTTGCCGACGCGATCGTCGGTGCGCTTCGCACGGGAAAAGAAGAGCTGTACGTTCCTCGGGAGTTAGGCGCGATTGCCAAAGCCATTGCGGGGACACCACCGTGGATAGCCGACCGGGTGAAGCGCGCCTTCGGACTCGACCAAATTATCTTGCACGCCGACGCGAGTGCGCGTCGCGGCTATCTCCGCAGTGTCAAGCAGCCGTCCTGATCGGCTAGCCGAACCCGCCTGGTCCGGAAACGTGAGGTCAACCGATGCGGTGCGGACAATCCGTCCGTGATCGCGGAAGTCATCCGGATCGGACCGCCGCCCGTAAGATCGCTAGGCAAATAGGAGAGATTCCTTCAGCAGACAATGTGGTGGCCCTGCTGACGAACGAAATGCTAAATGTTTGATCTGCCAACGATATTGACCGACTCCCGATTGACCGGGCCTAGCCCACTCCGGCGATCAGCCCCCGAGCCGCCTGTAATTCGGTAGGCCGATAGGGCCGTCCATCGGGCAGCAGCAGGTCGTGGAACCACAGCTTCGGCGGTGCCGGATACGGGTGATTCCATGAGTCCCAAGGGAAGTAGGTCTGGGTTTTCCCGGCTACCAATCCCCAGTTGAATGCACCGACGTTGTGCCGCTTGGCAATTGGCAGGATCGTTTCGATGGTGCTGCCTTGGGACCGGGCCATATACTCGGTGCACAGGATGGGACGCCCCATTGGAGCCAATTCGTTGATCTTCGACTCGAACTCGGCCGGTTTCCCGTAGTTGTGGAAGGTGATCACGTCGGCGTTGTCGAGCTGGATGGCACTGATCGCGCTACGGCTACCCGGATCTCCCCACGACCCTTGCCACACACCGCTCGTCAATGGCTGGGCGGGATCAACCGAACGCGCCCACCGGAACACCTGCGGCAGCAGGTCGGCCACCCGCTGCAGCTTGTCCGCGCGCTCGACCTTGCGGTATTCCTTCGCGGGATTGTCGGGTTCGTTCCACAGGTCCCAACCCAAAACCCGGTCGTCGTTGCGGAACTGACTCAACACACCGGTGACGTAGTCCTGCATGACCGGGACGTAACGGGGGTCGCCGAGGCGCTCAGCACCCGGACCCTGCACCCAGCCGGAGTTGTGCACGCCCGGTACCGGCGCGTGCTGCGGGCCGACCTTGGGGAAAGGGTCCCAGCACGAGTCGAACAGCACGAAGAGCGGCTTGATGCCGTGGCGCGACGCGATTCCGACGAATTGGCTCAGACGGCTTTGGAAGCCCTGGCGGTCGCTGGCCCACAACTGATCGTGGAGGAAGACGCGCATGGTGTTGAACCCGAGCGTGCGGGCCACACCCAGTTCGCCGTCGATGCGTTGCGGGTCAAACGTTCCCGGCTGAAACATCTCCAGCTGATTGATGGCGGTGGACGGGATGTAGTTCGCGCCGACAAGCCAGCCCTGCGCTTGGTACCAGGTCTTGGCGCGGTCCGCCGACCACCGGCCTGCCTCGGCAGAAGCACGCGGAATGTGGGCCAGCGCCGCGCCCGCTGCCAGCATGACTGGCAACTTCAGGGCCGTTCGGCGGTTCACGTAGTGACACTAGATTTCCCTTGTCCCGCAGGAGGTTCGACGCGCCGATCGCAATGATTTGAGGTTAGGAATTGTGACCTGATCGTGATCTGGTGCTAGCGCAGCTTACGGCCGTAGTTGTCTTTCACGCTGCCGGTGAACATCATGATCGCATCGACAATCGCCCACACGGCGCTGCCGATCAGAACCGGCAATGCGATAAAGCAGAACAGGCTGAGGACGAGTCCCACGAGGCCGAGTATCAGCTGTGCGACCGCAATCTGGGTCGAGTCGATGTAGAAGCGGCCGATGCCGAAAAGACCAAAGAAGAGCTGCAACAGCCCCGCGGTGGTACCGGACTTGTCCGACAGTGGAACACCCGTCGCCGGATCGCGACCGAACGGCGCTTGGGGATCGACCCCCGGATACCGGGAATAGCCGGGATACGGCTGCGGATAGCCGGGCGACGGGTAGCCCGGCTGTGGCGGCAGATAGCCGGGTTGCTGTGGGTATCCCGGATATCCCGAGGGCGATGGCATCGGCGGGCCTTGGGGCGGCACGTAACCGGGCGGCTGCCAGCCCTCGGGCGGCGGGCCGACGGGGAATCCGGGTGGGTTGGGTATCGACATTGCTACGAGTTAACCCTGCCGGGGCCGGTGCGTCCATTCGTTATGCACCTAGCGCGGACATCTGGCGAGCAACCAGCCGACATAGCCATATTCATGTAGACACAAATAATTGCCTATTGCTACTATCGCATCCGACATTGTTTTGCTGATCCGGGGAGTGTGCCGGTGCGGTCCATGTCCTTCGACCCGGCGGTGGCCGTCATCGGTAGCCAGATCGTCGGCAGCGCGATGCAGGCACTTCAGACCGGCGCAGCGGCGGAGCCGGCGGTGGCCGCGCTCGCTCCCGCCGGTGCCGAAGAGGTCTCGGCGCTGGCGGCAGCGGCGTTCGTGGCGGAGGCCACCCAAATGCTGGCCTTCCTCACCGCGGCGCACACGGAACTGGCGCGGACGGGCAACGCGCTGGTCGAGATCGCCCGAATCTACGCCGAGACCGACGGGGCCGCGGCCCGCCGCCTGAACGAGCTCCGCCCTGCGGTCGGCTACCGGATAGCCGGATAACCGCGGCGGGACGGCAAATTCGGCGGGGCGAGTCGGTGACGCCTCTTCTAACTTTCACGTCGGCGGCGTGATACTTACGAGATGTCCGATCGCAACGTGCTCGGCGGCCCGCTGCAGCCGTGCGGCACCGAGCCACTCACCGGTTACTACCGCGACGGCTGTTGCTCGAGCGGACCCGAGGACGCCGGCCGACACACCATCTGTGCGGTGATGACCGCCGAGTTCCTCGAACATCAGCGGTCCATCGGCAACGACTTGCTGACGCCGGTGCCCGAGTACCGGTTTCCGGGTCTGCTGCCCGGCGATCGTTGGTGTGTCACCGCCCTGAATTGGCTTCGGGCGCATCGCGACGGCTGTGCCGCGCCGGTGGTGCTGGCCAGCACCCATGAACGCACGCTGGAGGTCGTGCCCCTCGAGGCGCTGATGGAACACCAGGTCGACGTTCCCGACGACCTGGCTAACTTGTAGGGCTCGCGAGCCGCGGTTCGATCCGCCGCGCCGCGGCACACACTTTCTCGCTGAGGCGTGTCACGTCGGCCGCGGTGAGTTCGGCGAAGGGCGCGGCGCTGATGGACATCGCGACCACGCCGTCATCGTCGAAGATCGGGGCGGAAATGGTGGCGACGCTGTGCGTATCGCTTTCGTCGAGTTCGGAGTCCAGCACGTCGATCACCGTGAGGTCGGCGAACGCCCGGGCCAGGCGAGCGGTTATCGCGTCGGGCTCCCCGTCTCCGCGCAGCGCGCGCAGTGCGGTATACACCTGACGGTATTCACGGCCGAGCCGTTCGACGGTGTATCCGCGGTCCCGAATCTCGCTGAGCACCGCGGTGATTCGCCGATATAGCGGGGTCGACGGCTTGCCGATGCCCGCCAGCCAGGCGCGCTGCGCGCTGGCCGGACTCCAGGCAATGTAGTCGCGGCCGAATGGCGCGACCAGGGGCATGCGCAATCCGCGGTCGATGCGCATCCCGGAAGCGGATTCGCCGGCACTGTCGACCACGACGATGGCATTGCCCTCGCGGTGCGCCAGAAATGCTTGTGCCGCCGTCGATTCGGCGAGCTGCCGCACGATTCCATGAAAGACCCGGTCGTCCGCCGGCCGCGTCAACGACGCAATGCCCGGCCCCCAGGAGTAGGCGGCTGTCGCGACGTCACGCACCACCCAGTGATGGGCGGTCAGCGTCGTCAGGATGGCGTGCCCGGTGGCGCGGCTGATGCCCAGCTCGCGGGTGATCTCCGCAAGTGAAAACGCTCGGGCGGGCTGGGACCCGAGCAGCCGCATGACCGCGACCACGCGCTCGGTCGGTGGGGAAGTGGGTTGACGATGCGTCGGTCCCGCGTCTACCGTCCGTATCATATGTCGAATGATACGTCGAATATTCGACACATGGTCGAGGAGGGCGGTCGCATGGGCTCTGCGGGCCCCGACATCGCTGACATCGATTTCGACGACCTGACCTCGCCGCAGCTGACCGATGTGCAGCGGCAGATCCTGGAATTCACCGAGGCCAAACAGATCGTTCTCGACGTCGACGGAATGCTCGCGGAGGCCGTCGAGCAAGCGGGCGCCGACGACCTGGACGACACCGACGGTTTCGGTGACCGGCTGACCGCGCACGTCGCCGCGATCGAAGCCGACGACGGCTTGCGTCAGCTCACTCGCTCGACCCTGCGGCAGCGAGTCGTTCGTCTGCTGCGAAACCGGTTGTCGCTCACCGACCTCGTCAAGCGTTATCCCGAGATCGAGTCGATCCCGATCGAGCAGCCGTTCATCGTCGTCGGGATGCCGCGCTCCGGCACCACCCATCGGGTGAATCTCATTGCCGCGGACCCGCGCCGGCGCGCGTTGCCGTATTGGGAGAGCCAGGAGCCGATCCCCGCACGCGGCGAGGGCCCCGACATCTTCGGGATCGACCCGCGGTATGCGCGCGCCAAGTCCGAACACGACGCCCTGATGGTCAGCGCTCCCGTGGTGGCCGCCATGCACGACCGGTTCCCTGAGGCGATCGAGGAGGAGGTCGAGCTCCTCGATCTCGACCTGGCCGGCTACGTCCTGGAATGGCATGCCCGCGTTCCGGATTGGCGCGACTGTTACCTCGCGCTCGATCAAACACGGCACTACGCGTACCTGAAGAAGGTGTTGCAGGCGCTGACCTTTCTGCGCGGACCGCGGACCTGGATCCTCAAGAGTCCTCAGCACTGCGAGCAGCTCGGCCCGCTGATGGCGACCTTTCCCGACGCGACGGTCGCTTTCACGCACCGCGACCCCGTCGCGGTGGTGCAGTCGGCGATCACGATGATGGCCTACTCCGATCGGCTGCGCCGCACGAGCATCGAGCCGGGTTGGCTTCTCGACTACTGGACCGATCGCGTGCACCGACTGCTCAGCGCCTGTGTCCGCGACCGCGACCTGGTACCACCCGAGCATAGCCTCGACCTGAACTTCCACCAGCTCAACGGCAACGAACTGCCATTGCTCGACGAGCTCTACCGGCGCGGTGGCGTCGAATTGACACCCAAGGTGCGCAAGCGATTCCAGCGCTACCTGGACGGCAATCCGCGCGGTAAGCACGGGCGCATCCGCTACGACTTGCAACGGCACTTCGGGGTCACGGCCGATGAACTGCGCGGGCGGTTCGACTTCTACTTCGACCGGTTCGACGTCCGACCGGAATGAGGAGCATCGATGAGTGCCCACGGCTTTGAGCCGGTGTACCGCAGCAGGCCGGGCGCCGACGGCCTGCGGCCGGCGGCTGCCGAACGCGCCGAGCAGATCGCCCCGGGCCTGTGGTGCTCGCCGGGCCTGTCGAACGCGTACCTGCTAACCACCAACGACGGACGGGTGATCGTCAACACCGGCATGGGTTTCGAGGGGCCGGTACATCGGGCCAACTTCGATGCAGTCGACTCCGCGCCGGTACGCTATATCATCTTCACCCAGGGCCACGTCGACCACGTCGGCGGCTTGGACAGCGTTCGCGACGCCGAAACAACCGTTGTCGCCCAAGCGAACTGGACGCAGTGGCGAGACGACAACGAACGCCTCATCCGGTACCGCGCCAATCGCAGCGCGTTCGCCATCTCCGACACTCTGGCCGCCGGGATCCAAGCCATCCAACGCCGCCTCGGCACGAAGCGGATGCCCGCCCAGAGCGTCCCCACCGTCGACGTGGCCTTCGAAGAGACGCTTACCCTCGAGGTCGGCGGCCGGCGCCTGGAGCTGATCGCCGTCCCCGGCGGGGAGACCACCGACTCGTTGGTGATCTGGTTGCCCAACGAACGAATCTGTCTGTGCGGGAATACCTTTGGTCCGATCTTCGGACACATTCCCAACCTTGTTACGATGCGCGGCGACCGCTACCGTGATGCCCTGACCGCGATCGCGTCGATCGAACGGGTGCGCGAGCTGGCGCCCGAGCTGCTGGTGACCGGCCACTTCGAACCGATCGCGGGCAGTGAGCGCATCCACCACGAACTGACCCGGCTGCGCGACGCCGTCGAGTACATCCACGACCAGACCGTGGCCGGGATGAACGCCGGAAAAGATGTGCAGACCCTGATGCGCGAGATCGTCCTGCCCGCGGAATACGAAGTGGGGCAAGGCTATGGAAAGGTTTCCTGGGATGTGCGGGCGGTGTGGGAGAACTACTCGGGCTGGTTCCACCACCGGTCGACCACCGAGCTGTATCCCGTCGGGTTCGACGCCGTCGGCATTGACGTGGTCGAACTGGCCGGCGCCGATGCGCTCGTCGGCCGAGCCAGGGCACACCTCGCCCAGAACCATCCCTTGCACGCCATCCACCTGGCCGAGCTGGTCACCATCGCGCAACCCGATCATCCGGGGGCGCGCGAAGTGCTCCGGGAAGCCCATGAAAGTCTGCTCGACGGCACCACCAACTTCTGGGAAAGGGCCTGGCTCTCGCGGCAGATAGCGGCTAACTCGTGACGGAATGGACATCGCCATGACATTTGTGTTGCAGCCCGAGGACTTCTACCACACCGGGATCGTGGTGCCCGACCTCGAAGCCGCGATGGCCCGCCTCACCGCGTTGGCCGGTTACCGGTGGATAACCCCGCTCAGCTATACGTTGCCGTTTCGGACCATGGCCGGGGTTCGCGACCTGACCTCGACGATCGTCTACTCCGTGCAAAGCCCACATCTCGAACTGCTCCAGGAGGTTCCGGGCACGCCGTGGACCGCGGCGCCCGGTAACTCCGTGCACCACGTCGGCTATTTCACCGATAACCTCGCCGAGACCGCGCGCGCGTTGGAGGCCAACGGCTTCACCTTCGAAATGACCGGAGAAATACCGGACTCCGAGTTTGGGATGTTCGCCTACTACGTCGACGCGTTCGGCACGCGCGTCGAGATCGTCGATCGGGCCTTGTTCCCCGACTTCGCCGCGTTCGTGAAGTCCATCGCCGCCCCGGGACCCGACGGAGCCTGACATGGTATTGACGGTGCTGCGCTTCAACTTCGCCTCCCCGCACGGAGAACCGCGCACCCAGAGCAAGCTCCTGTCCGCCGCGCTCGAAATGACGCAATGGGGTGAGTCCCACGGCATCGCGACGGTGAGCGTCGACGAGCACCACGCCACCGGCCACGGCTGGAGCTGCAATCCGATCATGGCCGCGGCGATGTTCCTGGCCCGTACCTCGACGATGATTGCCAGCGTGGACTGCGCGCTGGGGCCGCTGTGGAACCCGGTCCGGCTCGCCGAAGACATTGCGCTGGTGGACAACATGAGCCGCGGCCGGTTACACACCACGGTGGGACTGGGCTACCGCACCGTCGAATACGACGCGCTCGGAATGGATTTCGGCCAGCGCGGTGCGCTGATGGACGACCTGGTCGCACAGATGCTGTCGGTCTGGTCCGGCGCCGGCCCGGGAATCTGTACCGGGACCTGGACCCGGCCGCATCCGCCGCTGTACGTCGGTGGCGGTGCGCGCGCCACGGCGCGGCGCGCGGCGCGATTCGGACTGCCACTGAGCCTGGCCGATCATCTGCCCGACATCGCCGCCTACTACCGCGAACTGTGCGCCGACTCGGGTCTCAAGCCGTTCATCCTGATGCCCGGTCCGATCAATCGCGGAATGATCTACCTGCACGAGGATCCCGACCAAGGGTGGGCCGAACTCGGCGAGCACATCCTTTGGGAAGCAGTCACTTACGGGGAGTGGTCAACCGACCAGCGATCCCTGATGCACCTGCCCGGCGTCCGGACGCTGGACGAGGTCAGAGCGTCCGGGCGATACCGCTTCCTGACTCCCGACGAGCTGATCGCCGAAATCCGGGACAGCGACGACTACGGACCGCTGGTGCTGCACCCGCTGGTCGGCGGCATGCCCGTCGACGAGGCGTGGAAGTCGGTTCAGTTGCTGACCGACACCGTGCTGCCCGCGCTCAGCTGACCGGCACCGCCGTCGAATACAGCCACGCTTCCCATAACGGGCGCAGCGGCTCGTCGGAGTAATTGGCCGCCAAACCGGTGAAGTCGGCGGTGACAGCGCTGCCATGCCGATGCCGCGAAGTCCAATCTTTTAGCAGCGCGAAGAAATTGGAATCACCCAGCCGTCCGCGCAGTGCGTGCAGAGTCAGCGCGCCGCGTTTGTAGACGCGGTCGTCGAACATGTCGCGTGCTCCCGGATCGGTCAGCAGCAGGTTCTGCGGCTTGCTCCGCAGCTGGGTGTGGTGCAGCCGGGCGAGGTCGTCGGCGCTGGGGCCGCCGCTGCGCTCCGACCACAACCACTCCGCGTAACACGCGAACCCTTCGTGCAGCCAGATGTCGCGCCACTGGCCCGCGGTCACCGAGTTACCGAACCACTGGTGTGCCAGTTCGTGGGCTATCAGCCGTTCGCTGGACCGCGTGCCATCACAATGGTTAGCTCCGAAGATCGAAACACCCTGGGCTTCAAGAGGAATCTCCAGCGGATCATCGGTGACCACGACGGTGTACCCCGCGGCCAGCGGATACGGTCCGAACAGTTCGATGAACAAGTTCATCATCTCGGGTTGGCGGGCGAAGTCGTGATCGAAGTCGTGGCGCAACCGCGCTGGCAGAGCGGCCTGGATCTTCACCGGAGTGTGGGCGAGCCGCCGTATCTCGTAGTCGCCGATCTGCAGGGTGATCAAGTAGGTCGACGTCGGCTCGCGCTGTTCATAGGTCCACACGGTCCGCGAAGCGCGGGCCCGGCGCGAGAGCAGCTGGCCGTTGGCGATCACCCGGTACCGGCTTTCGGTGCTGATCTGGAGGTGAAAGGCCGCCTTGGCGCTGGGATGGTCGTTGCAGGGGAACCACGACGCGGCGCCGTTGGGTTGTCCCGCGACGAGTACGCCTTCGGTGAGTTCCTCGAAACCGACGTCGCCCCACAGCGAACGAAGCGGCCGCGGCGAACCGGCGTATCGCACCACGATCGACAATGCGGCACCGGTCGCGAGCTTCGAGACCAGGCATATGCGTAATTTGCCGCCACGACAGGAGAACTGGTCGACACGCTTGCCGTTCACCGAGACCTTCGAGACTGTCAGCGTGCCTGCCAGGTCGAGTGTGAATTGCTGCAACTCGGTCAGCGTGACGGCGGTAATCGTGGCCGAACCGGACAGTCGGTTCAACGCGACCTTGTAGTCCAGATCCAGCTCGTACCGCGACACCTGGTAGCCGGGGTTGCCGTTTTGCGGGAGGTATTCGTCGATCACGTCCGGCGGCACCTTCTTGGCGGACGCTTTCACGCCGCGGTGTCCTGATCGCCGCGTCCGGAGGCGGCTTTACGTGCTTTCTTGCGGCCGGGATTCCACGGTCTGATCGGATTGCCTTGCCAGCGCGTCGATCCCGGCACCTCGTCGCCGCGCACCACCAGGGACGCCGGTCCGACGGTCGCGCCGGCGCCGAGCCGCGCGGCGGGCAGTGCAACGCAGTGCGGACCCAGCGTCGCACCGGGTTCCAGCACGACGCTGTCCATTCGCATGATGCGGTCGTGGAACAGGTGAGTCTGTACCACACAGCCGCGGTTGACGGTCGCCCCGTCGCCCAGCGTGACGAGGTCTGCCTCGGGGAGCCAATAGGTTTCACACCACACGCCGCGCCCGATGCGGGCGCCCAACGCGCGCAGCCACAGATTCAGGGCCGGCGTGCCGCTGGCCGCCCGGGCGAACCACGGCGCGGCCACGGTTTCGACGAACGTATCGGCGACCTCGTTTCGCCAGACGAACGACGACCAGAGCGGATGTTCGCTGGCCCGGATCCGGCCGACCAGAAGCCATTTCGCAACGATCGTGATTCCACCGGCAATCGCACCCGCCGCCAGCAGCACCAGCCCGCTGCCCAGTGCCGCCCACCAGATACCGAATATCCGCGCCAACGCCTGCAATCCGCCCAGCACGGCGAGCCCGATCGCGACCGACACGATCACCGGCAACAACCGGAACGTTTCCACCAGTGCGCGCATGGCCTTCAACCGCTGCGGCGGGTCGTAGGTGGTCGCCGTATCGGCCTCGTCGGGGCGACGGCGCAGCCGCATCGGTGGGCTGCCCAGCCAGGACGAGCCGCGCTTGGCCTTGGGCGGTGCCGCCGACAACACCGCCACCAGTCCGTCGTCGGGCACCCGCCGGCCGGGTTGGGTGATGCCCGAGTTCCCGAGGAACGCGCGCCTGCCGACGGTCGTGGCCGCCGCGTAGATCCACCCGCCGCCCAGCTCGTACGACGCGACCATCGTGTCGTCGGCGAGGAATGCGCCGTCCTCGATCACGGTGAACTTCGGCGTCAGCAATACGGTCGAGATCTCAGTGCCCTGGCCGACTTTGGCGCCCAGCAGTCGCAGCCACATCGGCGTCAGCAGGCTGGCATACAGCGGGAACAGGTAGTTGCGCGCGGCATCCATCAGGCGCTCGGTAGCCCACAACTGCCACCCGACGCGGCTGCGCACCGGGTGATGGCCCGCGCGCAGTCCGAGCGACAACACCCGCACCCCGAGCACGGTCAGCAGTGCGTAGACCGCGAGGGCGGCCAGTGCGGCAGCCGGTGTCCACAGCAGCGCAGGGACCACGGCCTGCGACAGCCGGTGCGTGTGCCGCACGGCCACCCCGATCACCGCGAGGCCGCTCGCCACCGCGACCAGCGGCAGCGCCCCCAGCAGTAGCGACGTCAGCCCGTACATCGCGACCCAATGTGTCCGGCGAGAAGGCCTTTCGTCCGGCCACGGGTGGTTCACCCGACCCGACTTCACCGCGGGCGAGCCCTTCCAGTATTGGCCGTTTTTGATCTTGCCCAGCACGCCCGCGCCCGGTGCCACATCGGCGTTCTTGCCGACGACCGCGCCGGGCAGCAAGGTGCTGCGGGCACCGATCGTCGCGTCGTTGCCGATCGTGATCTCGCCGACGTGAAACGCGTCCCCGTCGACCCAGTAACCGCATAGGTCGACTTCGGGTTCGATCGCGCAGCGGTGACCGAGGGTCAGCAACCCGGTGACCGGCGGCAGCGAATGCAGGTCGACGCCTTTGCCGATATTGGCCCCGAGCGCCCGGGCGTAGTACACCAGCCACGGCGCCCCGGACAGGTTGTGCGCGCCGCTGGCCTCGGCGAGCCGTTCGGTGAACCAGATCCTCAGGTGCACCGACCCGCCGCGGGGGTAGGTGCCCGGCCACACATTCCGCAGCAGTATCCGCGCGCAGAGCACCGCAATGCCCATCCGGCCCAACGGCGTGACGAACGCAACGAACGCCGCCGCGATCAGCCACCAGTTCACCGCCACGGTCCACGGCACCACGTGCAGCGCGCGAGCGACGTTGTTGCCCAATGCAAGCCACGTCAACCACGGCAGCGCCGACAGCGTCGCCAACGGAACGGCAAGCAGGGTCTGCGCGATCCGCGTCAGCCACGGCGTCGGCCGGACTGTGCGCTCGGCGATCTCGGGCGGAGCCTCGAGTTCGTCGAGGAACCCGGCGAGCGAGCCCAGCCGCGGATGGTCGTACAGATCGGCGACGGTGACCTGGGGGTACTGCTGGCGCAGCACGGCGACCAGTTGCGCGGCCGCCAGCGAGCCGCCGCCGAGCGCGAAGAAGTCCGCCTCGACGGTGTCGACTTGTCCTGTCTCAAAGGCGCCGAGCAGGTCCCGCCACAACCCGGCCAGCCACCCGGTTGTGCCGCCCAGGTCGACGGCTTGATCGGTCTCGCCGCCCGGCGGGGGCCACGGCAGCGCGTCGCGGTCCACCTTGCCCGACGTGCGGGTGGGCAGCTCGTCGACCCGAACCAGCCGCGGCACCAGCGAGGCCGGAAGCTGCGTGGCGAGCCGAGCGCGCGCCTCGCCGAGATCGAATTCCGGATCGGCGCTGACGAGGTAGCCGACCAAAACCGTTGTGCCGGTGGCGGTGTGGCGCACCGCGGCGGCACCGCCGCTGACCCCGGGCAGGTGCACCAGGGCTGAGTCGACCTCACCCAGCTCGATGCGCCGGCCACCGACTTTCACCTGGTCGTCGCTGCGGCCGCAGAAATACAGCCCGTCGTGTTCCAGCCGGACCAAATCGCCGCTGCGGTATGCGCGCGCCCAGCCCAGCGACGGCATCGCGGCGTACTTTTCGGCGTCCTTCTCCTTGTCCAGGTAGCGGGCCAGCCCCACGCCGCCGATCACCAGCTCGCCGACATCGCCGTAGGCGACCGGCAGGCAGTCGCCGTCGACGACGGCCAGATCCCAGCCGGGCAGCGGCAGCCCGATGCTGATCGGCCCGGGGCCGCCGAGTTTCGCCGCGCACGCGACCACCGTCGCCTCGGTCGGGCCGTAGGTGTTCCACACTTCCCGGCCGTCGACGGCGAGCCGCTCGACTAGCTCCGGCGGGCAGGCCTCACCGCCAAAGATCAACAGCCGCACCGCTTCCAGTGCCTCGCTGGGCCACAGTGCGGCCAGCGCCGGCACCGTCGATACCACGGTCACGTCGCGCGTGACCAGCCATGGCCCCAGGTCCATCCCGCTGCGCACCAGCGAGCGAGGCGCGGGAACCAGGCAGGCGCCGTGGCGCCAGGCCAGCCACATCTCCTCGCACGACGCGTCGAAAGCCACCGAAAGCCCAGCCAATACCCGATCGCCGGGCCCAATCGGGTTGTCCTGTAAGAACATCTGCGCTTCGGCATCGACGAACGCGGCGGCGCTGCGGTGCGTCACCGCGACACCCTTCGGCGTGCCGGTCGATCCGGACGTGAAGATGATCCAGGCGTCGTCGCGGCCCAACGGCGCCGTGGCCCGCCACCCGCGCGACAAGCCGACGCCGCGGAGCAAACCCGCCTCGGTGATGACGCCCACGACGCCGGCCTCACCGAACACCAACTCCGCGCGTTCGTCGGGGTCGTCGGCGTCGACGGGCACGTACGCGGCGCCGGTCGCCAGCGTTGCCAGGATCGCGACATACAGCGCGTAGCTGCCCGACGGCATCCGGATCCCGAGCCGGTCGCCGCGCCCGATGCCCCGGGCCGCCAGCCATTCCACGCTGGCCTCGATGTCGCCGATCAGTTCGTTGTAGGTGAGCTGGACGGTGCCGTCGTCGATGGCCGTCGCATCGGGGTAGCGCGTGGCGGTCTCGTAGAGGATGTCGATCAGCGTGCGGGGGCGCGGTGCGGCGGGCGACAGCGTGTACTGCGCTGGGACTCGTGCGGGGATAGCAGGCCCAGAAGGCAAAGTCACCCCACGAAAATACTCAAATCCGGGCGCCGCGCCGGCAAGCGCTCGCGGCGTGTGAGGGCTGGATGTCTCTCAGGCGGTGCGGCGCTGCTCGAGCCAGTCGGCGAGTGAGCGCCCCGCGTCCAGGACATGGCGTTCGGCAATCGTGCGAGATCTCTCGACGTCCTTGTCGCCGAGCGCGTCGAGCAACTCCTGGTGTTCGTCGAGCGAATGTTTCTCATGGTCGGGAAACAGGGTGAGGAAGTTGCTCGGCACCACCCGAGAGGCCTGCCTGATCTGCGTCATCAGCCGTGGCGAGTGTGCGGCGCGGTGAATCTTCTGGTGGAAGTGCCAGTTGGCCTCGCCGATGCTGTCGTCACGGGAGCGCGCCTCTACGTCGGCGGCGAGCTCGCGCAGCATGTCGAGCTCTGCCGGTTCGATGCGTTGCGCCGCCCAGGCGGCGGCCTGTCCGGTGAGAACGCCGAGGATCGTGAAACTGTCCATCACATCGGTGGGGCTGATACCGATCACGGTGACGCCACTACGGGGTGCGACCTGCACCAAACCCTCGTAGGACAGTTCCAGCAGCGCCTCGCGGACCGGGGTGCGGCTGGTCGCGAACTCCTCGGTGATGGCGTCGAGGTCGACCCGCGCACCGGCGGGCAAGGCACCGGTGAGGATGCGGTCCCTGAGCTCGCGGGCGGCCCGCTCGCGCACCGTGCCGGCGATGTCGATCCCAGGGGTCGAAGCCATCCAAGAATGCTATCAAACAGTACACCTCACATTTGATATCTGAAATATCAGATGCTACGCTTCCACTATGGTTGCTCGACGGCAGGACAAGATGGCCCTTGTTGCTTTCATGCAGGCGGGCAGCACCTCGGTATACGCCGGTTCGTGGCGACATCCCGCGACCGAACACGGCTACCTCGACGCGTCCTACTACGCCAAGATCGGCCGCCAGCTCGAAGAAGGCTGCTTCGACCTGATGTTCTTCGACGACCGCCTGGCGATGCCCGGCGTGTACGGCGGGTCGGTGGACGAGGCGGTGTCCTACGGTGCCCGCCCGGTCAAGCTGGACCTGGGGTTGGTGCTCGGGGTGCTGGCTCACGCCACGTCGCACATCGGGTTGGGCGCCACCTATTCGACCACCTCTCCGGCGGGCGGGCCGCCTGGAACGTGGTCACCTCGGTCAACGACAGCGAGGCGCAGAACTTCGGTGTCGACACGCACCTGGGCCACGACGAGCGATACGACCGTGCCGACGAATTCATGGACGTCGTGACCGGCCTCTGGGACACCTGGGAGGACGACGCGATCCTGCACGACCGGGGGAGCGGACACTATGCAGATCCGGCCAAGGTGCATGAGCTGGGCCATGTGGGGCAGTACTTCTGCGCCCGTGGACCGCTGACCGTGCCCGCACCCCGCAAGGCAGGCCGGTCGTCATCCAGGCCGGTTCTTCGGGGCGGGGTCGTGAATTCGCCTCGCGCTGGGCGGAATTGATCTTCACCGGCGATCCGGGCATCGAGGTCGCGCGCGGTCACTACGCCGACCAGAAGCAACGCATTGCCGAGGCCGGGCGTGATCCTGCCTCGGTACGGATCTGCCCGATGGCCTACGCTGTGGTGGGCGAGTCCGAGGCCCACGCCAAGGAGCGCGAAGCTCTGTTGCTCAATGAACTGGTTCATCCCACGGCATCGCTGACATTGTTGTCGGAGTTGATGAATTATGACTTCGCGCAACACGATCTGGACGATCCCGTCACGGACGAGCTGATCGCGTCGTCCTCCGGAATTCGCGGATTGGTGCAGAACCTGCTTAACCATATCGGCGGCGACACTGTGACCGTCCGCGATCTGGCCGGCCATCGGGCGACGCTGCTGCAGGGTCCGCGCTTCGTCGGCACCGGCGAGCAGGTGGCCGATCAGATGGCGGACTGGTTTGAAAGCCGCGCCTGCGACGGTTTCGTCCTGGCGGCAACGCATCTGCCCGGGGCATTCGAAGACGTCGTGCGGATGGTGGTTCCGGAGCTCCAACGCCGCGGCCTGTTCCGCACCGAGTACGAGTCGTCGACATTACGGGGACACCTTGGACTGCAACGGCCGTCTAACGCACACGTGGGTGCCGATGCAAATGCTTGAGGGTGTGCGAGTGCTCGACCTCGCGACGTTGGCGGCCGCCCCGCTGGTCGCGACATACCTGGGCGAGTTCGGCGCCGACGTGATCAAGGTCGAAGACCCTCGGCACGGCGATCCGATCCGCGGATGGGGCAATCAGCGCGAGGACGTCGGGCTGATGTGGAAGTCCTTGTCGCGCAACAAGCGAGCGATCACGCTGGACCTGCGCTGCGCAGAAGGACAGGCGATGGTGCGTCGGCTGGTCGAGCACGCCGACGTCGCGATCTTCAACACCCGGCCGCAGACGTTGCGCAAATGGGGCCTCGATTACGAGAACCTTCGGATGGTCAACGACAAGATCGTGATGCTGCACATCACCGGATACGGGCTGACCGGACCGAAGAGTGAACGCCCGGGCTTCGGCACGCTCGGCGAGGCGATGAGCGGCTTCGCGCACATCACCGGGCAGGCCGGCGGCCCGCCCACGCTGCCGCCGTTCATGTTGGCCGACGGCGTCGCCTCGTTGAACGCCACCTACGCGGTCATGATGGCGCTGTACCACCGCGACGTGCACGGTGCGCCGGGGCAACTGATCGACGTCAACCTGATCGACCCGCTGTCGCGCCTGCTCGAGCAGACGCTACTGGGCTATGACCAACTGGGGCTGGTGCCCGAGCGAGCCGGCAACCGCTGGGATATCTCGGCTCCGCGCAACACCTATCGCACCGCGGACGGACGATGGCTGGCGATGTCCGGCAGCTCACCTGCGCTGGCGCTAAGGGTGTTTCGCGCAATCGGCCGAGACGACCTGCTGTCCGACCCCGACTTCTCCGACCCTCGGCGGCGGTTGGCCCGGGCCCGTGAGGTCGACACTGTGGCCGCGGATTGGGTTGCAACGAAGACCCTTTCGGAGGCGATGCAGACCTTCGAAGCCCACGAGGTTGCCGCGGCCCCCGTCTATGACATCCGCGATCTGGTCGCTGACGAGCAGCTGGCACATCGCGGGGTGTTCATCTCGGTCGAGGACGACCAGCTCGGAGCGATGACGGTGCAGGCCCCCGTGCCGCGCTTCTCGTCGGCATCCGGGACGGTCCGCCACCTTGGACCCGGCCTCGGTGAGCACAACAGCGAAGTCTACGGCGAGCTACTCGGCTTGACTCCTAACGAGATTGACGATCTGCACGCCCGCGGCGTGTTGTGACAGAAGGAAATTCTTGCCGGTGACTGGTCTGCTTCGTCGTTCCGAACTCGCGGTACCCGCGAGTAATGACAACATGTTCGAGAAGGCCGCCAGCTGCGGCGCCGATCTGGTGTTGCTCGACCTCGAGGACGCCGTCCCCCCGGCATTCAAGGTGCAATCTCGCGCCAAGGCGATCACCGCACTCAATGACATCGACTGGGGACGCACCGCACGCGCCATCCGGATCAACGGCCTGGACACCAGTGGTGTCACGACGACGTCATCGACGTCGTCACCAAAGCCGGGGAGAACCTCGACACCGTCATCATTCCGAAAGCCCGTACGGCCCGCGATGTGTGGTGGGTGGACGTGCTGCTCACCCAACTCGAGTCGAAAATTTGCCTGAACAACCGGATTCGCCTCGAGGTACTGATCGAAGAAGTGGAAGGCCTCGCCAACGCGGAGGAGATCGCGGCCGCCAGCCCTCGCCTGGATGCGTTGATCTTCGGGGTCGGCGACTTCTCGCTATCCCAGGGTGCGCGGGTGGACACCAACTTCGTCCCGCTCGGCGAATATCCCGGCGAATTTTGGGCATATGCGCGCAACAAGGTGATCGTCGCGGCGCGTATCGCCGGCATCGACGCGATCGACGCTCCCTATCCCGACTACCGCGACCTGTCGGGTTACGAGCGCGACGCGCGGCGGGCGTCCCTGCTCGGCTACAGCGGCAAGTGGGCCATCCACCCCGACCAGGTACCCGTCGCCAACGGCGTCTACGCGCCGACCCCCGATGAGATCGCGCGCGCCGAAGCCAATGTCGCCGCTTACCGGGAGGCCGAGGCAAAGGGCCGTGGCGCGGTCGGAGTCAACGGCGTGCTGGTCGACGCTGCCCACGTGAAGCAGGCGGAGCAGACGCTGGCACGTGCCGCGTTGATCAACGACAACTAGCGATACCTGATTAAGGGCGCTGCGGCCGGGGTAACCCGATGATTAACCAATTCTACTGACGCCCAATAGAAGGGGGCTCGACATGATTGTCTTAGGCATCATTCTCGTGATCATCGGGTACTTCGCCGCCATCCCGATTCTCGAAACGATCGGTGGCATCCCGGTGCTTATCGGCGTGGTCCTGTGGATCCTGGGGGCGGTCGGACGTCCGGTGGCTGGCCGCAAAGTCTGGTTTTAGCGCTTAGCGCACAAGCTGTTTCGATGCGTTGCCGCTGTTGCGGTGACGAAGTAGGTTCATCCCATGGCCAAGATCCTGTTCGTCGTCAGCGCAACGAGTTACTGGACGCTCAAGGACGGTACCCGGCACCCGACCGGGTACTGGGCTGAGGAATTCGCCGCACCCTACGACGCGCTCAGCCGGGCGGGCCACCAGATCGTGGTGGCCACGCCCGGCGGCACGGTGCCGTACGTCGACGTGATGAGTTTGCGTCCGTCGATGGCCGGGAGCGTCGAGATCGCGGAGAAGCTGGAAGGAATCCTGCGTTCGGCCGAAGAGCTGCGCGCGCCAATTCAGCTCGCCAACGCCCGCCTGGACGATTACGACGCCGTCTATTACCCGGGTGGCCACGGCCCGATGGAAGATCTCTGGCGCGATCCGGATTCCGGCCGGCTGCTGGTTGCCGCCCTTGCCTCGGGGAAACCGTTGGCGATCGTCTGCCACGCACCGGCCGCAATCTTGGCCACTCGCCGCGACGGGGTGTCGCCGTTCGCGGGCTATCGCGTCACCGCCTTTACCAACGACGAAGAGGACGGCGTGGGACTCCGCGCGAAGGCTCCCTGGACGGTCGAGGACGAACTGGTCAAGTTGGGCATCGACTTCGTCCGCGGCGAGATGTGGAAGCCGTTCACGGTGTCGGACCGCAATCTCTACACCGGGCAAAACCCCGCCTCGGCCGGGCCACTTGCGGAGAAGGTACTCGAAGTGCTGCCGCGTTGATCGGCGGCGTTCGCGGTCCGTCAACAGCTTTGCCGTTACGAAAACCATTGCAAATAAGCGATTCTGGTTCATCTTCTGCGGGGCAGAAGATGAAGGGACGAGTTGTCGCCGAAGCACCGCGCATGCCATAGTGATCACGCAATCTGGCGGCCAGACACACAGAAGCGGTCCGCGAGGTATCTCACGTAGTACTCGTCGAGCACTTGATGTGATGACTGATCGGCCTTCGCGATGGCGCAATGCCAGTGTGAGCTAGAACCAAGTATCGCCAGCGGTGTCGCGCAGCCAAGTCCGGGGTGACCCGGGGGGAAGGACCTGCACAAAGAAATGTCCTCTTTAATCGAGTCGGAAAATGAGGCCACCGAGGGTGTGGTCGAGGGTGATGTAGCCACCGAGGGTGATGTAGCCACCGACGGTGATGTAGCCACCGAGGGCGATGTAGCCGCTGTGGGTGTGGTCGACGGTGACGCAGCCGCTGGGGATGTGGTCGATGGTGAGGTAGCCGCTGGGGATGTGTTTGACGGTGGCGCGACTGTTGAGGCTGTCGCGACCGCAGATCACATGATCGACAGCGACGCGGCGCCTATTGGGGCGAACAGCGAAGGTGTGCAGGCGAATACACTAACCACGTTCCCGCTGAAGCAGCGGCAGGAACCCCAGAGAGCTGCGGAAAGGACCGCAGAGCTCTCCGCGAGTCAGCTGATGGCACGCCAACGCGGCGACCGCCTACAACAACAGGTGGCAAGACTGTCACTTGTCCGCACCACGCGGATGATGGCTGTCGCGATTACGATTCTGATAGCGACGGCGAGCTTTATCCTCTCGTTCGCATCCTTGGGCGATCTGGCGGCGCGCACCGCGTACCCGGGGCGGTTGTCGTGGCTCTGGCCCGTCATCGTCGATGGTGGGATCATCCTCGCAACGATGGCGCTGGTCGCGTTCTCCGCATACCCCCAGCAGCGCGGCAGTCGGCGGTACTTCTGGGTGGTGCTTGGCGTGGGCGCCCTGGTCAGTGTCAGCGGTAACGCGGTCCATGCCATGATTCCTAACTCTGGAATGCCGAAATCAGCGCTGGGACCGTGGTTTGATGCCGCGATCGCATGCGTGCCGCCGATCGCACTCGTCGGAGCTACGCATGCGCTGTCCATCCTATGGAGATTCATTCCGTACGAAGCGCTTGACGAGCCTGACGATTTCGCCGAACCCAGCCTCGCTCAACCCCAACCCACTGAACAGATCGAATCCTGGAGCAACAGCGGCTCGTCGCCGATCCAAGAGCGCGGACTCGTGGGTGCTCAATTGACTCCGGGGCCAAGCGGCGGTTGGTAGGCGGGCAAACCGCAGTTTTGGTGCCCGTCCATTTGGTGCTCTGCCGCAACATGTTCCACCTTCGACTACGCCGCAGGCAGAGCCTTCCTCAACTCCTCGAGGTGTGGTTGGTCCGAACTGGTTACCAACTCATCCGACCCCTCAGTCCCAGTGGGGCGTTCATCAGAGAAGTGTGTTAAACAAGAGCGTATCCGGCTAATCATATATGCTTCGTTAATTCGTGTATTATCGGTTGGGTAGCCACCTCCATTGAGTCGAGCAAAGGCGTCAGACCCGGCGCGGATGCTGAATCCTGAATGGATGTCAGACTGCGCGCTGCCGCCACTGTCGTGGTCTCGGCGCGCGTTGGAGCGGCTTCAGTTTTGAGCCGAGCTGTCACATCGCCAGACCTGCTTAGCAGACTCCGGTCTTGTAGTCGCGTCCGCGACGATGCCGCTGTGCCCACCGAACGTCCGCCAGGGCCCGCGCGAGGCGCGCCAGTATCAACTACTTGCGATTACCGCCATGAGGAGATACCGTCGGCCCGACGGAGTCCTACGGACAGGAGTGCGGTCATGCCTCGATTTCCCAAGCCGTCGGAGGGAAGCTGGACACAGCATTACCCCGAACTGGGCACCGCGCCGGTGTCCTACGAGGACTCAATCAGCCCGCGGATCCACGACCTGGAGCGGGACGCGATATTCAAACGCGCGTGGCTGAATGTCGGCCGCGTCGAGCAGGTTCCGCGTAAGGGCAGCTACTTCACCAAAGAGCTGAAGGTCGTCAACACCTCAATCATCCTGGTGCGCACGGGTTCTGGCGAGGTCAAGGCGTATCACAACATCTGCCGCCATCGCGGCAACAAGCTGGTGTGGAACGACATGCCGCTCGAGGAAACCCGCGGTGTGTGCCGACAGTTCACCTGCAAGTACCACGCCTGGCGTTACGACCTGGACGGCAACCTGACCTTCGTCCAGCAGGAGGAGGAGTTCTTCGACCTCGATAAGAGCCGCTACGGGCTGGTGTCGGTGCATTGCGAGGTTTGGGAAGGCTTCATCTTCGTCAACTTCGCCAAGCAGCCCGAGCAGTCGCTGCGGGACTTTTTGGGGCCGATGGTGACGGGGCTGGAGGGCTACCCCTTCGATCGAATGACGTCGAGGTGGGCTTACCGATCGGAGGTGAAAGCGAACTGGAAGCTGTACATGGACGCGTTCCAGGAGTTCTATCACGCCCCGGTGCTGCACGCGAACCAGTCGCCGACCGCGTACTCAAAAGCAGCTGCCGAGGCAGGTTTTGAGGCTCCGTATTACCGCCTGGACGGCCCGCACCGACTGGTGAGCACGTCGGGCGTTCGGGCATGGGAGATGGCCGCGGAGATGCGTAAGCCGATGGAGGACATCTGCCAGAGCGGGTTGTTCGGCCCCTGGGACAAGCCGGACTTGGGCGACATGCCGCCCGGACTGAATCCCGCGAAATGTGAACCGTGGGGCCTCGATTCGTTCCAGCTCTTCCCCAACTTCGTCGTCCTATTCTGGGGGCAGGGCTGGTATCTGACCTACCACTACTGGCCGACCGCCTACAACAGCCATATCTTCGAGGGGACGCTGTATTTTCCGAAACCCCGCACCCCGCGGGACCGGGTGGCCCAGGAACTGGCGGCGGTGACGTTCAAGGAGTTCGGCCTACAGGACGCGAATACGTTGGAAGCGACGCAGTCGATGATCGAATCCCAGGTGCTCGACCGCTTCCTGCTCTGCGACCAGGAGATCCTGATTCGACACCTGCACAAGGAGACCGCGGCCTGGATCGAGGATTACCGCCGCACCAGCACGGCGGGAGTATGACGACGATGTCTGGTTTGCTGCCAACCGAATTCGCCGACCTCGAGGCGTTCGCGCAGTGGTGTCTGCCCACCGAACCGGAGCGTTACGCCAAGAGGCTGGCCAGCTCGATGACCGAGATGAAGGCGTTCTACGACGCGATCGTCCCGCGCGCCGAGGAAGCGCTGACCTACTGCGACAAGTTCACGCTCGACGACCTGCCCGACGATGTCCTCAACCTGATGCATCTGCTGTATTCGATGATCATGGTGTCGTTTCCGGTGGAGTGCTGGAAGCAGCCACGCGTGCCCGACTCCGGGGCCGCCACGCTGGACTGTGTGTCCGAGCCCGTCCCGTGACGACAACCCTGCGGGCGGCCCGCTGGGCTGACGTCGACACCGGTCAGATCCACTCGCCGGCAGTCGTGCTGATCGACGGCAACCGCATCACCGCGATCAATCCCGAAGGGCCGGGGCCGGATTCGGCAAGCGTCATCGACCTCGGCGATGTCACGCTGTTGCCGGGCTTGATGGACATGGAACTCAACCTGCTCATCGGCGGCCCGGGTGGACCCGACGGCTTGCCCTCCCAGATGCACGGCGTGCAAGACGACCCCGCCTACCGGACATTGCGTGGCGCCGTCAACGCGCGCACCACGCTGGAGGCCGGGTTCACCACCGTGCGCAACCTTGGGCTGATGGTCAAGACCGGTGGTTATCTGCTGGACGTAGCGCTGCAGCGCGCCATCGACCAGGGCTGGCACACCGGTCCGCGCATCTATCCCGCCGGGCACGCCGTCACACCCTACGGCGGACATCTCGATCCCACGGTGTTCCAGCGGTTGGCGCCGGGCGTCATGCCGTTGTCGGTCGCCGAGGGCATCGCCAACGGCGTGCCCGACGTTATCGCCTGTGTTCGCTACCAGATTCGGCACGGCGCAAAGCTGATCAAGGTGTCGGCATCCGGCGGCGTCATGTCGCACAGCACCGCGCCGGGCTGGACCGCGGCATGACCCCGATGCAAGCCATCAAAGCCGCGACGGTCGTCGCGGCAGAACTCATCGAGGCCGACCACGAGCTGGGTCGGCTGGCGCCCGGCTACCTCGCCGACATCATCGCGGTTGCCCGGAGATCCCTCACGCGACATCGCCGCCACACTTGACGTTTACTTTGTGATGAAGGACGGCCAGATCTACAAGACGTCGACCGAGTAGACCGGAGCGGGCATGGAACTCACCGAAAACATCTTGTGGCTACTCAAGCAGGCCTTCTACTTCTCGCTGACCACCGTGAACGACGCGATCAGTACGCACGGTGTGAGCACGGCCCAGATCGGTGTGCTGCGTCAGCTCTCCAACGAGCCCGGGTTATCCGGTGCCGAGCTCGCTCGGCGCCTGCTGATCAGCCCGCAAGGGGTGCAGCTGGCTCTCACCGCGCTGGAGCGGCGCGGCCTTGTCGAACGCAAACAAGACCCTCAGCACAAGCGCATTTTGAACGCCTACCTGACCGATCAGGGCCGCGATGTCGTGGCCGAGGTGCTCAGCGACGCCATCGCCGCGCACGAGAAGGTGTTCGGCGTGCTCAGCACCGACGAGCAGGAGACGCTGCGCGAATTGCTGGGTCGGGTGGTGGAAAAGGGCACCGGGCACGAGCTCACCGAGCGCAACATCTCCAGTACTTGAGATTAATAGCAAGTACTTGATACTCTGCCTTCATGCAGGTCTCCCGGGCGCCGTCGTATGCCGGCCCTGCCGACGCAGGAGTCGCCACCGAAAAGGTGACGATCGAGCTGGATCGGTCCACCACCACGGTGGCCTACTCGGCGGGGGATACCCTGCTGCAGACCGCGCGGATGGCGGGACTGTCTCCGCCGTCGTCCTGCGAAGTCGGCTCGTGCGGAACATGTATGGCCCGGCTGACCGAGGGATGCGCCCGGATGCTCAACAACGATGCGCTTGAAGACGACGAGGTGCAAGAGGGTTGGGTGCTAACGTGTCAGGCTCTGCCGACGAGCCCGACGGTGCGGGTGGTCTACGAATGAGCAGGGTCGCGGTGGTGACCGGAGGCGCCTCGGGTATGGGTGAGGCGACCTGTCACGAGCTGGGCCGGCGCGGCCTGCACGTCGCCGTCCTCGATGTCAATCAGCAAGCAGCACAACGCGTTACCGAAGATCTGCGTGCGGCCGGGACCACGGCCATCGGTATCGGCGCCGACGTCACCGACCGGGTCGCCGTCGAGCAGGCTTTCGCCAAGGTTCGCAGCGAGTTGGGCTCGGTGTCGGTGCTGGTGACGAGCGCGGGCATGTTCGGATTCTCCCCGTTCGCCGAGATCACCCCGCAGTCCTGGTCGAAGATCGTCGACGTCAACTTGACCGGCACTTTTCACTGCTGCCAAGTCGCGCTGCCGGACATGGTCACCGCGAAATGGGGCAGGATCGTTATGATTTCGTCGTCCAGCGCGCAGCGGGGCTCGCCGTTTGCCGCGCACTACGCGGCATCCAAGGGTGCGGTCATCACCCTCACCAAGTCGCTGGCCCGCGAGTACGCCCCACACGGGATCACCGTGAACAACATCCCGCCCTCGGGCATCGAAACCCCGATGCAGCACCAGGCGCAGGCCGCGGGATACCTGAAATCCAACGAGGAGATCGCCGGCAATATCCCGCTGGGGCATTTGGGGACCGGGGCCGACATTGCCGCGGCGGTCGGGTTCCTGGCCTCCGATGAGGCCGGCTTCATCACCGGCCAGGTGCTCGGCGTCAACGGCGGAGCGGTGATGTGATGTCGTGGATCTTAAAGCGTTCAGGCACAAGGAGGTTCGGATGACGCGCGAGGGTAGGCCCATTGAGGGCTCCTGGACCGAGCACTATCCGGAATTGGGCACCGGCGATATCTCTTTCGCCGACTCCACCTCGAAGGAGTTCTTCGAGGCCGAACGCGAAGCCGTCTTCAAACGCGCCTGGCTCAACGTGGCCCGGGTCGAGGAGCTACCGCGGATCGGGAGCTACGTCACCAAGGAAATCGAGGTTGCCCGGGTTTCGGTCATCCTGGTCAAGGGACGCGACGAACAGATTCGCGCCTTTTACAATGTCTGCCGCCACCGCGGAAACAAGCTGGTGTGGGACGACTTTACCAACGATGCGACCCGCGGGACGTCTCGCCAGTTCACCTGCAAGTACCACGGCTGGCGTTACGATCTTGACGGCGCGCTGAAATTCGTCCAGCAGGAATCGGAGTTCTTCGACCTCGACATCGCCGACTACGGGTTGAGCCCGGTGCACTGCGACATCTGGAATGGCTTCATTTTCATCAACTTCGATCGCGAGCCGCGGCAGAGTCTGCGCGAATTCCTGGGCCCGATGATCGCCGGGCTGGACGGCTACCCCTTCGACAAACTGACCGAGCGCTACGAGTGGGTCGCGCACAACAACAGCAACTGGAAGATCTTCGCCGACGCGTTCCAGGAGTACTACCACGTGCCGTCGCTGCACTCACAACAGGTGCCGCCGGAGGTGCGTGACCCCAAAGCCGGATTCACTTGCGGCCATTTCCAACTCGACGGCCCGCACCGGCTGGTGTCGACGGCGGGGCGACGGCGCTGGCTGCTGCCGCCGGAGTACATGTATCCGATCGAGCGGGCCACCCAGAGTGGACTCGTCGGCCCCTGGCGCACCCCGGACATCGGCGAACTACCCGCCGGGCTCAACCCCGGTGGCATTGAGCCCTGGGGAATCAGCAACTTCCAGATCTTCCCCAACACCGAGATACTGATCTACGGTGGCTGGTATCTGCTCTACCGGTACTGGCCCACCTCCCACAACACCCACCGGTTCGAGGCCTACACCTACTTCAGCCCCGCGCGCAGTGTGCGCGAGCGCGTCGAACACGAAGTCGCCGCGGTGGTGCTCAAGGATTTCGCGCTGCAGGACGCGGGCATGCTCGGCGGCACGCAGGCCGCGCTAGAGTACGGCGTCGTCGACGAGTTCCCGCTCAACGACCAGGAGATCCTGGTACGTCATCTGCACAAGACCGCCGTGGAGTGGGTCGAGGCTTACCGCCGCGAAAAAGCCCCGGTCGGAGTGTGACCATGCCGGATACCTTGCTACCCACCGGATTCGCCGAGCTGGAGGGCTACGCCCAAATCTGGTGCCTGGCCACCGAAACCGAACGCTGGAACGCGCGGATGGCCAGCAGTATGGCCGACATGCACGCGTTCCATGACGCATTCTTCCCGCGCCTCGAAGAGGCCATCGAGTACTGCGACAAGTTCACGCTCAAGGACTTGCCCGACGATGCGGTCAACCTGCTGCACATGATCTATTCCCTGGTCATGGTCGCCATGGCCGTCGAGGTCATGCATCAGCCCGCCCCGACGGATGCGGCCGACGCGGTGATGATCCGCACCGACGAACCCGTGCCCTGATATCCACCGGATCACGCAGGAAAGGCCAGACCATGAGTCTGCTTACCATCACCAAGCTCAGCGGCTCGGTCGGCGCCGAGGTTACCGGCCTAGACCCCGCCCACCTGGCTGCCGACGACCCGGTCGGCGAGGCCATCCTGGATGCGTTGGGGGACAACGGCGTTCTGGTGTTTCCCGGGCTGCACCTCGACCCCGAAACCCAGGTGGAGTTCTGCCACCGCCTCGGCGCCATCGACTACTCCTCGGACGGCCATCACTCGGTCGCCGGCATCTACCCGGTCACGCTGGACAAGTCGAAGAACTCCTCGGCGGCCTACCTCAGGGGGACGTTCGACTGGCACATCGACGGCTGCACGCCCACCGGCGACGACTACCCGCAAAAGGCCACCGTCCTGTCCGCCAAGCAGGTCGCCGAGCGCGGCGGCGAAACCGAATTCGCCTCCTCCTACGCGGCGCACGACGCGCTGACCGACGACGAAAAAGAACGGTACAGCTCGTTGCGAGTGGTGCACTCGCTGGAGGCCTCCCAGCGGCGCATCACTCCAAACCCGCTCCGGAGCAGTTGGCGCAGTGGCGATCTCGCCGCACGCACGAACACCCGCTGGTGTGGACGCATCGCAGCGGCCGTAAGTCGTTGGTGCTGGGGGCTTCCGCCGACTACGTGGTGGGCATGGACCTCGGCGAAGGCCGCGCCCTGCTGGCCGAGCTGCTCGACCGCGCAACGGTGCCCGACAAGGTCTACAGCCACAGCTGGTCGGTCGGCGACACCGTCATCTGGGACAACCGAGGCGTGCTGCATCGGGCCGCCCCCTATGCGCCGGACTCGGAGCGTCTGATGCTGCGCACGACCGTGCTCGGTGATGAGCCGATCCAGTAGATGGCCGATCAACCCGCGCCGCGGCTTACCCCGCTGCCGGCCGACGAATGGGATGACCGCAGCCGGCGCGCCATCGCCTCCCTGATTCCCGCCGAGCGGGCCAGCCCCAAGGGCGCCGGCAATATCTTGTCGACCCTGGTGCGCCATCCCGACCTGACGCGGGCGTATCTGCCGTTCAACACATCTGCTCAACGGGTCCACGCTTTCGCCGCGGGTACGCGAGATGGCGTTGCTGCGGGCGGTGCACCGGCGCAACTGCGACTACCTGTGGTCACATCATCTCCCGATCGCCCGCCGGGCGGGTCTGAGCGCCGTCGAGACCGACGCCATTCGCGACGGGCAACTCGGCGACGACGCCGACCAGTCGGTGCTTGCCGCGGTCGATGACCTGGTGGACACCGGCACCATCGCCACACCCGCCTGGGATGAGCTCGGCCGCCACTTCACCGACGCCCAGCGCATGGACCTGGTGTTCACGATCGGCGGCTACTACCTGCTGGCCATGGCGGTCAACGCCTTTGGCATCCAAGATGAGGAACTGTGGCACACCGCGATCGGATTGGCGAACGCGCGTTCGGCCTTACCCGCGAATACGTGGCGGACCGAGGTGTGCCGTTCAATCAGATGCGGCACAACAAGTCCCGCTAGGCGCTAGGACGCCGATTGGGCCGTGCAGCAGGCTTCCTCGGTGCCGGGCCCGAAGGTGTCCGAGTCGGCTAGCACCGTGTAGACCTCCCACCGCTCGCCGGCGGGTCCGGTCACCCAAACCTTGTCCTGGGCAGCGAAACAGCAAGTGGTGTTGATCTCTTCCTCGGTGAACAACCCCGCTGCCGCCAGCCGGGCGATCTCGGTGTGCACCGTACCGCTGTCGGCAACCTCGACACCTAGATGGTTGAGCGTGCCGCCGTGGCCTCGATTCTCGATCAGCACCAGCTTAAGCGCAGGTTCGGTGATCGCGAAATTGGCGTAGCCCGGTTTGATCTTCGCGGGTTCAGCGTCGAAAAGCTTGGAGTAGAAGGCGATTGCCTCGTCGAGATTGTCGACGTTGAGGGCTAGCTGTACACGTGACATGGTGGTTCCTTTCTCCGGATCCGGTTATGGGGTCGAGGGGGTCGACAGGAGTTCGGCGAGCAAGGCCTCGACGCGGCGGGCGATGTCGTCGCGGATGGCACGCACGGTTTCTAGCGATTGGCCAGCGGGATCGGGCAGTGTCCAGTTGCGGTAAGACACCCCGGGAAAGTAGGGACAGGTGTCACCACAGCCCATGGTGATCACGACGTCGCTGGACTGCACCGCCTCGCCGGTCAGCAGCTTGGGAAGCTGGGCGGCGATGTCGATGCCGAGTTCGGCCATCGCCGTGACCACCGCGGGGTTGAGGCGATCAGCGGGTTCGGATCCCGCGGAACGGACTTCGATCCGGTCGCCAGCCAGATCCATCAGCAGCGCCGCGGCCATTTGAGAGCGACCGGCATTGTGCACGCACACAAATAAGACGCTGGGGTGGTCAGCCATCGCGGGTGCTCCTGCTCGAATCTGCCGTGGCGCGAAAACCGAAGAGCCGGTTGCGAAGTGCCAGGGAGAGGTAGACGAGCCCCACGAGGACGGGGACTTCGATCAAGGGCCCGACCACGCCGGCCAGAGCTTGCCCGGACGCGATACCGTAGGTGCCGATCGCCACCGCGATGGCCAATTCGAAGTTGTTGCCCGCCGCGGTGAACGCCAAGGTCGTGGTGCGCGCGTAGCCGAGCCGCAGTGCCAATCCGAGGGCGTACCCCCCCAGCCCACATGACCGCGAAGTAGGCCAACAGCGGTATGGCGATGCGGGCGACGTCCCATGGCCGAGAAGTGATCTGGTGGCCCTGCAGGGCGAACAGAATAACGATCGTGAACAACAACCCGTACAGAGCCCACGGTCCGATGCGCGGAAGGAACCGGGTCTCGTACCAGTGGCGGCCCTTGGCGCGTTCACCCAGTCGACGGGACAGGTACCCCGCCAGCAGCGGAATCCCCAGAAAGATCAGCACGGATTTTGCGATTTCCCATGGGGAGACGGCGATGCCGGTTTGCGGCAGACCCAGCCAGCCGGGCAGCACCGACAGATAGAACCAGCCCAGCACGGCGAACATCACGACCTGGAAGATCGAGTTGAGAGCGACCAGGACAGCTGCGGCTTCGCGGTCCCCGCAGGCCAAGTCGTTCCAGATGATGACCATGGCGATGCAGCGGGCCAGCCCGACAATGATCAGACCGGTGCGATATTCGGGAAGATCGGCGAGTAGCAGCCATGCCAGGGTGAACATCACTGCCGGGCCAATCAGCCAATTGAGTACCAGCGAGGAAGCCATGAGTTTGCGGTCGCTGGCGACCTCGCCGAGCTGGTCATAGCGCACCTTGGCCAAAACCGGGTACATCATCACCAGCAGGCCCAGCGCGATCGGCAGGGAAACGCCGTCGAATTCAACAGTGCTCAGCGCCGATCCCAAACCAGGTACCACCCGGCCGAGTAGCAGACCGGTGGCCATGGCCACCCCGATCCACAGCGGAAGCATCCGGCCCAGGGTCGAAAGCCGGGCGACTGTTCGCGCGGCTGCGGGCTCTGAGTGGGTGTGTGTCACGGGCGGCGCTGCGTTGTCGTCATGGCCATATCGTCGATCGTCAAAGCCGACGAAAGGTGTCGCAAGGCTTCGGGAATCACCCAGTAATACACCCAGGTTCCCCGCCGCTCGCAGTCGATCAAGCCGGCTGAACGCAACAGTTTGAGGTGATGGGAGATCGTTGGCTGAGAGACGTCGAACGTCGCTGAAATTTCACAGACGCAAGCCTCCCCGCCGGGATGGCTCGCGATCAGGCTTAACAATCGCAGGCGCACCGGATCGCCGATCGCTTTGAACATTGTCGCCAGGGTTGCGGCCTGGGAATCGTTCAGCGCGCTCGCACCCAAGCGCGGGCAACATCCCGACAGAGCTTGATTCGACATTCTTCTATATAAGCAAATATCGAATCAGGGCGCCAGTAGCGAGCGGCGATCGGGACCGGCTGACTAGTCGGCCGAGCGATTCTTTCGCCAATGGGGACTCTTGACCGCTTCGAGGGCTTCGATCACATAGCGATCCAGCGGCTGGCGGTTGGTTGACCGTAGTACCCATCGTTGGAAGGCGAAATCTGCCGCGCCAAAGGCGAGTTGGATCAGCAGGCCGGGACGCATATCGGTTTCGGGGTTGGTGCCCATGCGTTGCGCGACGAGCTTCATCGCCCGCTCCTTGTCGGCGGGAGTGTGGATCGTTGCCTTGTCGAGCAACCCCGGCGCAACCAGCAAGGCTGCGCGCCACTCCTCGCAGTCGGCGCGGTCGAACGACTGCGTCCGCGTGATGATGGCATTGATCAGGGCGACATCGGGAGCCTCGGTGGCGGGGCGTTGTTCCAGGTGATTGACGATCGCGGCACCTCCATAGCGCACCGGCGCGAGCAGCAGCTCCTCCTTGGTCGGCACATGCCGGAAGAACGTACGCGGTGAAACACCTGCGGCAGTGGCGATCTCCTCCGTTGTCACCGCGTCATAACCGCGTTCGACGAATAACCGGAACGCCGCTCGCCGGATATCGGCGCGGATCTGAGCCCGCTGGCGATCACGCAGCGATTCGCCTTCGGCGTTCACCGGAAGCAGCCGATCCCACCGTCGACGTGAATGGTCTGACCGGTGATGAACGTCGCGTCACTGCCGAGCAGAAACGCCACCAGCGCTCCCATATCGGTGCGGACGTCGCCGATGCGCTTCATCGGTACCCGCCCAACCGCTTTGTCGTACTCCTTGGGCGCGAACGACTTCCAGAACTTGACGCCGTCGGATTCGGCGAACGGGCAGATGACGTTGACGCGGATGTTGTCGCGTCCCCATTCCAGCGCGGCGACCTTGGACAGGCCACGGATACCTTCCTTGGCGGTGGCATAACCGCCCCACCTGGGTTCGCCACCGGTGCCCGTCCCCGAGCCGAGGTTGACGATCGACCCGCCCCCGGCCTCGACCATCAGCGGGTACACCGCCTGCATGAGCAGGAAGGTCGCGCGGGGGCCGACGTCGTGGCCGAGCGCGAAGTCCTCGAGGGTGATGTCGACGAACTTTTTGGGCTCGTTGGTGGCGATGGCATTGTTGACCAACCCGTGCACCGTGCCGAACGCCTCGACCGCGACTGCAGCGATCCGTTGTGCGCTGTCCGGGTCGCGCACGTCGGCGACCAGGCTTTCGACCGGACCCAATTCCTTGAGTTCGGTGGTTGTTGAGTCCAGGACATCGGCCTGTATGTCGACCAGCAATACCGACGCGCCGCGTTCGAGCAGTGCGGTCGCGGTGCCCTTGCCGACACCTTGGGCGGCGCCGGTGATGATCGCCACGTGGCCGCGCATCGAATCGGGATGGCTGTAACTCATGCGACGGGTCCCATCTGCAGCCGCACGCCGCGGTGCATTTCGTAGGTGCTGCGTACCCCGTCGGGTAGTTCGATGAACTCCACCGGCGTCCCATCCGGATCCTTCACGAAAAACATTCCTACTCCGCCGATCTCGAATGGTTCCTGGTCGGGCGTGTACCCGGCGTCGATGACGCGGCGATGCGTGTCGTTGAGATCGGTCACCGACAACGACACATTGTGAAGTCCGGTGATGCCCCGGCGTGCGGGCTTCTGCTCCGACGGGTTCGTGCCGAGCGACAGCAGTTCGATCATCAGCCCGCCCAGCAGGCCGCCGACCACCCGGCCCTCCTGTTTGCGAGTCGCGTGCAGCACCGCGTCGAAAGGTTCGCCGGAGATCAAGGATTCGAAGACGACGTCCATACCGAGGACGCCCCGGTAGAAGGCCAGCGCGCGGTCCATGTCGGTGACGCCCACGACGAGGTGACAGAACGACACATCGGCGAGGACGCTTTCGCCGGTCACGATGGCCGCGCGAGATTGGGCGCCGGGCGGCCGGCGAACAGCGGCAGATCAAGGTATGTCTTGATACCCGGGTCCGCGGCGCAGACGTCGGGAATGGCGTTGATGCAGTGGTTGGCGGTGACCACGACGCCCGGGTTCTTGATCAGTCCTTCGGCGATCGTCTCCGGCTGCAGCCCCTTGAAGGTGAGCTTCACCGGCGGGTCGCCGGTGATCGCCACTTCGAACCGTTCGCCGATACCGCCGAAATTCCAGGCCGGGTCCAGGTTTTCCTCACCCATGAGCCAGTTGACCGCCGCCTCGATGACCGGCTGGCCGTCGACAAGGGCCTGCCAGCGGAACCGGCGCGCGGCCACCTGTCCTGACGTGATCGGGAAGGGGTCGTAGTCGACCGTGTCGGTCGCGACCGCGATCTCCTGAACGGTCCTGATGTTCGGCTCGATACGAAATCCCATGTGGTCGGCGATCATCCGCACGGACTGCTTGAAGCCCGCCTCGAGCAGGCTGGCCATGGGACCGTTCACGGCTTCCTCGGGTGTGCCGCCGAAGCCCATGATGTGGCGTACCACGTCCGGGGCGTTGTAGGTGCGGATGTCGGAGAACTCCTCGGCACGCACATGCGTGACCGCCGCCGACAGCGACGACACCATCAGCGGGAACCGCTCGGTGATACCCCCGGGGTGGATCCCCGAACCATGAAGCGTCACACCGCTTTCCACCGCGGCATCGGCGACGGCCTGGTGACGCTTGTTGCCCGGATCCGGGTAGACCCAGCCGACCGGAGTCACCACGTTCTTGCCGGACCGCAGGATCGCGATGACCTCGTCGTCGTTGGGTACCAGCGGGCTGTACATGACGCAGTCGGCGTCGAGCGCGAGGATGTCATCGATACTCGATGTGGCGGTGACGCCCAGGTCCTCGGACCCGATGATGCGGCCGACGTCGATGCCGTTCTTTTCGGCGCTGTGCACCCAGCAACCGGCCAGCTCGAGCTGCGGGTGGTTGAGCACGCAGGAGATGGCGGCCTTGCCGACGCCCCCGGTCGCCCATTGGATGACACGAAGCTTGGCCGAACTACTCATCGGTGTCCTTTCGATTGCACGCCTTTACACGCCAACGACCGAAATGGCACAGCATGACCCGCTGGCAGTCACTGTCAACAATGGCTCCGGTAGGAAGGTGTGGTCATGGGCGTGCTCGAGGGCAAGGTCGCGATCGTCACCGGAACCAGCCGCGGCGTGGGAGTCGGCATCGCCCACGAACTGCTGCGCGCCGGCGCCACCGTCATCGGCTGTTCGCGCGGGCCGCTGGACACCATCCCGGGCGTCGACGCCGACTCCGAATGGGCGCCACGCGCCTCGCAGCGCGTTTGCGATCAGGGCGATTGCGGCTCGATCGACGCCTTTGTCACTGACGTGGTCGCCACGCACGGCCGGGTCGACATCCTGGTCAACAACGCCGGCGGCACCGTCCCCGCGCCGCACGTGGAGAGCATTCCCGAACTCGTGCAACGTATTCAGGGCGCCCCGCCCAGCGACGACGACTATGAACGCACCGCGCTGTTCCACGCGTTCGCGGTGCAGATGAATCTGATCAGCCCGCTCTGGTTCGCGATCCGCGCCTATCGGCAGATGGCGACCCAGGACGGCGTCGGCTGCATCATCAATATCTCGAGCGGCGCCGGACATCCGGCGGGTTCGCCGACCTTGGTCTCCTACGGCGCGGCCAAGAGCGGCCTCAACCACCTCACCCGATCACTGGCCGAGGAGTGGGGCCCGAAGGTGCGCGTCAACTGTGTGGCCCTGGGCCCGACGATGACCGAGAACTTCCGCTCGTTCGTGTTGCCCAAAGACGATCCCACCGGCGAGAAGTACTTCGCGGCCGTCCCGATGCGCCGGGCCGGCGAGCCCGCCGAGGTCGGATGCGTCTGCGTTTTCCTGGCGGGCGGAGACGCCGACTTCGTCAACGGCACCACCGTCGAATGCGACGGCGGCATGATGCCCGGAGTGCTCTATGACGCGGGCCTGAAAACGATCACCGACCTGCTGTAAGCCCGCGAGCGCCTCCGGGGCGTCGGGTGTGCGTCCAGGGTGACGACACGCCGAGCGACCGCGCCTGCGCCGCGCACTCGGCGTTCCTCGAACCGGTTGGCCCGCAACGGCTATCGTCGATGTTGGCATATTTTTGTGTCGCTGCGGGCCCGGGCTTCGATGCCGGTCAGCAGCATGTCGAGGGAGCGGTCGAAGTCGTCGCCCATCGTCGAGCGCTGGCTGGTCTCGGCCAGCGCGGCGAGGTGCGGGTGCTCGGAGCAGGCCAGGTCGCCGATCCGCTTGGCGATCGCCGCATTGGATTGTTCGCGGTCGGCCGCGGCCAGCGGGCCGGCCAACTCGACTTGGGCAGCACCCATTACGAGACTGAGCACTCCGCGAAAGGCGGCGAGCGCGTCGAGATCGCTAAGGCCGGCGCGTCGCAGCGCCTCGACGAGGCGCTCGGCGGGCAGGTAGCCCGCTGCCGATACGGTGCGGCGCGTCAATACCAACGGCGCGGCATTGGGGTGTTGGCGCACCGTCCGCCAGATGGCGGTCGCGATGGCCTTGACATCGGCACGCCAGTCGGTGGACCGTCGTGGCAGCCGGACGTCGGCGAGCACCGCCTCGGCGACCAGGCCCTCGAGCTCCTCGCGGTCTTTGACGTAGTTGTACAGCGTCATCGGCCCGGTACCCAATGCGGCCGCCAGCGATCGCATGCTCAGGCTTGCGAGCCCGTCCTTGTCGACAATCTGGATCGCCTGCGCCCGTACTTCGGCGAGCGTGAATCGTGCGCGCATGGAACGGCCGGCCTCCTTTACGTGTGCATCCGTTGACACGTACGGTGTACGTAAGCTAATACGTACGGTGTACGTATCTATCGAAGGATCTCACATGACCGCTGCCTACCGCACCACCAGGGTGTCCTTCATGTCGCGTGGTACCCGCTGCGCAGGCTGGCTCACTCTTCCCGACGGGCCTGGTCCGCACCCGGGCCTGGTGCTGGCTCACGGCCTGGGCGCTACCCACGGGATGTTGCTGGCCCAGTACGAACAGCATTTCGCCAAATCCGGCGTTGCGACTCTCGCGTTCGACTATCGGTATACGGGCGAGTCCGACGGCGCACCACGCCAGCAGTTCGGCATGCGGGCGCACCGGCAGGACGTCGAGGCGGCGCTGGACCACCTGCGCCAGCACGGCGGCATCGACGCCGCCAGGGTGGGGTTGTGGGGGACCAGTCTCGGTGCACTGCACGTGCTGCAGGCGGCGGCACGCGGGGTCGACGTCGCTGCGGTGGTGGTGCAATGCCCGATTGTGCACGGGCCCGGAACGCTTCGGCGCGGCGGCGTGCTGCCCGCGTTGCGGCTCACGCCCGCCATCATCGCCGATGCCGTCAACCGGCTGCGGCGGGCAGGCCGAACGTATGTCCCGATCGTCGGCCGCCCTGCAGACCTGGCCGCGGTCACGGTCGCGGGTGCGTTGGAGGGCTGGTATTCCACCGTCGAACCGGGATGCACGTTCGACAATCGTATGGCGGCGTTGGATGTGCTCGGCATCGCATCCAGCAGCGCCAAGCGCGGGGCTGTGAAAATCAAAGCGCCGCTGCTCATTTGCGTATCAGACCGGGAGACCTTGATGGACCCGCGCCACGCCGAGGACGTCGCCGCAGCCGCGCACCGCGGGCTGGCGCGGCACTACGACGGCGACCACTTCCAGATCTATCACCCGCCGCTGCTGAGTGTGCTGCTCGACGATCAGACGGCCTTCCTGCAGGAGCACCTCGGTGTTCGAGTCGGCTAATATTTCGCGAGACAACGACACCAGGCTCGTCGAGTTGGCTCGGGACATCAGCACGGCCCAGTGGGCCAAACCGAGCCTGTGCACCGAGTGGACCAATCACGAGGTATTGGCGCATCTTGTCGTCGGCTACGGGGTCGCGCTCTCCGCGGTTGGCTCCGCCATGCTGCACCATCGCGGTTCGTTCGATGTGGCCAACGCCGAACTGGCCCGTGCTCTGGCAGCGCGGTGCAGCCCAGACCGCTTGCTCGACGAACTTGCCGCGCTAACGCGTCGGCCCCGCGGGATCGGGCGCCTCTTTCCGAGACGTCTGTTGCTCGGCGACCACGTCATCCACGAACTCGACATCGCGTATGCGTTAGGCAAGGAGTCGGCGGTGCCGATGTCGACCGTGGTCGCCGTGCTGAACACCGAGGTGCGGGTGCCCAACCCGTTCGTCCCGGCGGCCGCGCGTAGCCGTGGCCTCGATCTCGTTGCCACCGATGCGAACTGGGTTCATCAAGACGGCGGACCGGTGGTCACCGGGCGGGCCGCTCACCTCGTTTCTGTCCTCGCGGGAAGGCCGTGGGCCCTGTCGTATCTACGCGGCGAGGGTGTCGCGGTACTTTCGTCTCGGATGTGAAAGCGTGACGGCTTGACGGCAGGAGATTCACATGAGCGGACTGGGACCCACTCCCGAGCAATTCGTGGCGTTGGCAGCGCGCCCGGCCGACGCCCCGGTGGTGATGGTCAACTTGCTGAAGTTCCAGCCCGAGGGCGGGCTGGAGCGTTACGCCCAATACGGGCGAGAGGTCGCACCGCACCTCGAACGCGTCGGTGCGACCCTGCGCTACGCCGGGGGAGCGCCCTCGACGGTTATCGGCGAAGGCGAAAAGCCTTGGTGGGACGCGATTCTCATCGTCGAATATCCATCACCGCGGGCCTTCATCGACATGGTCACGGATCAGGACTACCTCAAGGTCCACGAACACCGCGCGGCCGCGTTGGAGCGCGGAGACCTTATCGCGACCTCGGCGTGGGCGATCGCCGAGCGCTGACGCTATGAGTCCAATGGACCCTTGACGCTGGGACCTATGGCCACTGGATGGCCGCGGCCGGTGCGGCTAGCGTCGGGCCAGGAACACCAACAGCCAGGAGGTGGGTCTTATGGGCACCCACTATTTTCGAGGGTCGCCGGATCGTGCGTGAATTCAGCGTTCCCGCGAACTTCACCGTAGACGAGCGCGACAGCATCGTCGCGAGTGTGTATGCACATGAGCGGGACGACCCCGATCATGTCATCTTTCAGCGCCTCGTCAACGGCGTGTGGCGGGATGTCACCTGTGCCCAGGCGGCTGCGCAGATCCGCGAAACCGCGCTCGGTCTGATCGCCGAGGGGGTGAGCCCCGGGGACCGCGTGGCGATCTTGGCGGCCACCTGCTACGAGTGGGTGATTCTCGACTACGCGATCCTGTCGGTTGGAGCGCTTACCGCTCCCATCTATGACACCTCGTCGGCTGAACAGGTCCGGTGGGTGCTCGAGGATTCCGGTGCGGTGCTGGTGATAACCCAAAGCGATGCTCATGGCCAACTGGTCAAAGAATTGAGTACCGAGCTGCCCGCGCTGCGCAGAATATTGCATCTCGAGACGGGCGGGCCGTCGGCGCTCGGGGAGCTGGCCACGGCCGGGCAAGCGGTCGACGTCAGCGAACTGAACAAGCGCCTGGCGGCATTGCGGGCGGCGGATCCCGCGACGCTGATCTATACCTCGGGTACGACCGGTCGCCCGAAAGGTTGTCAGTTGACGCACGCCAATCTGCTGTACGAGACACGCGGCGCGGCGACGTATTTCCCGACACTACTGCGTAAGGGGCAACGGCTATTGGTTTTCCTGCCGTTGGCCCATGTGCTGGCCCGTGCGTTGTCGATGTCGGCGTTCGCGACCAAGGTCACCATCGGCTATACCAGCGACATCAAGAACTTGGTTCCGACCTTGGCTGCGTTTAAGCCGACTGTCGTCGTGTCGGTACCCCGGGTCTTCGAAAAGGTCTACAACACGGCCGAATTGAAGGCGCATGACAGTGGGAGGCGGGGGATCTTCGATGCGGCGGTCCGGACTGCGATTGACTGGAGCATGGCCGCGGACTCCGGCGGCCCTGGGCTGCTGTTGCGGGCTCGGCACGCAGTGTTCGATCGGCTGGTCTACCGCAAGTTGCGGACCGCGCTGGGCGGCGACTGCCATGCCGCAGTCTCCGGCGGTGCCCCGCTGGGCAAGCGCTTGTGCCACTTCTACCGGGGAGCCGGCCTGACGATCTACGAGGGCTATGGGCTCACCGAGACCAGCGCCGCGATCACGGTGAACCAGATCGGTGAAGAGCGCCTCGGCACGGTGGGAAAGCTGCTGCCCGGCAACAGCATGGCGATCGCCAACGACGGAGAAGTGCTGGTGCGCGGTGGCGTCGTGTTCAGCGAGTATTGGCACAACGATAAGGCGACTCGGGAGGCGATCGTCAACGGGTGGTTCCACACCGGCGATCTCGGGTCGATGGACGACGACGGTTACTTGTCGATCGTCGGCCGCAAAAAAGAAATCATCGTCACCGCCGGCGGCAAGAACGTCGCCCCGGCTGTGCTGGAAGATCAGCTGCGGGCGCACCCGCTGATCAGCCAGGCGATGGTGGTCGGCGACAACCGGCCCTTCGTTGCCGCGCTCATCGCGATCGACCCGGAAGGTTTCGAGGTGTGGAAGCAGCACCACGGCAAGGGGGCGACCGAATCCGTCGCGGAACTGGTCGACGATCCCGATCTGGTCAGCGAGATCGGCGGGGCGGTCGAACAAGCCAATCGCATGGTGTCGCATGCGGAATCGATCCGTAAGTTCCGGATTTTGCCGGTCGACTTCACGGTCCTCACCGGTGAACTGACCCCGACCCTGAAGGTGAAGCGCAACATCGTCCGGATGCGGTTCGCCAACGAGGTCGAGGCGATGTACGGCACGTGATGAGCTGAGACTCTCGTCCGGCTCCGCGGCGCAGCCGGTGCTGGGGGTTGACATGGCCGGCGCAGATTGCACCTTCGCTTCGCGCCGCGAGCACTGTCTAATTGAGTGATGGAACTCATGAACCCCCACCGACGGGATATTTCTGCTGGGCGAATCCCGTGAACACCCCATGCACGTCGGCGGCCTGCAGCTGTACGAACCCCCGGACGGTGCCGGTCTGGAGTTCGTGCGCGAGTTCTACGACAGCCTGGTTGTCCAGCAGGATTTTCAGCCGACATTTCTCAAGCGCCCGGCGACCTTCCTGGGCGGGATCGCCAACCTCGGGTGGTCCTACGACAAGGACCTCGACATCGACTACCACGTCCGGCGCTCCGCACTGCCCTCGCCGGGACGGGTCCGCGATCTGCTCGAGCTGACCTCGTTGCTGCACAGCGCCCTGCTCGATCGCCACCGTCCACTGTGGGAGGCGTACGTGATCGAGGGACTCAAGGACGGCCGCTTCGCGATCTACACCAAGATGCACCACTCGCTGATCGACGGCGTCTCGGCCCTGAAGCTGATGCAACGTGCGCTGTCGAACGACCCCGAGGACACCGAGATCCGGGCGCCGTGGAGCCTGCGCAAACCGCAACGTAAATCGGCGCCGTCGTCGCGGCTGAATTCATTGATGCACACGGCGGGATCCCTTGCAGCACTTGCACCTTCGACGGTCTTGCTGGCTCGTGCCGCGCTGTTCGAACAGCAACTCACGCTGCCGTTCGGCGCCCCGCGCACCATGCTCAACGTCAAGATCGGTGGCGCCCGTCGTTGCGCCGCGCAGTCCTGGTCGGTGGACCGCATCAAGAATGTCAAGAACGCGGCGGGGGTGACGCTCAACGACGCCGTGCTGGCGATGTGTTCGGGTGCCCTGCGCTACTACCTGCTGGAGCAGGACGCCTTACCGGACGCGCCGCTGTTGGCGATGGTCCCGGTCAGTCTGCGCCGGGAGGACGAGGTCGACGCCGGCGGAAACCTGGTCGGAGCGATCCTGTGCAACCTGGCCACCGACGTCGAGGATCCGGCCAAGCGGCTGGAAGTCGTGAGCGAGTCCATGCACAAGAACAAGACGGTGTTCTCCCAGTTGCCGCGGATGCAAGCTTTGGCGCTGTCAGCGGTGAATATGAGTGCGCTGGCGATGTCGATGGTTCCCGGGTGGGTGACGTCGACGGCGCCGCCCTTCAACATCATCATCTCCAACGTTCCGGGACCCCGTGAGCAGTTGTACTACGGCGGTGCCCGCCTGGACGGCAGCTATCCGCTGTCCGCCATCCTCGACGGCCAGGCACTGAACATCACGCTGGTCAGTAATGCTGACACGCTCGATTTCGGTTTGGTCGGGTGCCGGCGCAGCGTGCCGCACCTGCAGCGCCTGCTCGCGCAGTTGGAAACGTCGCTGAAAGACTTGGAACGCGCCGTCGGGGTCTGAGCTCGGTGCCCAAACTCAGTGCGGGGGTGCTGTTGTACCGCGTCCGCGACGGTGTCGTCGAAGCCTTGCTCGCGCATCCGGGCGGCCCGTTCTGGGCCCGCAAGGATGACGGGGCGTGGTCGATTCCCAAGGGTGAGTACACCGAGGACGAGGATCCCTGGGCCGCGGCGCAGCGTGAGTTCTCCGAGGAGTTGGGGCTGCCGGTGCCGGCTGGACCGCGCCTTGACCTTGGTGCGCTCAAACAACCCGGCGGCAAGGTGGTGACTGCCTTCGCCGTCCGGGGCGACCTCGACGTCACGGACGCGCGCAGTAATACCTTCGAGTTGGAGTGGCCCAGGGGTTCGGGCAACATGCGCGAGTTTCCCGAAGTCGACCGGGTCGAGCGGTTCCCGGTAGCACGGGCACGCGCCAAACTACTTAAGGGACAACGACCTTACCTCGATCTGTTGATGGCGAACCCGGAGCTGGCGGGCCTCAGCGAAGGATGTTAGCGCGCCGCCGGTGCCGGCGGATCGCGAAGATGACGACCGGCACCGCCGCCGCGATCCCGGCGAACAGGAATACGGCGAACACGACCAGCTCGATCGGGATGACGGCATTGCGGTCGACGTAGATCACCTGCCGGTAGGCGTCATCGCTGGCCGCGTTGGCGAAGGCGAAATCCGACGAGATCTGCGCCGGCTTGGGGATATTCACCCGAAGCTTGGTGAGGTAGCCGCCATGATCGGCCGCCAATTCGCGCAGCAGCGGGTCGCGTGCCTCGGCGAAGATGTTACCCGCGAACTGTACTTGGACGGACTGGCCGGCCTGCGGCGCGGCGTCGGCGTCGGTGCGCTGCTGTCGGTGGTCGGACAGGGTAAAGATCGTCACCTGCTGCGGGCTCGGGGCCGCGACCGAAAGTCGCATGGGATAGACCAATTGCGTCGACGGGAAGGTCATCCGCACCGGGTTGAGCCCGCCCACGATGGGGTCGGAACTGATCAGCCTGATCGCGACGAACGACCATCCGTCGCGCACATATGGGCCCAGCGCGTCCGACACCGCCGGGCGGATGGCATAACCGTTGTCGTCCAACCACTTTTGCAATTCGCTCAGATCGCCACCGGACAGCGTGGTGGCCTCCAGCGGCCCCAGGTGCACCTGATCGACCACCGTGGGGCCCCGGGGAGCCGCGGCTTCGAGAGGCGCGGGGCCACTCGAGCCTATCTGCCCCAGCACCCAGTGCCGGCGCTGCTGGACCCGCGGCGCGGTGAGCGTATCCAACTCGGCGAATGTCGCCTTGTCGCCCTCGGTGACGGTCGCTGGGGTCGGGGTGGGCACCACCAGGGCGACGTTGTTCGTGTCGGCATTCATGGCAAGCTGCATGACGATGGTTTCGCTGGATCCGTTCCAATGCAGCAGCGCCACTTCGTGGTTCATGGCGGCTTGGCCGCCGACGGGAGGGATGATCGCGCCGCACGCGCATGCGTAGCCCGGAGCAGCCATGGCCACATTGGCCAGGGTAGCCAGAACGACAGCGACCATACCCAACCCGCATGTGCGGGGCATCTTCATGGCGCAATGCTAGTTGCTGAAGAGTGCGGGGTCACTCCGTTCTCACGGAGATTTAAGGTGCGACATGCACAATGTCGGCATGACAACTGCACCGATTCAGCCGCACGCGGGGTCCGACGACCAAGCCGAATCGCAAAAGTTATTATTTGGATTTCTCGACCCGGCGAACCGCGCCGATCCGTATCGGCTGAGCGCACAGTTTCGCGATCGTGGACCGATCCTGCTGTCCGAGGCGCACCTCGCCGTCTTCTCGAGCTACCGAGACTGCGACGATGTTCTGCGGCACCCAGCGTCTAGCAGCGACCGGATGAAATCTGCGCTCGCTCAAGAGCAAGTGGAGGCGCAGATCCGCGAGCTCGTCGAATCCGGCGCACCGCCGCCCGCGCAGCCCCCGCCGGGATTTCTGTTCCTCGATCCCCCCGATCACACGCGGCTGCGCAAGCTGGTCAGCAAGGCGTTCGCGCCGAAAATAGTCAAGGCGCTGCGGCCCGGCATCAGCGTCCTGGTGGGTGGATTGCTCGACGTGATCGCCGAGAAGGGCAGCTTTGACGTCGTCGAAGATTTCGCGTACCCGTTGCCGGTGGCGGTCATTTGCCGGTTGCTCGGTGTGCCGTTGGAAGACGAGCCGCAGTTCAGCCACGCCTCGGGATTGCTTGCGCAAGCACTGGATCCGTTCGTCACGTTCACCGGTGCTGCCTCGGAGGGTCTGCAGGAGCGTTTCGACGCCGGTACCTGGCTGCGCGAGTATCTGCACGGCCTGATCGACCGGCGGCGCTCACGGCCCGGTGAGGATTTGATGTCGGGTCTGATCGCGGTGGAGGAGTCCGGTGATCAGCTGACCGAAGAGGAGATCGTCTCGACCTGCCTGCTGTTGCTGGTCGCCGGTCACGAGACCACGGTCAACCTGATCGGCAATGCGGTCCTGGCGATGCTGCGCGAGCCGTCGCAATGGGCAGCGTTGCGGGCTGACGCGACCCGTGTCTCGTCGGTCATCGAGGAGACCCTGCGCTACGACCCGCCCGTGCAGATGGTGGGCCGAATTGCCCTCGAAGACATGAAGATTGGGCAAGTCGAGGTGCCCGAGGGCGACGTGATGATGTTGTTGCTCGCCGCGGCGCACCGGGACCCGGCCGAATTCGACCGGCCCGATACCTTCGATCCTGATCGGGGAACCTTCCGGCACTTGGGTTTTGGGCGCGGACTGCACTACTGTCTGGGCGCGCCACTGGCGCGGATGGAAGCCAGTATCGCACTGTCCGAGGCGGCGGCGCGTTTTCCGGATGCCCGGTTGGACAGCGAACCGCAGTACAAGGCGAACGTCACGCTGCGGGGGCTATCGGAGCTAATCGTCGCGGTCTAGCTCCGTCCCACAACCGAGGTTTCAGCTGCCCGGCAAGCCCATTCGGGGGGCGTATTGGGGGCAGAAGTTTGTCACCGATGCGGTGATGAACAGCGCGGATTGATTTCGGTCGAGACCGGAGTGCTGGTTGAGGTACTGGTACGCCGCCTCTTGGTAGTCGAGCATGGCGCACACTTCGTTGGCATCCTCGATCAGGGCGGCATCCGATGCGTTGACCCCGATCCCGGCAGCCCGCACCTGGTTGAGGAAGTCGGCTGTAGTTGCGTGCGCGACCGGCATCGCGCACCCGAAAAGCGCGATAGCCGCCAGGATTCCTATGGCCGTGGGCTTCTTCACGGCCGCCGCAGCGTTCATTCGTTGGCTTCCTTCCGACCAATCCGTTTAAGGATCTGCTTCCGCCGTCGCTCAGTATGGAGCGAGACCATAACTGGCTTCGGTGCACGCGGACCAAACAAGCGGTAATGAATTATGACCCACCGTGACGGTGTTTGCCTGGCTATCGATTAGCCAAGGCTCGGTCGGGTTATCGGCTTTTCAGGTCTGGCCGTTTTCTCCAAGGTTCGTCCCGATGTCGCTCGGGGCGAAGGTGGCTGGAAGTCCGTTGCCTATCCGGGGGTGAGCTGTGGGCAGAAGTAGTTGACCGAGACGTCAACGAATATAGCGGCCTTCTGTGCATTTAGATCGGAGTTCTGGACAAGGTATTGGTAGGGCGACTGCTCGTAGTCGAGCATGGCGCACACTTCCTGGGCGTCCTCAATCAAGGCGGCATCCGATTTATGCAGTCCGACCCCATTTGCGCGCACCTGGCTAAGGAAGTCATCGGTTTTGGTCGCGTGGGCGACCGGCGCTCCCGACGAGAGTGCGATAACCGCCAAGATCGCCGTGGCCGCGGACGTCAAGAATCCCGCTGAGTTCATCTGTTGACTTCTCTCCGTTAACCTGCGAGCTACCTACGATCCGCGTAGGTAGCTGGCAGCGCAACGGGTTTTCGCTTCTAGGTCGCTGTGCAGATGCTGTACGGGTCACCGCGCAGGGTCGCTGCGCTTTCAGCCGAGGCCGGGGACGATGTCGTTCAGGCTGAAAGTAACCGGCTGTTCGAGTTGTTCGTAGGTGCACGAGCGCGGGTCGCGATCGGCGCGCCATCGGCTGAACTGAGCGGTGTGGCGGAACCGCCGGCCTTCCATGTGGTCGTAGCGAACCTCGACCACCCGCTCGGGCCGCAGCGGGACGAACGACAGGTCCTTACCCGCGTTCCACCGGGACGTTTCGTTCTTACGCGGGGTGCGCTCGCCGGCTTCGTGGGCGGCCCAACTCCATGGATGGTCATCGAAAGTGGTTACCAGAGACTGTAATTCGGTGAAAAGCCGCCGCCGTTCCGCCATCGGAAACGCACCGATCACGCCGACCGACGCCAGCTGGCCATCGTCCTGGTACAGGCCGAGCAGCAGCGACCCGATCGCGTCGCCGCCCGACTTGTGTACTCGATACCCGGCGACCACACAGTCGGCAGTGCGCTCGTGCTTGATCTTGAACATGACACGCTTGTCCGGCTGATAGCTGATGGCCAATGGCTTCGCGATGACGCCGTCGAGACCGGCTCCCTCGAACTCGTCGAACCAGAGATGCGCTGTTTCTGAATCCGTGGTTGCCGGTGTGACATGAAACGACGGCCCGGCATTGGACAGCGCATCGACGAGGGCGGCTCGGCGCGTGCTGAAAGGACGCGGGGTGAAATCCTCCTCGTCGAGGGCCAGCAGGTCGAACGCGATGAACGACGCCGGGGTGTGCTCGGCGAGCATCCGCACCCGCGAATCGGCCGGATGAATACGCTGCGGTAGCGCCTCGAAGTCCAAACCGTGGTCGGTGGCGATCACGATCTCGCCGTCGATCACACACCGCTGCGGCAGCTCGGCCAGGGCCGCGGCGACCAGCTCGGGGAAGTAGCGCGTCATCGGGCGCTCGTTGCGACTGCCCAGTTCGACCTGATCGCCGTCCCGGAAGCAGATGGACCGGAAGCCGTCCCACTTGGGTTCATAGGAGGCGTCGGGCGGGATCGTCTTGACCGGCTTGGCCAGCATCGGCGAAACCGGCGGCATCACGGGCAAGTCCATTGGTTCATTCTGACCTGCGGCGTGCTGGAATCGACAGATGGCTGCGGCATCCGAAGAGCTCGACGTCGATGGCATCTCGGTGCGACTGCCCAACCCGGACAAGGTGTACTTCCCAAGGCTCGGATCCAACGGCACCAAGCGGCGACTGGTCGAGTACTACCGAGCCGTGGCCGTCAAAGCAGCAAGCCCGATGCTGGACGCCCTGCGCAACCGGCCCACCCACCTGCAGCGCTTTCCGGACGGCATCGACGGTGAAGAGATCTACCAAAAGCGGATACCGCAGCATCATCCCGACTATCTGGCGACCTGCCGGGTCACCTTCCCGTCTGGGCGAACCGCCGACGCGCTGATGGTGACGCATCCGGCGGCGATCGTGTGGGCGGCGCAGATGGGCACCGTCACGCTGCATCCGTGGCAGGTGCGCTACCCGGACACCGAACACCCCGACGAGCTGCGCATTGATCTCGATCCCCAGCCCGGCGTCGGTTTTGAGCAGGCGCGGTCGGTCGCGGTGGACGTACTGCGGCCGTTGCTCGACGAGCTCGGACTCGTCGGCTACCCCAAGACATCCGGAGGGCGCGGGATTCACGTGTTTCTCCGGATCGCCACCGACTGGGACTTCATCGCAGTGCGCCGGGCGGGCATCGCGCTGGCCCGAGAAGTCGAGCGCCGCGCGCCGGACGCGGTGACCACGTCGTGGTGGAAGGAGGAACGCGGCGAGCGCATCTTCATCGACTTCAACCAAAACGCCCGGGACCGCACGATGGCCTCGCCGTATTCGGTGCGACGGACACCGATCGCGACCGTGTCGATGCCGTTGAGCTGGGACGAATTAGCCGGCGCGGAGCCCGACGATTACACGATGGGGACCGTGCCGAACCTGCTGCGGGGGCGTGACGACCCATGGGCCGGCATGGACGAGGTGGTCCAGTCGCTTACCCCATTGCTGGAGATGGCCGAGGCCGACGAAGAGCGTGGCCTGGGCGACATGCCCTATCCGCCGAATTACCCCAAAATGCCCGGGGAGCCGAAACGAGTGCAGCCGAGTCGAGATACCGATCTGACCAGGAAAAACAACTCGAATTGAATGAGGGCTGTCGCTGGGCGCACGCCGGAACCGTGATTAGTTCCTGCAATCGGCGACGGCGTGCGTAGCCTATTCAGCCAGTCTGATATCAAATCAAGCAGCGTTGTGTTTGGGGGAGTTACTGCGGTCGAACCGGGGGCGGCGAGGAAGGAACGAAGTAGTAGTCATGTCCGGCCTGAAGAGCAAATTCCTGATCGTGGCGATCCTCGCCGCGACCGCGCGATGCGACATCCCCCTGACGATCGACTGCACCCCCCTTCGTCTGCACGGGCTAGTTCCTGACGGGCGAGGCACCTGCCGGCAGGATCAACATCGCCACCGGGAACTTCAGCGTTGCGCCGCCGCCGGCGAACGCGCAGGAGACGATCTCCATTTCCAGCGCGGTCCGGCCGATGGGGCGGGTTTGCATCTCTAGGTGAGGATTGAGGTAGTGCGGGGTCGCCAGCCAGCTGATGCCGCGTTGGATCGACTCGACTAAGTTCATCCGTTCGACTCTACGCTCGCCGTGAAAAGTGTTGTTGCACAGTGTATTCTGTGTGAGCTCTCGGCCGAGGATCGGAAAAGCCACGGAAATGGCAGCACGAATTCGCGGGAATTCCCTATGGGTTCGCCCGCGGACTTAGGAAGTGAGGCCGTTGATTTCACTCGCGCACTACTCGGATCTGGGCGAAAAGCAACGAGGCTTGTCGGGCGAATGGCTACGACTGTGCGGGCTGCGGTACAAATGCCGACCGGCCCGTCAATGCTCGGGGTGCGTTGTCGCGTGACCGCAATATCCAGGCCGCGACGAGCGCGATCAGTGCACCTGCCGCGCCCGCTGTCGGTGCGGGGCCGGCCGGTCCGCACAGCACCATGTACCCGAACGCGGAGCCGACCACGAGCAGGAGCGAGTGGATCAGCGTCCAGTGCAAGATCGAGCGCAGCCGGATGGACAACGCAATCCCGAGCAGCAGCGCAACGACGTGACCGAGCGCGGTGAAGTCCGCGCTCAACGCCGCGGCGACGGCATTGCCAAGCCACCAGCCGATCCAGATTGGCCGCCATCGCGGCGGTATCGACGCCGTGAGCGCCCCCAGCACACACACCGCGCCGTAGCTCATCCCGACATCGGTGGCGCGCGCCAGCGACATCGGTAGCCACCCTGCCTTCAGCGCGGTGGTCAGCCAAGCCGCGACGATCAACGTCGCACCGATATGGCCAAGCGTGAACGCGACGACCAAACCCTTGCTGCGCCAAATCAATTCGCCTAGAGCCAGCAAGCACACCAACCCCGGTAGCCAAAACAGCACGTGGCCGCCGTCGCTAATGAACGCGCTGCCGACCAGCGTGACGACGTGGCCGTGTGCCAAGTTGTGCAAGTTGGTGCTCATCTCCCGCACCGCGACGTCGTGCGCATGCGGCCCGAGCGCTGTCAGCAGGAAAGACACCCCGAGCAACATGACGGCGTAGACGATCGTGGCCGGCAACCACGCCGCGACGGACAGCATCTGTGCACGCAGCGTGCTCCGGCGGTTCTCGATGCGAAGCACCGCGCTGACGCTTTTCCCGGCGGCGCGGACCGGTATGGGAGGCCAATGGTCGGCGTGCGGGTTGGCAGCCATGTCCGCCATACCTACGCCCCCCTCGCACCGTTGATAACCATTGTGACGGAACCGGGGCGATGCGCCCGGTGAGACCAATCACAGTCACGAGCGAGCAGGTCAGCGACGGTTTCTCGGCGTACCAGTGGGCGAACCCGCCCGCCGGCGACGGCGATCAGTGGCGGACGGCCGACCAAGTTGCAGGCCGACCCCATCGAATAGTGGTAGGCGCCAGCGCCAGCAGATCGCCGGGTTGGATGTCGATGGGCAGCTCGACGTCGCGGGCGATCTCCTCCCCGGCTTCGCATTGCCGGCCCACAATCGTGACGGGTGTCGTCGTGGTGGGTACGTGCCGGTTGGCCAGTGCCGCCGTGTATTTCACGCCGCGGAGCCCCTCGTGCGGATTGTCGACCATGCCGCCGTCCACGACGACGAAGCTTCGCCCGCCGGGCCGATGCCTGACGTCGACCACCCGGTACAGCGTTATTCCCGCGCGCGCGGCGATCGCCCGGCCAGGCTCGATCACGATCTGCGGGCGGGGATAGCCGTGGTCGGCACACGCGGACCGAAGCGTGGAATCGACGACCCCGGCGAGCACCTGCGGGCTGAGTTCCGGGTCGCCGGACAGATAGGGGACCCCGTGGCCGCCGCCCAGGTCGAGCTGGGTCAGCACGACGCCGTGGCGGTCGCGCACCTCGGCCATCAGGGCCACCAATTGCCGGATCGCCGCCCCGCACCGCCGGGCATCCGTGATCCGCGACCCGAGGTGGCAGTGCAATCCGATCAGGCGCAACCACGGCTGAGCCAGGATGCGCCTGACGGCGCGGGCGGCGCGGCCGTCCGCCAGGGTGAAGCCGAGCCCGCCCTCATGCCGGCCGGCGGCTTCGATCTCGGGAATCACCCGGATCAGCACGCTCTGGCGGCGACGCACCTGCGCGGCCAGCAGCGCGATCGTGTTGGGGGAATCGACGACGATGCGGCCCACTCCGGCGTCGACCGCGTCGTGCAGTTCGCCGCCGGTCATGGCGTTGCCGTGCAGCACGATCTGCGACGGCGGCACCCCGGCGGTCAATACGGTGGCCAGTTCGCCGGGCGAGCAGACGTTCAGGCCGGCACCTTCGGTGTCCGCCCAGTCGGCCACCGCGCTGCTCAGGAGTGCCTTGCCGGCGTACACCAGCTCGGCTCCGGGAAGTGCCACCCGATAGGCCCGGATCCGGGCCCGAAAATCCAGCTCATCCACCACGTAGGCGGGCGTGCCGTAGTCGGCGGCGATCTCGGTGACGGACACCCCGCCCACCCACAGCCGGCCCAGGTTGTCGACCGAGGCGCTCAACGGCCAGATGGCGCGATCGAGGTGCCGGCTCAATCCGTGCCGAAGCCACGGAAGCAGCTCGAACTGCGTCATCCTTCCAAATTGGGGTCTGCGGCACGGTCCTGCCACGCTATTAACGGATTTTTCACACCCCGGTGGTCAATCTTCACGGTTGCGGGCGGTTGCGCCGTCCCGCGCCTAGCTGGCGGCGTTCGCCGTACCGAACGGCTCGACCCCGATGGCCAGCGCCTCGACGAGCGACCTTCAGCGCCCATTCGGTCGCCGCGTAGGCGGCCCCGGGCGGTAGACGGGAAGTTGCTGTTCGTGTCCAGCATCGTCGGCCGCTTCGTGCTCGCCGCGGGCGCGCATCTGCGGCAGCACCGCCTGAGCCACCCGGATGGCACCATGCTGCGCGCCTTGAGGATTGGTGTCACACCCGAGTGGTCGCGGGCTCGAAGTGCGGCAGATTGCGACGGATGAAGTCGACAAGGCGGGTCGGTGGGCGGTGCAGTATCGCGGCCAGCGCGTCGGGATCCGCGGCGATCAGTGGTTCGGTTCGTTGCGACAGGGCGCCGCCCACAGTCGAGATGTGTTGTGCCATGGCCGCATTGACCGGAGAGGTGGGCTCCGCTTCGGCGGTGGATTCCAATTCGCTGCGCCATGCCGCCGCGGAGATGGGCTGGAAGCGAACGGGCCGACCGGTCTCGGCCGAGACCATGCGGGCCAATTCTGCGTGATCGATCACCTCGGCTGGAGGCGGATAACTGACCCGGGCAGACTCCGGCGCCGGTTCCAAGAGCTGTGCAACGGCGATCTCCGCGGCATCGTCGCCGCCGATCCACGGCGCCGGGCCGCGGCCGAAGCTGTTGGTAATCAGGCCATTCTCGCGAATCGTGGCGCCGTGCAGCAGCAGGACGTTCTCATGGAACAGACCGCCGAACCGCAGCACGGTGGGGTTCAGGCCTGCCCAGGTGAAGACTTCCTCGGCTACCGCTTGGGCCTGACCCAACTTGCTGGGGCTACCTACCGAGGACACCGCCATCGACATCGCCACCAGGTGCGGCTTCGGGTTCACATCGACCAGAACCGACGTGAGATTCGCCGCGGCCGAAACAACGCCCGCTGCAACGGGATAGGTGAAGTACACCGCGCTGACGTCCTGTGCGGCCGTGACCAGTGACGCCCGATCATGCAGATCGCCGACCACGGTCGCGGCCCCGAGGCGCCGCAGTGTCCCCGCGCGCTCGTCGTCGGTGCGGACCAACGCGCGCACCGGGTGCCCGAGACTGAGCAGGCGTTCCACCACGATCCGTCCGGTGCCGCCGTGTCGACCCGTCGCGCCGATTACCAGGATGGGGGCGTTCATCGGCGCAGCTCGAAGATCAACAGCGTCGTACTCGCGGTCGCGACGACGTTGCCGGACGCATCGATGAACTCGCCTTCCGCGAACCCGATCCGTGAGCCCGCCCTGACGACGGAGCCCACGGCGGTCAGCGGCCCGCTGTCCAGCGTCATGGCCTTGAGGTAGTTCACCTTGATCTCGACCGACGTATACCCGACTCCCTGCGGCAACGTGGTGTGCAGCGCACACGCGGCAACGGTGTCCAGCAGCGTGCACACCGCGCCGCCGTGCACCAGTCCCAGCGGGTTGTACATCGACCCGTCCGGCGTCCAGGAGAAGGTGATGGCGCCGTTCTCCACCGCGACAATGCCCATCTGCACCAGCTCGCCGATCGGCGGCGGAGGCAGGTGTCCGTCGGCGACCGCCCGCCAGTAGGAAAGGCCGCTCATCGACGCGACCGTCGCCTGCGTGGTCATCGGGTCGCGCCAGGTGATCGTGCGCGACTGCTCGGCGCCCCACGGCGGCGAGCTTGGCATGTCGGTGTGGGAAGACGTCGTCATGCAATCCCCTCAAAAAACTGATCGGTCTACTTAATAGGGCGAAGCAGGTAGTAATTCCAGAGCTTGTAAACTGATCGGTGTACATTGGCAGGATGGCCGAGGTGACGACGCGTCCCGGTGGCGGGCGGGGAGCCCGGGAGCGGATCGAGCGTGCTAGTGCCCGCCTCTTCTATCGTCGCGGAATCCACGCGACCGGTGTCGAGCTCATCGCCCAAGAGGCCCAGGTGTCCAAGCGCACCCACTACCAGTACTTCCCGAGCAAGAACGACCTCGTCGACGCCTATTTGCGGGGCATGGATGCACGCGGCGCCCTGCCCGCCGAGCGACTCCTGGACGACGAGTCCCTGCCCGCCCGGGACCGGCTGCTGGCTATCTTCGAAATGTCGCGCCGAGATGTCATGCGGGGCTGCCCGTTTCACAATGCAGCCGTGGAATCGGCCGGATCACTGCGCAGCACTGACGAGATCGTACGGGCGCACAAGCAACGATTTATCCGCCGCCTGATCGCCGTCGCGCAGGAGACCGGAGCCGCTGATCCGCACTCGCTGGGTCAGCAGCTGGCGGTGCTGTTCGAAGGCGCGACCGCGTTGGCGACCTCGCTCAACGACACCGCGCCCGCCGTGCATGCCCGCGCGGCCGCCGCCACGCTGATCGACGCCTCGCTGAACTCTTGACGACCTCGTCCCGGGACTGTTAGACATGGCCTGCGTCACTAATTTGGGCGATCGCCCAATACGGACTCGGTGGAGGTTGCCATGGGCAGGATGGACGGCAAGGTCACCTTCGTGACCGGTGCTGCGCGCGGGCAGGGCCGAAGCCACGCCGTGCTGTTCCTGGCCTCCGACGAAGCGCGCTACATCACCGGGGTGGCGCTGCCGGTGGACGCCGGCAGCTGCCTGAAGTAGGGAAAGCACCGATGACTGTCACGAACGACACCGACGTCTACTACGACCCGTATGACGTCGGCATCAATGCCGATCCCTATCCGACGTACGCGCGGCTGCGTGAAGAGGCCCCGCTGTATTACAACGAGAAGTACGACTTCTGGTCCATCTCAAGGCATTCCGACGTCGAGCGCGGACTGGCCAACTGGGAGACGTTCTCCAACCGCCGCAGTGACATCCTCGAGCTGGTGCAGTCGAAATTCGACATGCCCCGCGGCGTGATGATGTTCCAGGATCCGCCCGAACACACGATGCTGCGCGGGCTGATGTCGCGGGTCTTCACACCGCGCCGGATGGCCGAAATCGAAGATCAGATCCGGCGGCACTGCGTGCGCTGCCTAGACCCTCACGTCGGGTCGTCGGGATTCGACATCATTGCCGAGCTCGCGTCGATGATGCCGATGCGGGTGATCGGCATGCTGCTGGGAATCCCAGAGTCCGACCAGATTTCGGTGCGCGACGCCAATGACGCCAACCTGCGCACCAAGCCGGGAGCGCCGCTGAAGGTCGCCAACGCCGATTCCATTGCCGACGGCCGCATCTACGCCGACTACGTCGAATGGCGATCCAAGAACCCATCCGACGACCTGATGACGACGCTGCTCAACATTGAGTTCGACGACGAGGAGGGCGTGCACCGCAAGCTGACCCGCAAAGAGGTGCTGCACTACACCCAGGTCGTCGCCGGCGCCGGCAACGAGACCACCGGGCGGCTGATCGGCTGGCTGGCCAAGGTGCTCGCCGAACACCCCGACCAGCGCCGAGAAATCCACCAGGACCGCTCCCTGCTGAACCGCACCGTCGACGAGACACTGCGCTTCGAACCTACCGGCCCTCACGTAGCTCGCTGGATGGCAAAGGATTTCGAGTGCTACGGCACCACCATTCCGGCGGGCAGCGCGATGCTGCTGCTCTTCGGCGCCGCCAACCGCGACCCGCGCCGATATACCGATCCGGACACGTTCAACATCCATCGCGACAACATCTCGCACATCACCTTCGGAAAAGGCGTGCACTACTGCCTCGGAGCAAACCTGGCCCGGCTGGAGGGACGCGTCGCGCTGGACGAGATCCTCAATCGCTGGCCCGAGTGGGATATCGATTACGACACAGCGCAACTCAGCCCGACGTCGACGGTGCGCGGGTGGGAGCGACTGCGGGTGATGCTACCCTAAACGGTCAGGCGTCGCGGTCTCGCCGAGCCTTCGGTTCCGGCATTTCGTAGCGGTCCAGGAGTCGATTGACCAGTGCGATGGCCGTCTCGTGGCCGGCCGAGGAACCCAGCCCCTCTTCCAAGATCAGCGTGCGGCCGATCGAAGCGATGAAGAACGCGATCGCTGCGGGTGGGAATTCGTCGGTGTCGATGCCGTGTTCGCGGATGATGAAGTTCAGCGCGGTGATCTGCTGCTCGCGCCACCGATCCGACCAGGTGGCGATCTCCGCCCGAATCTCCTTGCGGTGGTTGGCAAGTCCCATGAACTCCAGCAGCAGCCGGGTGTCCTTGGGCGCGGTCAGGGTGTCCCAAAAGGCGTGCAGCGGACGGTCCGAGGCCAACGCCTGCTGCTGCTTTTCGAGATAGATGGCGGCACCGACGCGGAAGACGGCCAGATACAGTTCGTCCATCGTGGGGAAGTAGTAGTGCACCAACGCCGGCTTGACTCCCGCCTTGGCGGCGACCCGCCGTGACGTCGCCGCGGCATAACCCTCTTCGACCATGATCTGACTCGTCGCGGCCACCAGCATGTCGCGGGTCGTGGAGTCGCGCGCCCTCGGTCGCTCGGATGCAGTCACAGTCTGGTCATATCACACGGCTGGTTCGGCAATCATGTCGAAGAATGCGGCCGCGCCACTCGCGCCCGCCGGAAGCGTTGGTCGCTTGTACCCCAAAGCGAAACGGAGGCCGGTCCATAGGCTTGACCGTAATCGATACCGGGTGATAGGCATGTGAAGCCGACCGTTTGAGCGATCGCTCAGGAAAGGTGGATGAAGGCTTGAGCGCGAAGACAGCGGTTGTGACGGGCGGTGCCTCGGGGATTGGCCGTACGGTCGCCGAGAGGTTGCGCAAGGACGGATTTCAGGTGGCCGTCCTCGATCTCACGCCCACCGATGACGGGTTCGGCCAGGTCGCCGATGTCACCGACCGTGCACAGGTCGACGCCGCGATGTCGGCGATCCGCGACGCGCTCGGCCCGATCCTGGTGCTGGTCAACGCCGCCGGGGTGGAGGGCTTCAAGAAGCTCTTAAGCATGTCGTTCGAGGAATGGAAGAACGTGATCGACGTGAGCCTGAACGGGGTGTTCAACACCATTCAGGCCGCGCTGCCCGACATGGTCGAGGCGGGCTGGGGACGCATCGTCAACATCTCGTCGTCCAGCACGCATTCCGGTCAACCGTTCATGGCCCACTACGTGGCGGCGAAGTCGGCGGTCAACGGGCTGACCAAGTCGCTGGCCCTCGAATACGGCCCGAGTGGGATCGCCGTCAACGCGGTGCCGCCGGGATTCGTCGACACTCCGATGCTGCGCAGCGCCGAGAGCCGGCATCTGCTCGGCGGGACCGTGGAGGACCACATCGCCCGCACGCCGGTTCGCAGGGTGGGCAGGCCCGAGGACATTGCCGCGGCATGCGCATTCTTCGCCTCCGAGGAGGCCAGCTACATCACTGGACAGATTCTCGGCGTGAACGGGGGCCGCAATACCTGACTTCGATTGCGAGGCAAGGATGGACGACAGGGACCAACTCTTCATCGACGGAAAGTGGGCGGCCCCGGCTTCAGGCCAGGATGCCATCTCGGTGATATCCCCGCACAGCGAGGCCGTCATCGGCCACGCGGTGAGTGCCGGGCCCGCGGATATCGACCGCGCGGTGGAGGCCGCCCGGGGGGCATTCGACACCGGACCGTGGCCACGCATGCAACCGGCGGAACGCATCGAGGCGATAGACCGGCTGGCCGGCATCTACAACGAGCGGAAAGCCGATATGGCCGCGCTGATCTCGGCCGAGATCGGCGCTCCGATCACGTTCGCCAAGAGGGCGCAAGTTCGGTTGCCGCTGACCATGATATCGGCGTTTTGCACCTTCGCCGCCGGCTACCAGTGGCAGCAGGAACGGGCTGGTCTCTACGGCAAGAACATTCGGATCCGCAAGGTTCCGGTGGGCGTCGTCGCCGCGGTGGTGCCGTGGAACATGCCGCAGTTCCTGACCGTCACCAAGGTGATTCCGGCCTTGCTGGCCGGCTGCTCGGTGGTGCTCAAGCCCGCACCGGAGTCGGTGCTCGATGCGCAGCTGCTGGCGGAAATGTTTGCGGCAGCTGACTTTCCGCCCGGTGTACTGAGCGTGTTGCCCGGAGACCGGGAAGTCGGCGAGCTGCTGGTGCGCCATCCAGGCGTCGACAAAGTCTCGTTCACCGGCTCCACGGCGGCCGGGCGGCAAGTGGCCCTCGCGTGCGCCGACGGGCTCAAGCAGGTGAGCCTCGAACTGGGCGGCAAGTCGGCGGCCATCGTGCTCGACGACGCCGACCCCACGACCGCCGCGACCGGCATCCAGATGGCCAGCCTGGCCAACAGCGGACAGGTCTGCAATGCGCTGAGCCGGATTCTGGTGCCCCGGACGCGCGAGGACGAGTTCGTCGATGCGTTGGCCGCCGGGATGGCCGCGATGATTGTCGGCGACCCGGCCGATCCCAACACCCAGATCGGTCCGCTGGTGGCCCAGCGCCAGCAGGAGCGGGTTCGCGGTTACATCGAGTCGGGCAAAAGCGAAGGGGCGCAGCTGGTTACCGGTGGCGCTGACATGCCCGACGGCCTCGACGCCGGTTGGTATGTGCGCCCGACCCTGTTCAGCGGCGCGACCAACGACATGCGCATCGCGCGCGAGGAGATCTTCGGCCCGGTGCTGACGGTCATCTCCTACCGCGACGAGGACGAGGCGATCCGAATCGCAAACGACTCCGAGTACGGGCTGGCCGGATCGGTGTTCACCTCCGACGTCGAACGCGGGTATGGGGTGGCGGCCGGGGTGCGGTCCGGTACCTTCGGCGTCAACGAGGGCTACATCATGGACCCGGCCGCGCCGTTCGGCGGCGTCAAGAATAGTGGCTACGGTCGCGAGCTCGGAACCGAGGGAATCGACAGTTACACAGTGAGCCAATCGATTTCGACGGCGGGTTGACCTAGCTGATCGTCGAGTGTGAAGCTGGCCGCCCGCTCGACGCCCAACGTGAAACTCGCTTCACGCTCGACAGGACGCGGCTGGCCACCCGCGGTGCAATGGTTAGAGAATTGGCGATCGGGGAATGGACCTGGGCAACCATTCATAGATAAGGAAACCGCGTGGCTCCGATTTTTCAGGACGTCATCCAGTCCAAGTACCTGTTGCTGACCACCTTCACCAAGGACGGTCGCCCGAAGCCCACGCCGATCTGGGGTGTGCCCGACGGCGACAAGCTTCTCGTTATCACCGACGACGGATCGTGGAAGACCAAGCGGATCAACAACACGCCCCGCGTGATGATCGGCAAGAGCGGGGTGTTGGGCAGACCCCTGAGTGAGGAGGTCGAGGGCGTCGCCCGCGTCCTACCGAAGTCGGAGACGCGGCGGGTCTACAACGCCGTGCTCAAACGGTACTGGTACCACGCCCCGTGGTTCTACGTGCACTCGATCGTGCGCGGCGGCATCGACAAGGTGCACGTCGGCCTCGAGATCAAATCGGCCGGTTAGCAACGCTTCCCGCCGCCGCGGTTAGTGTTGATCCGTGGCACAGGGATCGAACCGCACATCGTCGTCGATTTTGGCGTTGGTCGCGGCGGCTCGCGTCGGCGTCGGAGCCGCGATGCTGCTGGCGCCCGATCGATTCTTCAAGCCCGACTCGGGAACCGAGACGTTGCTGATGCAAACGATCGGCATCCGGGACCTGGTCATCGGATCGGGCGCCTGTGTGGCGTGGGTGCGCGGTGGCGACTTCCGGAGTTGGGCCGCCATGGGTCTGGTCAGCGACAGCGCCGACCTGCTGCTCGGTCTGCGCAGTAGGCCCCTCGTGGGTACCAAGAGCGCGCTGATCGCCACGCTGGCGCCGGTGCCGTTTGTCGGCGCGGGTGTGCGCGGCTTCGTGCGAGGCACACGGCGCCGGGCTTAGTCGCTGGCAGCGCGCAGCGCATCGATGGTGTCGGTCACCGTTTCGCGCGGATCCCGGTAGGTGATGCCCAGCTCCTTCTCGCTGGGCGAATCGTCCGACGCCGGCATCTGCGTGTAGTACTGCATCCCCGCCGCGGTGAACGGCGTGCTGAACGGCAGATACGGCGTCGCAACGTCGAGAATTGCTCCCGCCGCGCGGATTATCGTGTCGGGAACCGGCACAGCGACCATCGTGGTCTCAGCCACCTCGCCGAACATGCTCGCCAGCTCGCTGACCGAGACGCGATGACCGCCGGCCATGTAGCGTCGCGGTCCACGCCCGGGTTCCAGCAGCGCCGCATGCAGTGCGGCCACGTCGCGAGCATCCACGATCAACCAGGCCGCTCCTCGCCCGGGTACAAAATGCAGGTCCAGCAGCGACTTCACCCCCTGACCGGCTTCCCCGTATTGATTGCCGACCGGCGGCCCCAGGACCATGCCGGGATAAGTGATGTTGACCGGCGCGCCGGCGTCCTGCAGGCCGCGGGCGTAGATCTCGACCTGCGCCTTGGACGTTCCGTAGCCGTCGGCCCCGCCGACCACCGGCAGGTCGGCCGACAGGGTCTCCAGGTTGGGATGAAACAGCGCGGTGAAGCTCGACACGTGCACGATCGGGTCGAGGCCGAGCTCGACGGCTTGACCGAGCACGTTCTGCGCGCCCTGCATGTTCGTCGTCAGCATCTCGCTGGTCTGCCGCGGATCGGTGGCCACCAGCGCGGCGCTGTGCACGACGGCGTCGCAACCCTGCAGGGCCTCACGCACCGAGACACGATCGACGATGTCCCCGACGGCGTAGTCGGACACATCGACACCGAGCTTCCCGACCGAGGTGTGCAGCCGATCGGGATTGCGTACCAGGAACCGAACCGAGTGCCCCGCGTCGGCGATGGCCTTGGCGGTCCAACCACCCACAAATCCAGTACCGCCCGTTATCAGAATTCGCACGCAGCGATTCTGCAAGGCCCATCGGTCGTGCGGCAACCGGCAGTGCGTGAACTACAGGTGGCTGGCCACAAAGCTCGCGGCTTGGCCCGTCATCCCGTTCACGACATACGACGCGTGCGCCGCGCCGTCGCTACCGCCGCCGCAGATCGGATCACCGGGAGCGCACAGCTGCAGCGTCTTGGGCTGATACAGCGGGCCGATCGCGATGTCCGGCGCGCCGTAGTGCTCGAGGAACTGGTTCGACGGCGTGCCGAACAGGGTGACCGCGGCGATGTGGTTGGCGATGTCAGGGGGCATCGGCGCCGGCACCGAGGCGGCGGGTACGCCCTTCGGCACGGCCGCTGAGGTGACGAAACCGGCGACGGCCGCACCCTGCGAGAAGCCGCCCAGCACTTCACGGGTCTTGGGGCAGCTGGCCGCCATCGACTCGATGTGCGAGCTGGCGTCACGAATCCCGTCGATGAACGTCGCCGGGAAGTCGGGGCTGCCGAAGTCGCTGCTGGCCGGGTAGTTCACGGGGTATACTGTTAGGCTCCGTCCGCCGAGCTGAGCACGCAGGGCGTCGACGAATCCTGACCCGATGCCGCCGACCCCCGGTGGCTCGCTGGTGCCGCGGGCAAAGACCAAATCGACGTCCGGACATTCGGCGCTTGCCGACGGGGTATGGCCGGTGACCAGCACGGCAGTCGTCATCAGCGCTGCCGTTGCACCGGCCGCCGCGAGCCTGCGCAGCCGGCTATCGATCAGTTTCACAAAACTCATTTTCTGTCCCACCGTGCTGATTTCCCAACTACCTGTATTCGACGCAGGTGGCGGTAAGGATTGCCCAAAGCGCTATTTCTCAACCCCTACCGGGGAGCCAGGCGCAGCACCGGGATATGGCGGCCGATGGCGGCCGTCTTCGCGCGATAGTCGCCATAACCGGGGTAGGAGCGTTCGGCAAGGGCGTAGAGGCGCTCGTATTCGGCCGGCTCGGTGACCTCGGCGGCCAGGAAGCGGTCACCGCCCAATTCACATTCGGGATGCGCTTTGAGGTTGTAGTACCAGCAGCCCGGATGCTTGCTGCCGCCGAAGTTGGAGGCGACCGCGATGACGTCGCGGCCGTCGTGGAAGTAGGAGATTTGAGCATGACGTGGCTGGCCGGATTTGGCGCCCGTCATGTGCAGCGTTGCCGACGGCACAGCAAACATTCCCCAGGAAATCTTGCCGTGGGACAGTCGCATCAGCCACGGATCAGTCTTCGCGGCGATGCGTTGGGCGAAAAACTTTCCGAGCCCGCTGCGAGCAAACTTTGTCATCGCGTGATTGAACGCGTTGCTGTGGCGCTCGGGATCGACGAAAGGTAGCGACATAGAACGACGGTAGTCCGATCTGGCGGATAGTCGGGCGTCTTCGGCGCGGACCCCGAAGTCGGTGACCGGCCGTCGCAAGAAACGACCAGCAGGCTCACCGGCTCTTTTAGTGAACCTGCTGGTCGAGGCTGGTGGCTATTTCTTGAAGGCGTCCTTCACCTTCTCGCCGGCGTCCTTCAGGCTGGACTTGGCCTGATCTGCGCGACCTTCGTTCTTGGTGTCGTGGTCGCCGGTCAGTTTGCCGACAGCCTCTTTGGCCTGACCGCCGAGGTCCTCGATCTTGTTCTTGATCTTGTCTTCGGTGCTCATTGCTTTCGCTCCCTTCTCGGACGACGTTGTTCTCGGGTTGGCTACCCCCGGCGGGTCGACTCCAAAACCCTGGATGCCGGATCGGCGCCCGACGCGCCCGGGCCGGGCGCTCGCGGTACCGCGTTGGTGCTGGCAAACAAGCAGACGACCCGGAGGCATGGGATGGATCACAATGGACCGATGAGCACCGCAATGGTGGTGGCGATAGTCGTAGTGCTGATGCTGCTGGGGTTGGGCATCGTGATCAATCAGCTGCTTCGGTTGCGGAAGTTTCTGGGGGATTCGCCCCCCGAGCATTTGCCCGGTGCGGCTGGGGCAGAGCCCCCGCGGCACGATCCGCCCGAGTGACTTTCAGGTCTCTGCTCGACTGATAGCTTCGATCTCGTAATCGCACCTCATCGGGGAGGGCCGCCGCGGCGGTAGCTGCCCGATGCGCACGACGCCCGGGGGCACTATGACACCGTCCACCCTGCTGGTCACCGACGACGGCTTGCCGCCCGGCGTGTCGGGGGCCGCCGATCCGCACTTCGCGAACGTCGTCAAGAAATTTGCGCAACAGTTCCCGGGACGTCGTCTCGGCGGGGGAGCGCTGAGCGTCTACATCGACGGCATTCCCGTCGTCGACATCTGGACGGGCTGGTCGGACCGTGCCGGCACCCAGCCCTGGACCGCCGACACCGGCGCGATGGTGTTCTCGGCGACCAAGGGTGTCGCCTCGACGGTGATTCATAGGTTGGCCGATCGGGGCCTGTTGTCCTACGACGACCCCGTCGCCGAGCACTGGCCAGACTTCGCGGCCAACGGCAAGGAAGAGATCACGGTGCGCGATGTGCTGCGACATCGAGCCGGACTCTCGCATCTGCGCGGCGTCACCAAGGCGGATCTGATGGATCACCTGTTGATGGAGCAACGGCTTGCCGCCGCACCCGTCGATCACCTGCGCGGGGTGCAGGCTTATCACGCGCTGACGTACGGCTGGTTGCTGTCCGGGCTGGCCCGGGCGATCACCGGGAAAGGCATGCGGGAGCTGATCCGTCAGGAGGTCGCCCGTCCGCTCAACACCGACGGGCTGCATCTCGGGAGACCGCCGCAGGGTTCTTCGACGCGGCCCGCGCAGATCCTGATGCCGCAGAAAAGAATCATGCCGACCCCGGTGCTCAACTTCATCGCGCCGCGGGTGGCCAACATGCGCTACTCGGGAGCGCTGGGCGCGATGTATTTCCCCGGCATCATGTCCCTGATGCAGGGCGACACCCCGTTCCTGGACGGCGAGATCCCCGCGGCCAACGGCGTGGTGACCGGCCGCGCGCTGGCCAAGATGTATGCCGTGCTGGCCAACGACGGCCACATCGAAGGCAAGAAGTATCTGTCCAAGGAGTTGGCGCGCGGGCTCACCGGGCAGGCGCGGATCAAGTGGCCGGACGCGAACATGGTGGTGCCCATGCCTTTTCACCTCGGCTACCACGAGTCGCCGGTGCCCGGTCTGCTGCGCGGGTTCGGGCACGTGGGTCTGGGCGGGACCCTGGGCTGGGCCGACCCCGAGATTGGCGGATCGTTCGGATACGTGCACAACCGGCTGCTGACGTCGCGGGTGTTCGACATGGGGTCGTTCGCCGGGTTGGCCGGTCCGCTGCGCTCCGCGATGGAGGCGGCGCGTCACCGGGGCCCGCTCGAGGTGCCACAACTCGGCGCGACCTACCCCAAACCGGGCCGGCGGCGGACGGCCGCGCCGGCCGGGCCGCGTCGGGGGACTAGACCTTCGCGAAGCCGCGCGGCAGCGTCAGCGGAAGGTCGGCGTAGGTGGCGATGCCGGGCGCCGCGGCAACGACGGCGGGAATCGCGTTGATGGTCGGCACCGCCGTCATGATGTGGCCGAGGTCCATGAATTCCTCGAGCGTCGTCGCCTCGAAGTAGGGCGGCGGTAGGAAGCCGACCTTGGTCGTCACGGTCGGCTGACCGTCGATCTGGATTACCCAGCCGTCCTGCTCGATCTTCCAGTCGGGTTCCAGCGTCTGACCCTTGCGCCACCGGACGTTCAGGTCGATCAGGGTCTTGCCGTTCACGATGCCCTGCCAGCTGATGTAGGTGCCCGCGACGTGACCAGCCGGGATGGTCCACGACGCCATCTCCAGGTCGGCGGTGGTCTGGGCGAACTCGGCGACGCATTTCACCTCGTCGAGTTCGACGCCGAGCGCGTCGGCCACCAGCCGGACGGCCTCGCCGAAGATGGCGGTGCCCTGGGCGGCCATCGCCGGCAGGTCCGGGTGGTCGATCGGCTGGCCGAAGCCCACCGGTTTCTCGGTCTCCGGGGAGTCGTAGAACGTGGTGTCGGCGGCTTCGTTGACGGTGACCTTGTCGACGCGGTTGCACACCATCGCCGAGACTATGGCCAGCAGTTCGGCGAAGCCCGGGCTCACCCCGGACCCGAAGATCGTCGAGCCGCCCTTCTCGCAGGCCTCGAGCAGCCGGTCACGGCCGTCGCCCAGGTTGTGTCCGGTGATGAAGGAGGCCGTGGTCACCACGTTGACGCCCGCGGACAGGATCGCGACCAGCTCGTCGACGTTGATCCACATCGGGTTGTAGACCACGCAATCCGGTTTGCACGCGAGCAGGGCGTCGATGTCGTTGGTCGCCGCGACCCCGAGCGGGGAGATGCCGACCAATTCGCCGGCGTCACGTCCGACCTTCTCCGGCGACCAGGCGAAGCACCCGACCAGTTCCAGGATGGGGTTGTCGGCGATCGACTTCAGCGAGCTCTTGCCCACGTTTCCGGTGTTCCACTGAACGACTCGATAGCTGTTTGGCACTCGCTCAGCATCGGGAATTGTTCGCACGCTTAATAGGCGGACTCCGAAGCCAAAATCTCGGCCAGAAACGCGTCGGCCGGCGGCTGGTCCAGCCTGCTGTGCGCCCAGCGGCGGATCCGGTCGCGGGTCTCGCGGCTCTCGGTCGTGTCGGCTCCGACGGTCACCGCGGTCGCCGCCCAGTCGTGATCCCAGGCCGCCGACTCGGTGATCGGCTGCTGCTCGGCGTCGACCAGGGGAAGCGCCGCGCGGCCCTCGCCGTCCAGAACCCCGGCCCCGCTGATCGCTCCGGACTGCAATCGCACCGCGATCCCGGAAGGCAGGTCGGGCCCGATAATCGCCGCGCGCACCAATGCCCCGGACGCCTCGACGGTCCAGTCGACGGTGTTCTCGCCCGCATCGAAGATGGCCGGCGGAACCGCGGTCCAGTTGATGGATGCGACGCCCCGGGCGATCGACGAGCCGCGAGGGCCCGCGTCGGCGCCCGCGGCCAGGGCGTAGTCGTCACGGCGCCCGCTCGGTATCGACAATGTTCTCGAATCATCAAGGGCCCCAATGAGTTCTGCCCACGCATCATCGTCGACACCGACCTCGTCGGCCAGCTCGGCGCCCGCGCGCACCAAGTTCGCGATCCGCGCGTCGTCGCTGCGGACATAAGCGAACAGCGCCGTCGCATGCGGCGTCAGCAGCCCGGTGACGTCCGAATCCAGCGTGTCGTCGGCGAAGAAGTCCTGCGCGTCGGCGGTCAGCAGCGCGACCTCGACGTCGAGCAGCGCGCGGTCCAGGCTTGCGATGCCGTCCCGCTGACTCGCCGGCCACCAGCGCCGCAGCCAATGCCCGACGGCCAGCCGACGCAGCGGCCCGACCGAACCCGGCACGATGTCGACTCCGGTCAGCTCGACGCTGGTCGCGCCGCCCGCCGCGTCCGCGGCGCCGGCCAGCGCGACGTGCCCGGCCGCACCGAACACCCGCCACAGCCAGTCCGCGCGCGACAGATCGGTGAAGGTGATCTGGGCTCGCTCTTCGCCGGGTGGATCGTCGATCGTCCAGGACAGCACGGCACCACTGACTTCCAGCACGGCGGCCAGCGGCGTGTGGGCGCTGGCCGGCCCGACCGTCCAAAGTCCGGAATCGGCAACCAATTTCATCCGGCCACCTGCAATTCCAGCATGGACTTGATGCGCTGGCGGTGGTCGAGGCTCACCGATCGCGCGACTCCCTCCAGCAGCGAGCGCATCTCGTCGACGTCCTCGCAGGGTTCCTGCCAGACGTCGCGCCCGTGCAGCCGGGCCCACAGTCGGCTCAGATAGGGCGGCGCATACGCCGCGAGGTCGTCGATCACCTGACGTTGGCGCGGATGCATCGGGCCACCCTCGGCGATATAGCGCCGGGCGTGCAGGACGTATGCCTCCTTGCGCAGCCGCGCCTGGATCTGCGCCGCCAGCGCGTAGCGGCTCGCGACGGACCGGTCCAGCGGAGCCAGTTCGACCGCGACCTCGATGCCGGCCAGCAGGGTGGCCTGCTTATCCTCGGACAGCAGGCCCCAGGGTGCGCAGGCGCGGTCGACCTCTTCCTCGCAGAGCAACGGGATGTCGGGCAAGGCGTCGCGGTCCAGGGCGCGGCGCAGGGTCGCGCGCACCCGGTCCACCACGCTGCGATCGAGCGGGCGATCGCCGTCTGCGCCGCCAGCGATGCGCGGGGGCGTTGCGGCGCAACCGAACTCAAACCCAGCTTGACGATCGACCAGGGCAGCTCGGCCGATTCGACTCGCACCAGCGCGCCCAGGTTGTACGGGGTGGTGTCGCCGATCATCGCCGACCAGACCCGCTGGCGCGCCGTCGCCGCGCTGTGGCCGTGCGCGGGCCCGAGCACGGTGGCGAGCTCCGCCAGAAACGGATCGGTCACGTTCTGGCCCGGCCGTACGTCACGCCAACTGCGTTCGAGCTGATCGGTCAGCTTGGCCACGACGTCGGGGCCGGCCACGTACTGGTGCAAGACCTCGATCGCGGTGCGGTCGCGGCCCTGGTGAATCTCGCCCAGCACGGTGGCCGCGGTATCCCGATCTTCCGGTGCCGGTGCGCCTTTGGTGACGGCCAGCTCGTAACACACCGGAAAGTAGAGCTCCTGGGCGTTTCCGGAACGGAATCGCTGCCTGCGGCGCTCGAGCTTGAGAACCTCGAACCATGCTGCGGCGGACCGTAATTCGGACGTGTTGCTCACGATTAGTTCGTGCATGGCCGCGGCGGTGTCGGGGCTGACCACCGGGGCCGAATACTGCGGGTTCGACCGCAGCCGCAGCACCAACGGGTCGATGATGCGTTTGACGGTGCGGGTCAGGGGTCCACCGTCGTCGCTGCTGAGCACTTCTACGCCGAGTCCGATTGCCCGCCACGCCTGGTCGATCACCGACCGGCGTGGATGGCCTGCGGCCACGGCGGTGGCCAGCTGCGAGTCCGCACTCATCAGCACAGGATAGGGGCTTTCCGAAAATACCGGCAGCCAAAAAGTTGGGTTCGGTAGCCGTTCGGCACGCAGACCCTGGACCCATGAAGAAGTGGATGGCATTCCTGCCCAACGCCGGGCGGTTGGCGTTTTGGCGGCGCGGTGATGCCGCTCGTACCGTCGGCATCGGCACGGTCCGCGAGGTCGCCGGCGAGCGGCAGATATTCGTCGAGGTGGTCGCCGTGTCGGGCGAGACGTTCATCGGCAGATTGGCGCGCGGTGAAGACGATGTGGACGCGTCGGTGTTGCGGCCCGGCCTGGTTGTTCTGGTCGCGTTCGATCCCGCTGCCCGCGAGAAGCTTTCGCTGCCCGATGACGTGTTGGCCGTGCACGCGTCGTGGCTGGCCGCGGTCTGAGCGCTACCGTGCGCCGTCGACCGCGAACGTGACCAGCGCGGCCCAGTACAGCGGATTGGCGGTGGGGTCTCCGTCTCGCCAGCGCCGCATCTGTTCGCGTTGCCATCGATTGACCGCGCACCCCGCGTCGTCGGCTTCGTGCGCGAGGTCGACGGCGACGACCACCTCGGCCATCGGTTCGGCCACGTGGCCTGATCCCGCGGCGAATTGGCGGTAGGCGGCCGTGGTGGGCAGCGACCACAGCGTGGCGGTGACCAACTGCGCACCACCCAGAATCATTGCCGCGACCAGACCGGTCGCCTCGTCGAATCGATAGTCGCCGCCCGATCCGCAGGCCAGCAGGGCCACCCGTGGCGGCATCGGCAGCCGCATCGACATCAGGTCGGAAGCGGTAAGCGGACGATGGTCACCGATGGTGTCGGCGTCGCCGGAGGTTACGGCGGTACAGGCCAGGTGCAGGGCGGCGCGGTCGGCTTGGGCGGCGTGATCGTGCTGTGCGTCAGCAGAACTGGCATGCCCGACGTAGAGCAGCCTGCTGGGGGTCTGCGCCAGCATTTCTGCCAGCCAGCCGCGGTCGGCATCCTGACGGCGGAACAGTTCGACCGCCCCGTCGACTCCGGGAAGCACCGCCCGGCGGCTCATCAGCTCGGCAAAGTGTTGTGCCAGTTGCGTGTCGGCCGCAGGCCTGCCGAGCACCGACCCAAGCGAGGAGTCTGGGCGTTGTCCCGGCACGCGCGGGTCGAGGACCAGGAGCGGCGGACCGTCCTGGCGAGTATCCCATCGCGCCGGGGTGCGCGGTGCGTGCACGATATTGGCCGGAACCGCCATCAGCACGTCGACCAATTCCATCATTCGATGGCCGTCGGTGTGATCGCTGATATTTGTGAGCTGCCAAGGGATCCGGGCGGCCACTCGCCCGCTGGTGGTGATCGCGTCCTGACGGGCGCGCACCAATTCCTCTTTGCTCGGGCCCGATTTCGGCACCGCCAGCAGCCCCCACGGGACGCGGGCCAGCCGCGCGCTGGGAGCCACGAACAGCGCGGCGCGCGGCGAGGCCACGCACTCCGTCAATAACTGCCAGCCCTGCGTCGAGATCAGCAGCACGCCCAGGATGTATGCGACGGTGAGCTCGGTGTCAGTGCTCGCGAAAGCTCCTGTGGATAAAGCCCTTTCGATGGTGTCGCGGCGGCTCTCGCTGCCATGCGGCTCGGGGATGGCGTCGGTCAGCTCTTCGGTGGCGGCCAGCAGCAGCGGCTCCTCCACCACCCAGGTGACGGTCCGTGACGGCTGCCCGACGATCCGCAGGCTGCCGTAGGTGGCGATCCCGACGTCGGCGTAACGCAGGACAAGGGTGAGACGGTCGCTCATGGCCAGGTCGACCAGGCGGGCTCGGCGGCGGTGACGTCGCGGCCGTAGCGCTGCAGCGCCAGCGCACGATAGTGACTCATGATCGGCGGGCTGTCGGGTTGCATCTGTAGCGGCGGCAACGGGCCGAGCCGGTGCAGCGATCGGCCGGCACCCGCGGGCGGACCGGCGGCGGCCAGCGCCGGTTCCGGTTCGGTGTCGACGAGCACGGTGGTGGTGGCCGCCGATGCCCATTCGCCGATCGCGGGCCGCTGCGGATCGGCGTCGAAAAGTCCACGCGCGCTGTGGTATTCGACGAGCTCACTGACCAGCTGAGTGTTCTCCCACTCGTACGCGACCGCGAACGCGCCGGCCAGGATGGGGGCCGAAATGCTGGTCGCCCAGCGGGCTCGGGCGTCGGCGTCGGCGATCGAGAAACGTACCGAGTCGACGGCCAGCGCGGCCGGCACCTTGAGCTCCGCGGCCTGTTCGAGTTTGGTCATCGCGCGAAAGTACTCGGGTGTGCCGACCTCGCCGCGCAGGACGCCGAGCCCCTCGGCCTGCCGGGCCTCGGTTTCTTCCAACGGTTCGTCGGGATCGCCCGAGCTGTCGAAACCGAGGTCCGCCAACGCACCCGCACGCCACACGGTGCCGAGGTGATTGTCGAGTTGGGCGTACTGCAGCCAACTGCTGCGGGGCGACGAGTCGAGCAGCTCCCGAGCCTGGGCGATCAGCTCGACGGCTTCGGCAAACTTGCTCCAGAAGATTGCTATCCAACTGCGCTGCAACAAGATTCGGTGCAGATACAATGGCTTTCCCAGCTCGCGCCAGTGCCGTTCGGCGTGCTCCCAGGACTCGTCGGCGGCCTTGAGTTCGCCAGCCGCCAACCGAGTGAGCCCAAGGTACAGCCAGCATCGTGCGACGTCGTGGGCCCGCTCGTATCTCGCGATGACGGGGTAGGCCTCGGAGACCAGCTGCTCGGTGCCCGCGTGGTAGCTGACCAGCCAGCGCGCGGCTGCCAACTCCAATTGTGTTCTGGCATAAGCTAATTCCTATCCCCGGCCCGCGCCCTGGCCCCGGCGCGACGCAACCAGGGCTCGGCCTCGGTCAGCCGTCCCGTCTCCACGCAGAACCTGCTGTACGCGGTGGACGCGGCCACCCGCAGCTGGTCGTCGAACTCGGTGTCGCCCAGGCGGTCGATCGCATCGAGCACGTGCTCCCACAACGGGGCCGACCGGACGTGCAGGTCGTCGTCACACAGCGCCGTCGCGCACAGGACCTGCGCGTGGACGATCAGGTGGGCGTGCTCGTCGGCCAGCTGCGGAAACGCGTCGTCGGCCCGGCTCAATTCGGACAGTGCCGCCTCGGCGCCTTCGTGGTCGCCCTGGGCGGCGGCCACGCCGGTCTGCAGGAACTGCGCTCGGCGCGAAAAGCGGCGGATCATGTGGGCAACCTCGGCTGCGGGCATCGAAAGCTGACTGGCGGCTTCCGGCATGGTGCCGGCCATGATTCCTGAGTAGATCGCCAGGCAGTCGCGGATGCGCCGGATGCATTCGCGCACTCCGTCATTCGCGCCCCGCGCCAGGTAGATATCGCCCAGCTGTGCGAAGACCTCCAGGATCAGATCGTCGCGGTCTTCGGCCTCGATCGCCGGTACCAGGGACAGCAGGAGGTCCCGGGCGCCGGTTTCGTCGGCGACCAGTGCCAGGCGGCGGGCTCGCTCCAATTCGCCGGAGATCGACACGGCTGCATCATAAGTCCGGACAGGCCGGTGCGGCGGACGTGTGAGTGAGTCACGTCCGCCGCCCGGGGTGTTGCCGATTAGCCGCACGTCACCTTGATGCTGAAGTCCTTGGTGATCATCCCGGCCATCGGGTTCTTCAGGTCTGCACCCTGCGCCTGACCGGTGATGGTGTAGGTCTTGCCGTCGACCGCCACGTTGGCCGACCCGACCTTGGCGCCCATGTTGTTGGCGACCGACAGCGCGTTGCCGTCCAAGACCAGTGCCAACGATTCGACCTGCGGGGTCGCTTCGTCGGTCATCACGACGGCCAGCGCCTGCTGGGCACCGCCGGTGGAGCCGCTACCGATGTCGATCTTGCCGCCCTGCTTCACGCACGTCACCGAAGCAGGGTTGACGCCGGCCAGGTCGGCGCCGCCAACCTTGACCTGGGCGCCGCCGCTCCCGGAGGCGACGCTGGGGGCTGTGCTCGACGCCGGGCTGGCGGTATGGCCGCCGCTCGAGCAGCCCACTACGGCCGCCGCCACGCCGAGGGTTCCGATTGCGCCCACGAGAAGACGTTTCACTTGTCGTTCCTTCCTTCATGCGTCGCCCTGTTGGCGTCGTCATTGGAGCAAGTACAGAACGCCGGTGTCGCTACCGATCCCAATTTTGGGTGCCTACCGAGCTTCGTCGCGGGAACGGGACCGCTCTTGGTATCGGCCTAGTTGAACGTTGCCGTGATCTCGATCTCGACGGGGGAGTCGAGCGGTAGCGCGGCGACGCCGATGGCTGAACGGGCGTGTGCGCCTGCGGGGCCGAAGCACCAGCCGAGAAGCTCGGATGCACCGTTGACGACCTGGGGTTGCCCAGTGAAACTGGGATCGGATGCGACAAACCCGGTCACTTTGACAATCCGAGTGATGCGGTCCAAGTCGCCGATTTCGGCACGGATCGCGGCGAGCGCGTTAAGCGCACAGATGAGCGCGCATGCACGCGCCTGGTCGGGTGCGACGTCGGAGCCGACCTTGCCGATGAGTTTGAGTGCTCCGTCGACGAGCGGAAGTTGTCCGGAGGTGTACACGTGGCCACCGTCGATGACAGCGGGTAGGTAAGCCGCGGTCGGGGCGGCGACCTGTGGCAGGGTCAGGCCCCGTTCGGTGAGTCGGCGTTCCACGCCGGAATGGGTCGAGGTCATGTCGGGCATCAAAAGCCTTTCAGGTGAGGGGATTTGATTAACCATTCTTGCCGCGGGCAGCGACTCGCCATCGGTCGATGACGGCGTCGTCGCGCACGATGGTGACCTCGTCGACGAGGTTAATCACCGAGCAGACGTGGTTGGGGATCACGCGTAGACGTGTGCCGATGGGTGGTAAGTGCGCCTCATCGGGCCACACTACGGTGGCGTGGTGCTCGGAGAGTGCCGTGATCCTGGCGTTCGGGTGGTCGATGAGGCGGCCGAAGCCGCTGGTCCATGCTGGGCGATCGCTGCCGAGGATCTTGCTGCCCGAATCTAAGATGGCCCGGCGCGGGCTATCGGCAGTGTCGTGCCGACTCACCACCGTTGCGGCAACCGTCAGCGAGATGTCTTCCCATCGGCATCGGGCCAGCTCGAGCTGTTGTGCATCGCCGAAAACATAGACGCCCGGACGAACTTCGTTGGCACCGTCGGCGGCTGTTAGCAATGCCGTCGGGGTTGATCCGCCGCTTCGGCAAGCTACCGAAATACCTTCTGCGGCAAGTGAATTAGAGGCATTATTGAGAGCGTGCTGCTCCTGCGCGGCGGCTTCGGCGGCTTTTCCGGGGACGTAGCTGTGCCCTGGGAAGGTAAACACGCCGGTGATTTGCAGGCCGGCCTCAACGGCGGTGTTGGCGACTTCGCCCGCCCGCTGCGGTGAGACGCCGCTACGGTGTTGCCCGCTATCGACTTCGACGAGCACATCGATTGCCGCACGGTCGTTTCCTAACTTCGCAGCAATGTTCATGGCGGCCTGCGGCGAATCGACCCCGATCGCGATGCGGGCCCGCCTGCTCAGCCGGCGCAGGCGGTCGGCTTGGCGCGGATCGATCCACAGTGGGTAGGCGATGAAGATGTCGTCGGCGCCATGGTCGAGGAATACCTCCGCTTCACCGATGGTCGCGACGGTGAGGCCCGTTGCGCCCGCATCTAGTTGCAACTGCGCGATCTGGGGCATCTTGTGCGTCTTCACGTGCGGACGCAGCCCGATCCCGCGTTCGGTGATAGCTGTGCTCATCCGCGCGATGTTGCGCTCCAGCGAGTCGTAATCGATGACCACGGCAGGTGTATCGATCTCCTCGGGAATGCTTGCCATCATTGGTGCTCCTGACTAGTTGGTTGGCTGGTCCATCTCTGCCTGGAATCGGTACTGTCCTGCGCGATCTGGGCGCCGGCGGACCGCAAGCCACCCGATCGCCAGCACGACAAACCAAAGGGGAAACCACGCCAGCGCGGTCGCAGTACCTGGTTTGGTCGTCAGGGACCAGATCACAAACACGAAGAAGCCGAGGATCGCCCAGCACATCGGTACACCGCCGGGCATCTTGTAAATCGACTCGGCGTGACGGTGTGCGCGGCGGCGACGGTACGAGAGGTAACTGACAACGATCATCGCCCATACGAACATGAAGAGCAGCGATGACACTGTCGTGATGAGCGTGAAGGCTTTGATCACCGAGCCGCCGGCGTAGAGCAGTGGGATGGATATGAGCATCAAGGCGGCGCTCAAAAGTAGCGCGGGTACAGGCACCCCGCCGCGGTTGAGCCAGCGAAATCCCGGAGGCGCGCTGCCCGCGTGGGCGAGGCCGTACAGTATGCGGCCGGTCGAGAAGAACCCAGAATTAGCTGCCGAGGATGCCGAAGTGATCACGACGAAGTTGATGATCGAAGCCGCGGCAGCAAGCCCGGCTAGCGAGAACATCATCACGAATGGCGACTGTCCAGGCGCAATGTGTCGCCACGGGATGACACACAGGATCGCCAGAAGCGCTCCGATGTAGAAGATGACTATCCGCACCGGCACGGCGTTGATGGCACGCGGCAAGGTGCGACGGGGATCAGCGGTCTCTGCGACCGCGGTGCCCAGCAGTTCGACACCGACGAAGGCGAAGAATGCGATCTGAAAGCCGCCGACCATGCCCATCGCGCCGGTGGCGAAGAACCCGCCGTCATTCCACAGGTTCGCCAGTGCAGCGCGGGTACCGTCGGAGCTGACGAAGCCGGTGCTCACCAAAATTGCTCCGACGGCAATCAGACACAGGATCGCCGCGACTTTTATCAACGCGAACCAGAATTCGATCTCGCCGAAGCTGCGGACGTTGAACAAGTTCAGCAAGAGGATCAGCGTCACGGTAAGAAGGGGGGGTAGCCACGCGGGCAGCTCGGGCCACCAATACTGCGAGTAGCCGGTGATGGCAACGACCTCCGCGATGCCGGTGACGATCCAGGCGAACCAGTACGACCACCCCATAAAGAATCCGGCTCCGGAGCCCAACAGGTCGGAAGTGAAGTCGACGAAAGACTTGTAGTTCAGGTTGGACAACAGAAGTTCGCCCATCGCCCGTAGTACGAAGAACACGAAAAACCCGACAACGCCATACACCAGCAGCACCGCCGGACCAGCGAGAGAAATCGTGCGGCCCGATCCCAGGAACAGGCCGGTGCCGACCGCGCCACCGATCGCGATCAATTGGATATGTCGGTTGGCGAGGCCGCGGCGAAGGTGGGGAGCCTTACCTTCAACGACCGATGCGGCAGCGACTTCACTTGGCATATCTGGGGTCCTCATTAGTTGAACCGAAGAGACCGGCGACGCAAACGCCTTCAACAATGAGTTGAATTCATCCCCGCCCGCCGCCAGAGATTACACAAAAAGTTGTGGAGTGTCCACGCTCCGGACGGCTAAAATCGACCGCATGTTGAAGAAGGAGGCTGGTCAGCTGGTGGCCGCCTTGCGCATCCTCAACGCCGAGACGATCAACCTGATGCTCGAGCAAATGGTCGATGCATTGCAGGGCAGTTATCCGCAGCCCACCGAGGTGGTCCTGCACGACCTGCGGCGAATCCCCAACACGGTGCGCGCGATTGCCGGTGACATCACCGGGCGGCGGCCAGGAGACCCACCGACGGACAAACTGCTGCGCAGTGTTGCCACCGGAGACCTCCGCCACGAGATCGCGTATCGGTCCGTGCTGCCCGACGGACGAGTGCTGCGCTCCAGCACGATCATGTTCACCGCTCGCGACGACGAGCCGGCCGCTGCACTCTGCATCAATACCGACGTCACGGCCTGGGAGCATCTCCGCGGCGCACTCGACGGCTTAATACCAACCGACGCGGACGGCGAAGCCGTGCCGATCCCTCTTCGAACCTCCACACCATTTGTCCAACCTGCACTCAGCGACCCAGTCAATGAATATTTTCCGCACAGCGTGGAGGAGCTGTCGGCACGGCTCGTCGATGCGGCGATCGCCAACGTTGGCGTGCCGGTTGCCGAGATGCGCAAGGAACACAAGATGGAGGTTGTCGCCGAACTCGACCAGCAAGGCTATTTTCTGGTCAAACAATCTGCCGAGACAGCAGCGGCCGCACTGGATGTCACTCGCTATACGGTTTACAACTACCTCAACGCGATACACGCGCGGGCATCAAGCACTCAACCGATTCGCCCGAGCCCCAGTGACTGAAGCCGGCGTCCGCCAACCGGCGATATCGCGACTGTCGACGCCTATTCTGTTGGTGCGCGGCGACATCGTGACGGGTGTTCCGTTGCAGATCGCCGACGGCTACCACCGGGTCTGGGCGAGCTACCACCGACGAGAACACCGACATTCCGGTGATCCTCGCCAGACTGACCCACCAGCAGTAGCTCGGCCGCTGAGTGCTTGAGTGTCCTTGTGATGGAGATCCAAACTGTCGGTTCGGTGCGGGTGTTGACCCTGTCCGCGGGGCGTGTCAACGCGCTTGATGTGGAAGTGCTCGACGAGCTGACCCGAACCTTTCGTGAGTTGCAGGATTCGGGCAACGGTCCGTTAGTCATCACCGGCGCGGGCCGGGTGTTTTCCGCCGGGGTCGACCTCAAGCGCGTCGTCGAGGGAGGTAGCGACTACACCGATCGATTAGTTCCGGCGCTGTCCAACACGTTCGACGCGTTGTTCGGCTTTCCGTGGCCGACGGTGGCCGCCATCAACGGTGCCGCGATCGCCGGCGGGTGCGTGCTGGCATGTGCCTGCGATCGCCGCCTACTCGCTCCCGAAGCGGGGATCGGCGCGGCCGAGGTTCGCGTCGGCGTCTCCTTCCCGGTCGCCGCGCTGGAAGTAATGCGTTATGCCTGCGGGGATCGCGCCGAGGAAGTGCTGCTCGGCGCCCGCACCTATAAGGGAGCCGATGCCATCACCCGCGGGCTGGCCCACCGCGTCGTCGCCGAGGATGTGGTCGAGGCGGCGGTCGCGGAGGCCGCAGAACTGGGCGAACTCCCGGTCGAGGCCTATCGCGATACGAAAGCTCAGCTACGCGGCCCGGCCGTGGCGAGGATCCGGCAGGGTGGCGCTATCGATGCCGACGTCCGCCAGCTGTGGGGTTCGGACGAGACGCAGCAGCGCCTGGCCGCCTATGTGGAGAGTCTTCGACGCCGCGACTGATCACTCGCCGCCGCGGCGGCTGGTCACTCGTCGAGCGCGACGCCACCGCGGGTGCGCCGGCGCCGCATGCGGTGCGTGCCCTTGCCCTCCGGACGGCGGTTTTGCAGTCCGCTGCGGGGTTCCTCGCTGTCGTCGTCGGCCTCGTCGGACGGCTCGTCGGTCGACGGCTTCTCGGCTTTGACGGCTTCGACAGCTTTGGCGGTGGGCTCAACTGACTCTTCCGCGGGTTCTTCCGCTGTTTCGGTTTCTTCGCCGGCGTCTTCCGCGGTGACGGTCTCTTCGGCGTCGTCGGCTCCGGTGTCCTCTGCTTCGTCAGTTTCCGCCTCGTCGGCGTCGGTGGCTTCGTCGACCTTCGCCTCGTCGCCCTTCTTGCGGCGCAGTCGGCGCTGTTTGGGCTTCTTCGCCTTGATCGGCTTCGGCGGGGGCGGCGGCAGCTCGGCGGTAAAAGACAGGTAGAACGCGAAGAACCCGAGCAGGCCGATCGCGGCGGCGGCGCCGTAGATTCCGAAAAGATACTGTCCGGCCGTGTCCAGGCTCAGCCAGATCTCGCTGATCGCGGTGCCGATGATCAGCACCCCGGCCAGCACGTGGCCCACGATCGACCAAACCCGCAGTGTCAGAGCCATCTGCGGCACGCCCAGTTCCGGCTTGCGAGTCCGCAACTGGGTGAACACCACGGGCAGCGCGGCCAGGGCGAACAGCGCGCCCGCGCCGATTCGGCCGGCCATTCCCAGTCCGCGCGATGTGTCGCCCATCAACTCGGACCAGCGGGGCAACACGCAGAGGAAATAGAGGACGCCGGCACCGATCGAAAACGACAAGTGCCACGGTATGGCGACCTTGCGCCCCATACGCCTCCCTACATACCGATGAGCCCACGTCAGCCTAAAGGCAGCCAAACCGATTCCATACAACCGTTTGGCCGAGTCTGGAAACCGAGTGGACCCGATTTGCGGAGGATGCGGGATTTGAACCCGCGAGGGCTGTTAACCCAACCCGCGTTCCAGGCGAGCGCCATAGGCCACTAGGCGAATCCTCCGTGGCAATGGTAGCGGCTGGGTCAACGTGGAATGTCCCGCGGCCGTCATCGGCCGACCCGAGCCGGAGTATTACACTCGCCATGGACCCCGCGCGGCGTCTATCCTGTGAACTCCCCCAGGGCCGGAAGGCAGCAAGGGTCAATGGGCTCTGTCGGGTGCGCGGGGTCCCCTATGTGCGGGGCCGTGCAACCAGCGCTTACGCCGCGAGCGGTCCGTCAGCCCCCGGCGTTCGACAGCGAAAGGGCCCTCCAGAGAGCATGGTGGCGTTTGATTCCCTCAGCCCCGAAGAGCTCACCGCACTGCACTCCCGCAACCAGCAGGACTATGCGGAGTTGCAGGCCAAGAAGCTGCACTTGGATCTGACCCGCGGCAAACCCGCCCCGGAGCAGCTCGATCTGTCCAATCAGCTGCTGAGCCTGCCCGGTGACGACTTCCGCGACGCCGAGGGGACCGATACCCGCAACTACGGCGGCCTGCACGGCCTGCCCGGCCTGCCCGGCCTGCGGGCCATCTTCGGAGAGCTGCTGGGGATCCCGGTGCCTAACCTGATCGCCGGAAACAACTCGAGCCTGGAGTTGATGCACGACCTGGTCGCCTTCTCAATGCTGTACGGCGGCGTGGACTCGCAGCGGCCCTGGAAGGACGAGCCCGCCATCAAGTTCCTGTGCCCGGCTCCCGGGTACGACCGGCACTTCGCGATCACCGAGACCATGGGCATCGAGATGATCCTGATCCCGATGCGCGACGACGGCCCGGACGTCGACTTGATCGAGGAGTTAGTGGCCGTCGACCCCGCGATCAAGGGGATGTGGACGGTGCCCGTGTTCGGCAATCCCACCGGGGTGACGTACTCCTGGGAGACCGTGCGCCGCCTGGTGCAGATGCGCACGGCCGCCCCCGACTTCCGGCTGTTCTGGGACAACGCCTACGCGGTGCACACCCTGACACGCGAGTTCCTGAGTCAGATCGACATCCTTGGTCTGGCCGCCGCGGCTGGCAACCCGAACCGCCCGTACGTCTTCGCTTCCACCTCGAAGATCACCTTCGCCGGCGCGGGCGTCAGCTTCCTGGGCGGATCGCTGGGCAACATCGCCTGGTACCTGCAGTACGCCGGGAAGAAGTCGATCGGCCCGGACAAGATCAACCAGCTGCGGCACCTGCGCTTCTTCGGCGACGCCGATGGGGTTCGCCTGCAGATGCAGCGCCACCAGCAGATCCTGGCCCCGAAGTTCGCCCTGACGCTGGAAATCCTCGAGCAGCGGCTCGGCGACTCCAAGATCGCGTCCTGGACCGAGCCCAAGGGCGGCTACTTCATCAGCCTCGACGTGTGGCCGGGCACCGCGCGCCGGACCGTCGCGCTGGCCAAGGACGCGGGGATCGCGGTCACCGAGGCGGGTGCGACGTTCCCGTACCGCAAGGATCCCGAGGACAAGAACATCCGGATCGCGCCCACCTTCCCGTCGCTGCCCGACCTGCGCGACGCGGTCGACGGGCTGGCGACGTGCGCCCTGCTGGCCGCCTCCGAGGCCCGGCTGGGCGCCCCGGCTCCCAGCGTGAACTGACGTCGTTTGCGTGTGCGCTGACGGTTTTGAGTGTGCGCTACGGCGGCCTCGCCCGGCTTGAGTTCAAGGGGTGGTTGCAACACTTCGTAGTTAGGGGTGTTGATGACGGGTCAGCCTCAGTTGTTGGTGGTGCAGCGGCGGTATTGGGATTTGATCGCTGCGGGATGGTCCTCGGAGGATGCCGGGGTGGCGGTCGGCGTGTCGGCGACGTGCGGTAGCAAGTGGTTTCGCAGGTTTGGTGGTGTGAATCCACGATGGTCAAAGCCTCAAGGACAGCGACGGCCGCGGCTGTCGGCGGATGAGCGTGAACAGATCATGATCGGCACCGCGCACGGTGAGTCGATCCGTTCGATGGCGCGCCGGTTGGGCCGGGCGCCGTCGACGATCATGCGCGAGATTGCCCACAACGGTGTCATGCGAGGGCATGTGGGCCGTTATCGCGCCCGGTATCGGTTCGGGGCCCGCCGGGCCGGTTGGGACGCGAAGTCGGGCTACTCGGCGCGCATCGCTCAGCGGCGCAGCGAGCAACGGGCGCGTCGACCCAAGACCGGCAAGTTGGGCCGCTGTGAGCAATTGCGGGCCGAGGTGCAAGCGTTGTTGGTCAACAAGTACAGCCCCGAACAGATCGCCGGGGTATTGACCGCGACCTATCCTGACCGCCCGGAGATGCAGGTGTCCCACGAAACCATCTACCAGGCGCTTTACGTGCAAGGGCGCGGAGAACTGCGCCGGGAACTGAGGACATGCCTGCGCACCGGGCGCGCGTTGCGTAAACCGCGCCGACGGGCCTGCGCCGGTGACGGCCGCGGCCGTATCAAGGCATGGTCAACATCAGTGAGCGGCCCGCCGAAGCTAACGACCGCGCCGTGCCAGGCCATTGGGAAGGAGACCTGATCATCGGCAAGGACCAGGCCTCTCAAATCGGCACGCTGGTTGAACGTTCCACCGGATATGTCCGACTGCTGCACCTACCCCATACCCGTAGCGCCGAGGCCGTCGCCGAGGCCATGATCGCCGCGGTCAAAGACCTGCCCGCCACCTTGCGCCGCACCGTGACCTGGGACCAACGCCACGAAATGGCCCACCACGCCCGCATCAGCATCGACACCGGCATCGAGGTTTACTTCTGCGATCCCCACTCACCCTGGCAGCGCGGTAGCAATGAGAACACCAACGGCCTACTACGGCAATACTTTCCAAAGGGCACCGACCTTTCGGTGCACGACGCCGAACACCTCGCCTACGTCGCCGACGAACTCAACGGACGACCCCGAAAACGCTTCAACTGGGACAACCCCACCAACCGCCTCAACAAGCTACTGTCCACCCCGACAGACACAACTGTTGCAACCAAACCTTGAATCCACCACCGAAATCGCGCCCTGGACGCGCACTCGGCGGGCTCCGATGTTTGGAGCCGCCGCGGCGGTGCACTCGACGCCCGGCCCGGGCCGGGCCCTAGTCGGCGTCCGCCGGTAGCCTGCTGAGCGTGGCTCTCTACCGCAAATACCGACCGGCAACCTTCGCCGAAGTGGTGGGGCAGGAACACGTCACCGAGCCGCTGTCGATTGCGCTGGAAGCCGGCCGGATTAACCACGCATACCTGTTTTCCGGGCCGCGCGGCTGCGGCAAGACCTCGTCGGCCCGCATCCTGGCCCGGTCGCTGAACTGCGCGCAGGGGCCGACGGCCACCCCGTGCGGGGTGTGCGATTCGTGTCAGGCGTTGGCGCCCAACGCGCCCGGCAGCATCGACGTGGTGGAGCTCGACGCGGCCAGCCACGGCGGCGTGGACGACACCCGCGAGCTGCGCGACCGCGCCTTCTACGCACCGGCGCAGTCGCGCTATCGCGTGTTCATCGTCGACGAGGCGCACATGGTCACCACGGCGGGGTTCAATGCGCTGCTCAAGATCGTCGAGGAGCCACCCGAGCACCTCATCTTCATCTTCGCGACCACCGAACCGGAAAAGGTGCTGCCGACGATCCGGTCGCGCACCCATCACTATCCGTTCCGGCTGCTGCCACCCAAGACCATGCGCTCGCTGATCGGGCGGATCTGCGAACAAGAAGGCGTGGCCGTCGACGACGCGGTGTACCCGCTGGTGATCCGCGCCGGCGGCGGTTCGCCGCGTGACACGTTGTCGGTGCTCGACCAGCTGGTAGCCGGCGCCGACAACAACCATGTCACCTACCCGCGAGCGTTGGGGCTGCTGGGCGCCACCGACGTCGCGCTGATCGACGACGCCGTCGACGCCCTGGCCGCCGGGGACGCCGCGGCGTTGTTCGGCGCGGTCGAATCGGTGATCGACGCCGGCCACGACCCACGCCGCTTCGCCACCGACCTGCTGGAGCGATTCCGTGATCTCATTGTGCTGCGAGCGGTTCCGGATGCGATAAGCCGCGGAGTGGTGGACGCGCCGGAAGACGTGCTGGACCGCATGCGCGACCAAGCGGCCCGGATCGGTGCGGCGACGCTGACCCGCTACGCCGAAGTGGTGCAGGCCGGCCTGGGGGAGATGCGCGGCGCGACCGCGCCCCGGCTGCTGCTCGAAGTAGTGTGTGCCCGCCTCCTGCTGCCCTCGGCCAGTGACGCCGAATCGGCACTGCTGCAACGCATCGAGCGCATCGAGACCCGGCTGGCCATGTCGATTCCCGGTGAGCCGGCAGCTGCCGCCGCCAAACCGGCTCAGTTCACGAGACCCTCGGCGAAGCCGGCCGCCAAGCCTGAAGTCAAGCCCGAACCCGTCGAGGCCAAGCCCACCGAGCCGCAGCCTGAGCCGGTCGAACCGGAGGGTGAGCCGGTCCCCGAAGCGGTGGTAGCGCCGCCCCCCGATCCAGTACCGAACCCGGCGCACGACGTCACAGCGGAACCCGAACCTGCTTCTGCCCCAGGAGAACTCAATGCGACCGCGGTACGGACGATGTGGCCGACGGTGCGGGACAAGGTGCGCGAGCGCAGCCGCACCACCGAGGTGATGCTCTCCGGTGCCACCGTGCGTGCCGTGGAGGGCGACACCCTGGTGCTCACGCACGAGTCGGCGCCGCTGGCCAAGCGACTGTCCGAACAGCGCAACGCCGACGTTATCGCCGAGGCGCTCAAGGACGCGCTGGGTGTGAACTGGCGGGTCCGTTGCGAAACTGGGTCCCCGGCGACTCCAGCCGCCGCGCCGCCCCCGCGTAAGGCGCCCCCGCCGTCGCCGCCGAGCAGGAGAGTGGTGCCGCCGCCCCCCGAGCCGGAACCTCCTGTAACCGATTCTGCGGCAGCGGAATCCGCTCAGCGCGACGAAGAGGAACACATGCTCGCCGAAGCCGGCCGCACCGATCCGTCGGCGCCGCGCCGCGACCCCGAAGAGGCGGCACTCGAACTGCTGCAGAACGAGCTGGGTGCGCGCCGGATCGACGGCGCCTGAGCCGTTTTAAGGCCGCCACCAAGGGCGCAACGGCAGCTGGTCGGCGCCGCGCCGCTCGACATTCGCGGCCAGCACGTGATGGAGCTGAAGGTTGTTCTGGTCGAACGCAACTCGCGAAGCCGCCATATACAGGCCCCACACCTTGGCGACGGGGAGACCCACCTCGGCGACCGCTTCGTCCCAGTGTTCGACGAGGTTGCGGCACCAATCGCGCAGCGTCATCGCGTAATGGTGGCGGAAGTTCTCCGTGTGCAACACCTCGAAACCCGTGTCCTGGACGTCGGTCACGATGCGACCGGAACCGGTCAGCTCGCCATCGGGAAACACGTAACGGTCGGTGAAACCGCCTGCGAACGTGTGCTGCTCGTTGTCGTGGCGGGTAATGCAGTGGTTGAGCAGCAGACCGCCGGTGCGCAGCTTCGACTTGAGTAATCGGAAGTAGGCGCGATAGTTCTTCACCCCGATGTGCTCGGTCAGCCCGATCGACGAGACGGCGTCAAAGCCGTCCTCGGGCACGTCGCGGTAGTCGCAGTGGCGCACCTCGGCAAGCCCGGAGAGGCCCTGGTCATCGATCGCTTGTTGCGCCCACTTCGCCTGTTCGGCCGACAGGGTGGCGCCGATGGCGTGCACGCCGTGGCGTGCGGCGTAACGCACCATGCCGCCCCAGCCACATCCCACGTCGAGCAGCCGGTCACCCGGTTGCAGCCTGAGCTTCTCGAACACCAGCCGGTACTTATTGTCTTGCGCCTCTTCCAGGGTCGCGTCGTCGTCCGGGTACACCGCGCAGGTGTAGGTCATCGACGGCCCCAACACCCATTCGTAGAACGTGTTCGACACGTCGTAGTGATGATGGATGGCACCTGCGTCACGAGTCTTGCTGTGCAGCACGCCTTCTGCGAAACGGCGCCACCGGGGCGGCGTTTCCAGCTCGGGCGGTGGAATCGGCACCAGGCGCTCGATACCGATCGAGCGGACCACCTGGGCCAGGGTCCACGCCGACGGCCGCTTGAACTCCACCCTGTCGGCCAGCATCGTGAGCAGCTCGTAAGGATCGCCGGGATGCACGCCGAGCGGCTGCAGATCGCCCGAGACGTACGCGCGGGCGATGCCGAGTTCGCCGGGCGCGGTCGCCAGATAGGTCGTGCCACGAGGCGAGCAAAGGTCCAGGCCCAGCCTGGCGTCTTCGCTTCCGGCGGTGCTGCCGTCGTACGCGGTGAACTTGAGTGGATGGCCGCCGGTTGCGGTGAAGATGGCCAGCACCTCGGCCATGTTGAGCTTGCCCGTGATGGAGTGATCCGGCTCTCTGGTTGTCGTCATCGCCGTTGCACCGCCTTTGCATAGAGATCGAGCAGACGAGAATCGGGATCGTAGGATTTCTTGACCGTCTTGTAGGCCTCGCCGCCGTACAGCTGGTCGAATTCCTCACGACTGTAATAGGAGTCGGAGTACAGCGACTTGTGCCCGTCGAGCTCGCTGACCTTCGCCTCGATCGCGCGGTTGGTGATTCCCGGGCCCCCAACGGCGGGCACCGAAGACCAAAACCCGATGTTGACGTAGCTGTGGTCCGCAGGTATGGGATACAGCGGCCACCCCTCGTGATCGCGAAGTCGCAACGGGCACAACCAGATCGGGGTGATCGGCACGTTGTCCAGAAACCACTCCAGGAATTCGCAGCACTGCCCGATCGGCACCTCGACGTCCTGGACCACCCGCTCTCGCGCGGGCCGTCCCTTGCGGGTTTCGAGCCGGTCGGACACGCCGAAGCGGCGATCCGCGGCGACGAGCTTCGAGTAGACGCTGCTACGCTGGTAGCGGCGCGGCCACCAGCGGCGCAGCCGCGGGTTCTGCACACCGAATGCGCGAGAGCACCAGAACCAATCCGTGTCCCAGCGCCAGAAGTAATCGTGGATCGTCAGCCGGTCGTCCTTGGAGCCGTCTGTGCCGGCGCCGTCGTGCTGCATCGACTGGTAGTAGATCTTCTTGCCGGTGTAGTCGCTGACCGGTCCCGGGGTGGTGGTGCGTCTACCCACGCACAGATAGCTCTCGTCGGGTCCGAACACCACCCCGTCGAGGTAGTCGACCGGAGTGCCGCCCTGCCCGCCGGTGTCGATGATGCGTTCGGCGGCTGCGACCAGCTCGGGCAGCGAATGAAATCTGATGTGCCGCAACGCAACAAACGGCGGGACGGGTTCCAGTTCGATTCGAAGCCTCGTTGAATAGCCCAGTGTCCCATAGGAATTGGGAAAGGCGCGGAACAGATCACAATGCTGATCGCGCGAGGTGGTGAGCAGTTCGCCAGCGCCGGTGAGGATATCCATCTCCAGCACCGATTCGTGTGGCAAACCGTTGCGGAACGACGCCGATTCGATACCCAGGCCGCTGACCGCGCCTCCGAGCGTAATGGTCTTGAGCTGCGGGACTACCAGCGGCGACAGGCCATAGGGCAGTGTCGCCGCCACCAAATCCTGATAGGTGCACATGCCCGCCACGTCGGCCGTGCGGGTTTCCGGGTCGACACTGAGCACGCCGGTCAATCCCGAGGTGTCCAGGCCGCGCGCATCGCGTTTAGTGCGGGCGCGGAACAGGTTTGACGTGGGCTTGGCGAGCCGGACCGCGGACGTCACGGGGATGGATCGATAACTCGCCATCAACCGATCGACGCCCGCTGCGTGAGCCGAGAGTGCAGATTGAGAACCTGGCACCACATATACCCTAGTCTTCGACCACACCCCGTGCATCCGCGCGCGGGCGGCATCACAACAGAGGAGTCGCGCCTGATGGCACAGGTCAGCGCAGCCAGCACCATCTTGATCACCGTCGCGCCCGAGGCCACGCTCGCCGCGGTGGCGGACTACCAGAACGTGCGCCCGAAGATCCTGTCCCCGCACTACAGCGAATACCAGGTCGTGACGGGTGGCCAGGGCCAGGGCACCGTCGCCAAGTGGAAGCTGCAGGCCACCAAATCACGCAGCCGCAACGTGCAAGCCACCGTCGACGTCGCCGGGCACAGCGTCATCGAGAAGGACGCGAACTCGTCGATGGTCACCACTTGGACGGTGGCGCCGGCCGGTCCCGGATCCAGCGTGACCGTCAAAACCAGCTGGACGGGCGCGGGCGGCGTCAAGGGCTTTTTCGAGAAGACGTTTGCACCCTTGGGGTTGAAGAAGATTCAGGGTGAGGTGCTGGCCAACCTGAAGAAGGAACTCGAAGGCTAGGCCTCAGCGCAGCGTCACCCTGCTGTACAGGTACAGCCGGAGTTGTTCGCCGTACGCGCGCAGCGTTTCGGCGGTCAGCATCTCGAGGTGCGTGCTGTCGACCGAGTAGGTGGCGATCTCCCCGGCGACATACGGCCGCCACAGCCGCTGCTGGGAGCGCGCCGCCCGGCCGGTGCGCAGTCCGCGCCACCGTGTCCTTGCGCGGCCGTTCTCGGTTCTGCCCCGGGCCGCGGCGAAGATGACCGTGTCGCCGTCGAACACACCGGGCACATGGTCGAGCAGATGCAGCTGATTGGTCTTGACGCTGTGCACCATGAGCTCGAGGAGCTGTCGGGGTGGCAGCGGGAAATCAACCCCGTGCTGTTGCACCAGTTCCTCGGCCCGCCGGTAGTCCAGTGGCTCTGACTGCTCGGGAAGGTCGATCCGGTTGGTCCGCAAAAGGTGTTCCAGGATCGGACCTTCGTCCAGCGTCTGATTCTTTGCCGCGGCCCGGTTGGCGTTCAGTTTCGCGATGAACTTGCCGGCGCTGAATACCGGGTCGATGAGTACCAGGCTCTGGACCACGCATCCGCGTCGCTGCAGTTCGATTGCGAGTTCGTGGGCGACGACGCCGCCGAAAGACCAGCCGAGAAGCTGGTACGGCCCGTCGGGATAGCGGGCCTGGATACGGTCCGCGTAGTTTGCCGCCATGCCGCGAATCGAGACCGGCTCGGCTTCGCCGTCCTGCGAAATCTGGTTGATCCCGATGATCGGGCAATCGACGTACTCACCCAGCGCGCGATACGACCAGCTCAGACCGAGGCCGTCGTGAATGCAGCACAACGGGGCGCCGGTGCCTTCCTGGAACACCTCGACACCGACCACCTCAGCGGCGCTGTCCTGCGTGCCCAGCTGTTCGCTGAGATTTCTGACCGACGGGGCGTAGAACATGGCGCGCACCGGAAGGTGCACATCGAGGGCGGCGTTGACCGCGGCGATCACCCGCATCGCCGAAAGCGAATCGCCACCGAGATCGAAGAAGGAGTCGTCGACCCCGACCCGCTCGATTCCGAGCACCTGCGCGTAGATGCCGGCGATGATCTGCTCGGTTTCGGATTGCGGCGGCTGGAATGGTGTGGCGGCGAACACCGGAGCCGGCAGCGCCTTGCTGTCGATCTTGCCCGACGAGGTCAACGGAAACTCCTCGAGCACCACAACCTGCGCCGGCACCATGTACTCCGGCAACCGCGCGGCCAACCGCTGGCGCACCGCGGTGATCTCGATGTTGGTGTTGGGGTTGTTGGCGTGGGCGCCGCGCTGATGCGTCTCGGCCCGGGGCAGATAGAGGTCGGTCAGCGCGGGGCTACCGGAGATCAGGAAGACGGCGTCGAGGGTGCCGGGTTGCGCGCCCCAGGTTACCGCGACGTGGTAACCGGCGTTTTCACCGAGGCGGTGCAGCTGTTCGGGAGTGACGCTGTCGGGGGCCGTCGCAGGCGGGATCAGCGCATCGGCCAGGGGCAGGCCGTCGGCGAGGGCGTGTTCGATGCGGACGTCGGCGACCAGCCCCGCGCGCGGGATCCCCGCGACGCGCACCGTCGGGGGACGCAACGAGGACAGCCTGGCGTGCAGGCCCAGCAGTCCGGCACATTCGGTCCACGTCCAGGCGGGTGCGGTGGCCATGGACCGTACCGGCGTCGGGGTCTTGCGGATGACGACGTCGTAGCGGTACCGGTTGAGCTCGTTGTCCGCCAGTCCGCGTTTGACTTGGATGTCGAGTCCGGCCGCCGACGAGTGGCGGTCGGCCCAGGTGATGAAAAAGTCTGGCGCCAAGAGTAATTCGGGCTCGCTGACCACGGCGCGGTGGACCCGCTGGCGGATCTCGGCGGCATCGGCGGTGGTGGTGCGGGCGAGGGCAACCCCGGTTTGGAAGGCGTCCTGCAGGGTGTGGTTACGGATGTCGCCGAGGAACACCGCCCCACCCGGGGCGAGCAGCTCCATGGCGCTGTCGATCAGGTCGGCCAGGTATGCCGCGTTCGGGAAGTACTGAACGACCGAGTTGACGACGATGGTGTCGAAGTAACCCCGCGGCAGTCCCTCGGTGACGTGGGCGGGATGGGTCAGCAGCTGGACCCGATCGCGCCAGGAGATCTGCAACCGTTCCAGCGAACGCGCGAGGTTGTCGATGGCCACCGCCGACATGTCGGTGGCGACATAGCGCTCACACTGCGGCGCGATCTGCGACAGCAGCAGCCCGGAACCGGCGCCGATCTCCAGAACGCGCCGGGGCCGCAGCGCCATGATCCGATTGACCGTGGCTGCCCGCCACTCGAACATCTCCTCGAGCGGAATCGGTTCGCCGGTGTAGCTGCTGTTCCAGCCCCGGAAGTCCATGCCGAATTCCGGTACGCCGTCGCGTCCGTCGTACAGGTCGTCGTACACGCCCTGCCACTGTCCGACGATCTCGGCGTCGTGGTCGGCGGTGCTGGCGCGCCGCAGCGTGATGTAGGCAACGAGGGTCTCACCGGCATTGCCATGATGCACGGTGGTGACGGCCTGGGTGACCTCCGGGCAGGCCAGTAGGGCGCTTTCGATTTCGCCGAGTTCGATGCGGTAGCCGCGGATCTTGACCTGCTCGTCGGCGCGCCCGACATAACGCAACTGCCCGTCGGTGCCCCAGGACACCAGATCCCCGGTGCGGTACATGCGCGCACCCGGTCCACCGAAGGGGCAGGCCAGGAACCGCGACGCGGTCAGGTCCGCCCGGCGCACGTATCCGTTCGCCAGCCCGGCGCCGGCCACGTACAACTCACCGATCACGCCGGCCGGCACCTGCCGTAACCACTTGTCCAGCACGAAGAACGCCAGATGTGCCAGCGGGCCGCCGATGGGGCTGACCGTGCTGTCGACATCCCCGTCGACGAGCTCGCGGAACGACGCGTGCACCGTCGTCTCGGTGATGCCGTACATGTTGATCAGACGCGGCGACCCGGGATGGCGTTGCAGCCACGTCCGAAGGCGTTGTGGCTCGAGGGCTTCACCGCCGAACACCACGGTGCGCAGGTTTAGCTTTCTGGCAAGGTCGGGCTGTAGCGCGTCGGCCGTTTGCAGCGCATAGAACGCCGTCGGGGTACGGCTCAGCACGCCGACATCTTCGGCGACCAGTAGGGCGTGGAAGTCCTCGGGCGACCGGGCCACCGATTCGGGCACCACCACCAACCGCCCGCCATGCAACAACGCACCCCAGATCTCCCACACGGAGAAGTCGAAGGCCAGCGAATGGCATTGCGTCCATACCTGTTCCATCTCCAGCTCGCCCTCCAGCGAGTACAGCAGCTGGGTCACATTGCGGTGCGGGACGGCCACGCCCTTCGGAGTGCCGGTGGTCCCCGATGTGTAGATCAGGTAGGCGATGTCGTCGGGGTCCGGCGTCGGCAGTGGACTGCACGGGTACCCGGAGAGGCGCGGGTCGTCGACCGATACGACTGCCAGGTCGTACCCGTCCAGCCGATCGCAGAGCGCGGCAGTGGTGATCGCCGCGACCGGCTTGGCATCGGCAATCATGAATCCGATCCGGGCGTCGGGGTAGGTCGGGTCGATCGCCAGGTAGGCCGCCCCGGTCTTCAGCACCGCCAGGATCGCGATGATCGCCTCGGTGGAACGGGTAAACAGCAGTGCTACAGCCTGTCCCGGTCCGGCCCCGTGCGCGGTCAACAGATATGCCAACCGGTTCGCGTCCTCGTCGAGTTCCCGATAGGTCATCGACAGCCCCGCGAAGGTCACCGCCAGCGCCCGGGGGGTGCGTGCCACCTGCTCGGCCCACCGCCCCGGAATCGACGCGGCCGGCGGCGCGGGCAGAGACAACACCGCCCGGTTGCCCCAATCATCCAGACGCGCATACTCGTCGACCTCGAGCAGATCCGCCGACGACACCCGCCGGGTGGTGTCGGTGGTCATGGCCACCAGTACCCGCTGCAGTCGTTCGACCAACGCGCTGATGGTGGCCGCGTCGAACACGTCGGTGCGATATTCGACCGTCCCGCCGATCCCGGTGGGTTCACCTGTATCACCCCAGTGTTCGGCCAGGTGGAACACCAAATCCATTCGGGCGGTTTGGGTGTGCATGGGCAGCTGGGTGACGTGCAGATCATCCAGGACCAATCCGCTGTCGGGATCGACCCGGTGTCCTGGGGCGCTCTGCCAGGCCAGCATCACCTGGATCAGCGGGTGATGAGTCAGGGAGCGGGTGGGGTTGATCCGCTCCACCAGGACTTCGAACGGGACGTCCTGATGCTCGTAGGCGGCCAGGCTGCGCCGACGCACCTGCGCCAGCAGCTCGGCGAACGTCGGATCGCCCGCCACGTCGACGCGCAGCACCAGGGTGTTGACGAAGAAGCCGACCAGCTCATCGAGTGCGAGGTCACGGCGCCCGGCGATCGGAAAGCCCACCGCCACATCGGAACTCGCGCTGACCGCCGATAGCAAAACCGCCAAAGCGGCCTGCACCACCATGAAGCTGGTCGCGTTGTGCTCCCGGGCGATCTTCCGGATTCGGTGTTGCAATTCGGCGGGCCACTGCAGCGCGACGTTGGAGCCGCGGTAGTCGGCGACCAGCGGGTAGGGCCGATCGGTGGGCAGCTGCAACTGCTCGGGCATCCCGGCTAGCGCGTGTTCCCAGTAGGCCAGCTGGGCGGCGATCGGGCTGTCGGCGTCGGCCAGCTCACCGAATTGTTTGCGTTGCCAAAGGGTGTAGTCGACGTACTGGACCGGCAACGGCGGCTGTTGTGGATCACGGCGCTGCCGTCGAGTGCGGTACGCCTCGCTGATATCCCGGGCCATCGGCGCCAGTGACCAACCGTCAAACGCGATGTGGTGCACCACAATCCCGACGTAATACTCCTCGGGCGTCACCGAGTAGATCTGCGCACGGATCGGGATCTCGGATGACAGATCGAACCGGTATTTCGCCAGTGCCACCATTTCGGAGACCATGTGGTGTCGCGCCAGCGGTACCACCGCGTCCCGCCCGCGGCGCCACATTCCGGGCTCGGCCGGCAGCACCTCCTGGTACGGCACGCCGTCGATCTCGACGAAGATGGTGCGCAGCGATTCGTGGCGGGCGATGACGTCGTCGAGGGCCGCGTCGAGCGCCTCGATGTCCAGTGCGCCGTTGATCCGGAATGCCGTCGGCATATTGTAGGTCGCCACCCCGCCCTCGAACCGGTAGGGGAACCATAGCCGGGATTGGGCGAACGACAGCGGTACCAGTGCCGGCCGCTGGCCCGCGATCAGCGGCTTACGCCGGCCGGCAGGGTCGGTGCCGATGCGGGGCGCCAGCCGGGCGATGGTGGGTGCGTCGAACAGGGTGTGTACTTCGAGGTCCGCGTCGAGAGCGGAGTTGATGGCGGTGATCAGCCGCATCGCCGAGAGGGAATCGCCGCCGAGGTCGAAGAACGACTCGTCGGTCCCGACGCGCTCGAGTCCGAGGACCTGGGTGTAGATGCCCGCCAGGATTTCTTCTTTCGCGTTGGCCGGGGCGCGGTAATCGCCGGCGGCGTGGTAGTCCGGCGCGGGCAACGCGCGAACGTCGAGTTTGCCGTTTGTCGTCAGCGGCAGGGTCTCGAGCACCACGATGGCGCCGGGGATCATGTAGGCAGGTAGCTTGTCGGCCAACGCGTTTCGCAGCTCGGCCGGGTCGGCCGCTCCGGTGACGTACCCGAATACGCGGGTGGCGCCCGTCGCGTCTTCGCGGGTGATGGCCGCCGCTTGTTCGACGCCGTCCAAACCGGCTAGGGCCGTTTGGATTTCACCGAGTTCGATGCGGTAGCCGCGGATCTTGACCTGCTCGTCGGCACGCCCCACGTAGTCCAGCTGCCCATCGGGATGCCAGCGCACCAGGTCGCCGGTGCGATACATCCGGGCGCCTCGCTCGCCGAACGGGCACGCCACAAACCGCGACGCGGTCAGCGCCGAGCGGCGCAGGTATCCGGATGCCACACCGTCTCCGGCGACATACAACTCGCCGACCACCCCGATGGGGACCGGGCGCAGCCAGTCGTCAAGCACGAACAGTGCCGCGGTCGGGACCGGCCCACCGATGGGCGCCGCTCCCGACCCCGCGGTGAGCGGCGCGCTCATCGAGGCGTAGACCGTGACTTCGGTGGGACCGTAGGCGTTGATCACCACGCGGCCATCCGCCCACTGATCGACGACATCGGCGGGGCAGGCTTCCCCGCCCAGCAGCACCGCCACCGAATCCAATTGGCTCGGCGTCAACGCAGCTGCGGCTGAGGGAGTTTGAGTCAGGACGGTGACGCCTTCGCTGATCAGCAGCCGGTGGAAGTCGCCGGGGGACGCGGTGACCGACTCCGGCACCACGACCAGTCGCCCGCCGCCGAGCAGAGCGGCCCAGATCTCCCACACCGAGAAGTCGAAGCCGTAGGAGTGGCATTGTGTCCACACCTGCGCCAGCGGCAGATGCGTGGGTGTCGAACTGGCCAGGTGTGCCAGATTGCGATGGGTGACGGCAACGCCTTTGGGGACACCGGTGGTGCCCGAGGTGTAGATCAGGTACGCGATATCGTCGGGCGAGGGTGGCGGCGGGGCGGTGACGGGCCGGGTGCCCAAGCCGGGGTCGTCGGCGTCGACGACCCCTAGCTGGTATCCGTCTAGTCGCGGACGCAGATCGGCTACGGTCAGCGCGGTGATCGGCGCCGCGTCGGCGAGCATGAGCGCGATCCGCTCGTCGGGCAGTGCCGGGTCGAGCGCCAGATAGGCCGCGCCGGTCTTGAGCACCGCGAGCATGGCGATGATCGCCGTGGGTGAGCGCGAAAACAGCAGCGCCACAGACTGTCCCGGAGCGGCCCCCTGGCTGGCCAGCAGGTGCGCCAACCGGTTGGCGGCCTCATCCAGTTCACGATAGGTGTGTGAGCCTCCCTGGAAGCTGACGGCGACCGCGTCCGGGTCGCGCTGCACGTGCTCGGCGAACAACTCCGGAATCGACACCGGCGCGGGCGCGCGGCGGGTCAACGCCGCGCGGTTACCGACCTCATCCATCAGCGCCCGCTCGTCGGAGTCCAACAGCTCAATCGACGACAACCTGCGGGTGGGCTCGGTGATCATCGCCAGCAGGACGTCGTGCAGTTGCAGAATGAGCATGTCGATGCTGTCCGCGGCGAACACGTCGGTGTTGTATTCGACCCGCAGACCAAGCTCGTTGCCGGGCATGGCCTGCAGCGTCAGCGGGTAGTGGTTGTATTCGCGCGCCGTCATCTCGGTGATGGCCAGCCCGTCGATGCCGGCCAGGTTGGCGGCATCGACGGGGTAGTTCTCGAACACGAACAACGTGTCGAAGAGTTGGTCGTGGCCCGTGACACGGTGGATCTCGGATAGCGCCAGGTGCTGATGCTCGAGGGTGTGGTTGTTGGCGCGGTGCAGTTGGTCGAGCAGGTCGGCGGTCGTGGTCAGCGGCGTGCAGTGGGCCCGCACCGGGACGGTGTTGATCAGCAGGCCCACCATCGAATCGGCTCCGGGAAGCTCGGTGGGACGACCGGAGACCGCGGTGCCGAACGCGACATCGTGCTGGCCGGTCAGCCACATCAGCAGCTGCGCCCAGCCGACCTGCAGCACGGTGTTGAGGGTGGTGTGATGTGCGCGGGCCAGGTCGCTCAGCGACTGTGTCAACGGTTGGCTGACGCGAGACGTCTGTACTCCGCGTCGCCCCAACCCGATTCGGGCCGGCGGGCCCACCATGGTGGGAATCGCGAAGTCCGCGAACGCTTCTCGCCAGGCTTCCCGCGCGCAGTCGATGTCTCGTTCGGCCAGCCAGGTGACGAACCGCCGGTAGGGCGGGGATGCGGGGAGCCGGTGCCCGAAATAGCCGGCGAAGATTTCCTGCGCCAGGATCGGCAGCGACCAGCCGTCGAGCACGATGTGGTGATTGGTCAGCACCAGGCGATGACGGTCGTTGGCGGTGCGGATCAGGGCGACCCGGAATGCCGGGGGCTGTGTCAGATCGCAGACCGCGGCGCGTTCGGCGGCTGCTATCCGCTCGACCGACTGCGCATCGTCGCCGAGTTCGATGTACTGCCACGCCGGCTCCGGATCGGCCGGGATGACCTGGATCGGTTCGTCGAATTGGCGGCAGAATCGGGCGGCCAGGTTCGGGTGCCGCCCGACCACGGCATGCACGGCCCGGCGCAGCCGGTCGGGCTCCAGCGGGCCGGTCACGGTGATGGCCAGCTGCATCGCGTAGACGTCGTCGGTGTCGCCGTGGATTGTGTTGGCGTGGAACAGCAGTCCCTGCTGCAGCGGGGTGAGCGGCAAGATGTCGGCGATGTAGCCCTGTTGGCACAGCTCGTCGATCTGTTGCTGGGTCAGGTGGGCCGGGAGGATGTCGGACGGGGTGAGTCCGCCTCCGCCGTGTTGGACGTGAGCGCAGATTCCGGTCAGGGCGTCGAACCACAATTGGCTGAGCCGGCCGATCTGCGGTCCGTCGATGGTCGAGGGTGCCCAGGTCCAGGTGGCGTTCAGGCGGGGGCCGGCGTCGGTGTCGAGCGTGCTGGCGTTGAGTTCGACCGTGTGTCCCAACGGCATTGGGATGGCCGAGGATGCCGCGGCCATCGAGAGGCCGTCCTGGCTGATCTGCCACAGCTCGTCGGAGAGTTCGGCCGTGCCGCCGAGCCTTCCGAGATAGTTGAACCCGATCGCCGGGTCGGCGCCGATGAGCTCGACCTCGGGGTTGAGGTAGCGCAGCAGTCCGTAGGTCAGTCCGTCGGGCAGGGCGCGCAGCTGCTCCTTGGCCTTTTTGACCAGCGCACCCAGCGCCGATTCGCCAGCGAGCACCTGTGCCCAGTTCAAGCCGGAAACACTCAGTGCCACTGGGTATTTGGTGGTGAACCAACCGACGGTGCGCGACAGGTCGATATCGCCGGCCAGTTCCTCGTGGCGGCCGTGGCCTTCGACGTCGATGCAGATCTGCTCACTGTCGGTGTCCAGGAATTCCGCCCACGCCAACCCGAACGCGATCAACAGAATGTCCTGCACGCCGGCGTGAAACGCGGCGGGTACCTCGCCCAGCAGCATTCGGGTGGTGTCGGCATCCAGCTGCACCGACATCTGACCGGCACTGGCATAGGTGTCGAGCTCGGGGTTGGGCGCGGGCAGCGCCGGCGGAACGGCCGTCATGCGCCTCCAGGTCGCGGCGTGCTCGACGACCTTCGCGGCGCGGGCGTGTTCGGCCAGCAGTGCCGACCACCGGGCGAACGATGTTCCGCCGGCGGGGAGCGCGATCGGCTGCCCGTTGTGCAGCTGACCCCAGGCGATGTTGATGTCCTCCAAAAGAATTCGCCAGGATACCGCGTCGACGGCCAGGTGGTGGATGATCAGCATCAGCTGACCGGTGGAGGTGGCCCACACCGCGCTGAGCATCGTCCCGGTGGCCGGGTTCAACCGCGCCCGGGCCGCGGCCAGCGCCGCTTCGGACAGCGCGTCCACGGTGATCAGGCACGCGCGGGCATCCACCGAGCCGACCTCGGGCACCTGCAACGACTCGTCGTTGTCGACGCGCAGCCGCAGCATGGCGTGCCGATCCAGCAGCGCCTGCAGAACCACCACCACGGCGTCTTCGGTCACCGCGGCGGGTGCTTGAATCACCATCGCCTGGTTGAAATCGTCGACCGGGCGGTCGCTGTTCAGTAGCCAGCGCATGATCGGGGTGGTCACCGCCGGCCCGATTCCTTCGTCGGCGACCGCGTTGTCGCTCGCCACACTGGCGACCTGGGCGAGCCGCGCCACGGTCTGCTCGACGAAAATATCGCGCGGACGGCACAACACACCGGCGGCCCGGGCCCGCGCGACCACCTGCATCGACAAAATGCTGTCGCCGCCCAGATCGAAGAAGGAGTCGTCGATTCCGACCCGCTCGACGCCCAGGACTTGCGCGTAGATCGTGGCCAGGATCTCCTCGGTCGCGGTGCCGGGGGCGCGATAGTGATCGCCCTCGCGATATTCCGGCGCGGGCAAGGCGCGGATGTCGAGTTTCCCATTGACCGTCAGTGGCAGTGCCTCGATTCCCACCACGGCCGACGGGACCATGTACGGTGGTAGCAGATCGGCCAGCGCCGCGCGTATCTTGGCGGGATCGGCGGAGCCCGTGATGTAGCCGACCAGGCGGGCGGCGCCGGGGCGGTCTTCGCGGGTGACCACCACCGCCTGATCCACACCGGTCAAACCGGCTAGCGCTGAACGAATTTCGCCGAGCTCGATACGATAGCCGCGGATCTTGACCTGCTCGTCGGCCCGCCCGATGTAGTCCAGCTGCCCGTCGGCCCGCCAGCGCACCAAGTCGCCGGTGCGATACATTCTTTGTCCAGATGATCCCGCCCCCGCGAACGGGCAGGCGCCGAATCGTGACGCGGTCAGCGCGGCTCGCCCCAGGTATCCGCACGCCACCCCATCACCGGCGATGTACAACTCGCCGACCACACCGATGGGCGCCGGGCGCAACCAGCCATCGAGGACGAACAGCGCCGCCGTCGACACCGGCGCGCCGATCGGCACCACGGCCGTGCGCGGCGTCAACGGTGCGCTCATCGACGCGTACACGGTGGCCTCGCTGGGGCCGTAGGCATTGATCACCACGCGGCCGTTCGCCCATTGCCGCACCACCTCGGCCGGGCAGGGCTCCCCACCCAGCAGCAGCGCCGTCGACTCCAGCCGCTGCGGGGCCAATGCCACTACAGCGGAAGGGGTTTGGGTCAGCACGTTGACCTGTTCGCGTACCAACAGGGTGTGGAAATCTTCGGGTGAGGCCGTCACCGCCTCGGGCACCACCACCAGTCGTGCGCCGCCGAGCAGTGCGGCCCAGATCTCCCATACCGAGAAGTCGAACGCATACGAGTGGCATTGTGTCCACACCTGCGGGTTCGGTAGCTCTCGGGGCGTCGACTGAGCCAGGTGCGCCAGGTTACGGTGCGTGACCGCAACGCCTTTGGGGGTCCCGGTGGTGCCGGATGTGTAGACGAGGTAGGCGATCTCGTCTCCGGACGGGACCGGTAGTGCGGTGACGGGCTGGGTTTCCACGGCGGGGTCGTCGCTGATGATCACCGCAAGTTGGTGCCCGTCCAGCCGGGGGTGCAGCTGCCGGGTGGTGATCGCGGCGGTCGGTGCGGCGTCGGTGAGCATGAAATTGATGCGCGCGTCGGGCAGCGTGGGGTCGATCGCCAGGTAGGCTGCGCCCGCCTTGAGCACCGCCAGCATCGCGACGATCGCGTCGGCCGATCGCTGCATCACCAGCACGACACACTGTCCGGCCCGCACGCCGTTGGCGGTCAGCAAGTGCGCCAACCGGTTCGAGGCCTCATCGAGGTCGCGGTAGGTCAGCGAGCGGGTCTCGAAGGTGATCGCCACCGCCTCGGGCGCTCGGGTGACGTGTTCGGCGAACAGCGCCGGGACCGACTTCGCGGTCGCGGTGGGCCGGGTCAGTACCGCTCGGTTGCCGATCTCGTCGAGGCGGGCCCGCTCGCTTGCGTCCAACAATCGGATCGAGGAGCACCGCTGGCTGGGGCTTTCGGTGAGCGCTTCGAGCACCCGTTCCAAGCGCTGGACCAGGGTGGCGATGCTGTCGGCGTCGAACACGTCGGTGCGGTATTCCACCGTCCCGGAGATCCCGGCGGGCTCGCCGGCGCGGGACCAACGTTCGACCAGAGAGAACGCCAAATCCATTCGCGCGGTGTGGGTGTCAATCGGCAGCGGGGTGACCTGCACGTCACCCAGTGCCAGCCCGGATGCGGGGTCGTCACCGTGGAGGTTTTGCCAGCCCAGCATCACTTGAACCAGCGGGTGATGGGTGAGGCTGCGGGTGGGGTTGAGGCGTTCGACGAGGACTTCGAAGGGGACGTCTTGGTGCTCGTAGGCGGCCAGGCTGCGCTCCCGGACCTGGGCCAACAGCTCGGTCACGGTGGGATCGCCATCGACCTCGACGCGTAGCACCAGAGTGTTGACGAAGAAGCCGACCAACTCATCGAGTGCCGCGTCGCGACGTCCGGCGATCGGGAAGCCCACGGCCACGTCGGAACTGGCTCCAACGGCCGAGAGCAGAACCGCCAAGGCCGCCTGGACCACCATGAAGCTGGTCGCGTTGTGCTCGCGGGCCAGCGCGCGCACCCGCTGCTGCAATTCGGCGGGCCACTCGATGGCCATGGAGGCGCCATGCTGGTTCGCCACCGCCGGGTAGGGCCGATCGGTGGGAAGCGTCAGTCGCTCTGGGATTCCGGCCAGGGCGGCTTCCCAGTAGGACAGCTGGGCGGCGATGGGGCTGTCGGCGTCGTCGAGACGACCGAACTGCTTGTGCTGCCACAGCGTGTAATCCGGGTATTGCACCGGCAATTGCGTCCAGCGCGGTGCCGCTCCCGCACACCGCGCCGCATACGCCTCGCCCAGATCGCGCACCAACGGAGCGACCGACGAGCCGTCGGCCGCGATGTGGTGCACCACCCCCACCAGGACATGCTCATTTCTGGAGAAACGGAAAAGTGTTGCCCGTAATGGAATCTCGCTGGTCAGATCGAAGGTGTAGCGTGTCGCGGCCTCGATCGCCGCGTCTTGCTTGGCCGCGGACCAATGCCTGGAATCCACTACCTGCCAACCGAACTCGGCTTGCTCCGGTTCGACCACCACCTGCTGGGGGACGCCTTCGGGTGCCACGAACAGGGTGCGCAGACTCTCATGACGGGTGACAACGTCGGCGATCGCGGCGCCCAGCGCGCCGATGTCAAGCCTTCCGGTCAGCCGCAATGCGACCGCCATGTTGTAGACCGGCGACGGCCCTTGCAGTTGATCGAGGAACCACAATCGGGATTGGGCAAAGGATAACGGCAGCACGGCGGGCCGCTTGCCCGCCGCCAACGGTTCCAGCCACCCACGGCCGCTGCCGATGCGCGGCGCCAACCGGGCGATCGTGGGTGCGTCGAACAGGGTGTGCACTTGCAGGCCCGCGTCGAGGCCGGAGTTGATCGTGGCGATCAGCCGCATCGCCAACAGCGAGTCGCCGCCGAGGTCGAAGAAGGAGTCGTCGACGCCAACCTGTTCGACACCGAGCACCTGCGCGTAGATGCCGGCGAGGATCTCCTCGATCGCGGTGGCCGGGGCGCGGTAATCACCGCCAATGCCTTGATATTCGGGCGCCGGCAGGGCACGGACGTCGAGTTTGTCGTTGGGCGTGCGCGGGAGCGCCTCCAGAGTGACCAGCGCGCCGGCACCATATAAGACGGCAGCCGCTCGACCAACGCGCTGCGCAGCGCGGACGTGTCCGCAGATCCGGTGACGTAGCCGACGAGTCGTTTGGTGCCGGGGCGGTCCTCGCGGGTGATGACCACCGCCTGCTCGACGCCGTCAAGACTGGCGAGCGCCGTTTGGATTTCGCCGAGTTCGATGCGGTAACCGCGAATCTTGACCTGATCATCGGCGCGGCCCAGATAGTCGAGTTGATCGTCGGCGCGCCAACGCACCAGGTCGCCGGTGCGATACATGCGAGCCCCGGGCTCCCCGTAAGGGCAGGCGATGAATCGGGACGCGGTCAAATCGCAGCGGCCGAGATATCCGCACGCCACCCCGGCGCCGGCCACATACAATTCGCCGACCACACCGGGGGGCACCGGACGCAACCAACCGTCGAGCACGAACAGCGCCGCGGTGGATACCGGTGCGCCGATCGGCACGACGGCGGTGCCCGGTACCAGCGGCGCACTCAGCGAGGCATACACGGTGGCTTCGGTGGGGCCGTAGGCGTTGATCACGACGCGGCCGGATGCCCACTGATCGACCACCTCGCCGGGGCAGGCTTCCCCGCCCAGCAACACCGCGACCGACTCCAATCCCTGCGGGGGCAACGCCGCTGCGGCCGAGGGAGTTTGGGTCAGCACATTGACCTGTTCACGCACCAGCAGAGTGTGGAAGTCCTGCGGCGAGCTGGCCACCGCTTCGGATACCACCACCAGGCGGGCACCCCCGAGCAGCGCGGCCCAAATCTCCCACACCGAGAAGTCGAAGCCGTAGGAGTGGCATTGCGTCCACACCTGCGCCGCGGGCAGCGCAGCGGGTGCCGATTCGGCCAGGTGGGCCAGGTTGCGATGAGTGACCGCAACACCTTTGGGGACGCCGGTGGTGCCGGAGGTGTAGATCAGGTACGCGATCTCGTCCGGCGACGGTGTCACTTCCGGTGGACTGGCGGATTGGAGATCGACGTACGGATCATCGATGTCGATGATCCGTAGGTCTTGCCCGCGCAGACGCGGCCGCAGTTCCGCGGTGGTCAATGCGGCGATCGGCGCGGCATCGGCGAGCATGAACGCGACGCGGGCGCCGGGATGGGCCGGATCGATCGCGAGATATGCCGCCCCGGTCTTGAGCACCGCCAGCATCGCGACGATGGCGTCGGGTGAGCGCGAAAACAGCAGCGCCACAGACTGTCCCGCACCGGCGCCCTCGCAGGCCAGCAGGTGCGCCACCCGGTTGGCGGACTGGTCGAGCTCACGATAGCTGATCGAGCGGCCGTCGCAGGTGATCGCTATCGCATCGGGCGTACACGCGGCCTGCGCGGTGAACAGTTCCGGCACCGATGCCCGCGTGGCCGGCCGGGTCAGGGCGCCCCGGTTGCCGATCTCGTCAAGCTGCGCTTGCTCGGCGCCCTCCAGTAGTGGGATCGCCGAAAGCCGTTGGGCGGCATCGACGGCCATCGCCGCCAGTACCCGTTGCAGCCGCCTGATCAGCGCCTCGATGGTTTGTGCGTCGAAAATCTCGGTGTCGTATTCGACGCGTAAGCCGAGTTCGTCGCCGGGCATGGCCTGCAGGGTCAGCGGGTAGTGGTTGAATTCGCGGGCGGTCATCGCCGTGATGGCCAAGCCCTCGGCGAGCACGGTCGACGTGTCGATGGGGTAGTTCTCATAGACGAACAGGGTGTCGAAGAGTTGGTCGTGGCCGGTGGCGCGGTGGATTTCGGTGAGCGCCAGGTGCTGGTGTTCGAAGGTGTGATTGTTGGCGCGGTGCAGCTGTTCGAGCAGGTCGGTCGTCGTGCTGGTCGCGCTGCAGGTGGCGCGCACCGGAACCGTGTTGATCAACAGGCCCACCATCGACTCGGATCCCGCCAGCTCGGCGGGACGCCCCGCGACCGCGGTCCCGAAAGCGACATCTTGCTGGCCGGTCAGCCACATCAGCACCTGCGCCCAACCGGCCTGTAGCACCGTGTTGACGGTGGTGTGGTGCGCACGAGCTAACTCGCCCAGGGCGTGGGTGGCCTGTTCCGACATCGTCGAGACGGCGACGCCGCGGGGTCCGAGCCTGACGCGGCCCGGCGGACCCACCAGCGTGGGGGAGTCGAAGCCGGCGAAGGCTTCGCGCCAAGCGGCCTGCGCAGCGTCGACCTCGCGGTCGGTCAGCCAGGCGACGAACCGTCGATACGTCCCGGGCGCGGGTGGTCGCTGCCCGTAGTAGCTCGCGAAGATCTCTCGCGCCAGGATCGGCAGCGACCAGCCGTCGAGCACGATGTGATGATTCGTCAGCACACACCGGTGCCGGTCGTTGGCGGTGCGGATCAACGCCACCCGGAATGCCGGCGGTTCGGTCAGATCGCAGACCGCGGCGCGCTCGCTGGCACAGACCTGCTGGATCGATGCCTCGGACTCAAGATCGTAATACCGCCAGGGCACAACGGGATTGGCGAGCATGATCTGAACCGGTTCGTCGAACTGCCGGCTGAAACGCGCGGTCAGGTTGGGGTGCCGGCTGACCACCACGCTCACGGCGTCGCGCAACCGGTCCGGGTCCAGCGGACCGGCAATGGTGAGATCCAGCTGCATCGCGTATAGGTCGTCGGCATTGCCGGTGGCGGCGGCGGCATGGAAGAGCAGCCCCTGCTGCAGCGGGGTGAGCGGCAGGATATCGGCCACGCGGTCGTCACGACACAGCTCGTCGATCTGCTGCTGGCTCAGGCGGGCCGGGGCGATATCCGATGGCGTCAGTCCGCCTCCGCCGCGGCGTACGTGGGCGCAGATCCCGGCCAGTGCTTCGAACCACAACCCGTTCAGTCGGCTGATCTGTTCGGCATCGAGCGCCGATGACGCCCACGTCCACCTAGCCTGCAAGCGCGGACCGGTGTCGGTGTCAATGGCGCCGGCGTTGAGTTCGACGGTGTGCCCCAAGGGCATTGGGATCGCCGAGGCCTTCGCTGCCACCGATACGCCATCGTGGCTGACCTGCCACAGGTCGTCGGACAGCTCGCCGGCACCGGCGCCGAGCCGGCCAAGGTAGTTGAACCCGATCGCCGGATCCGGCCCGGTCAGGTCCACTTCGGGGTTGAGGTATCGCAGCAGCCCGTAGGTCAATCCGTCCGGCAGCGCGCGCAGCTGTTCCTTGGCGTCCTTGACCGCCGCACCCAATGCGGGCTCACCGCCGAGCACCTGCGCCCAACGCAGGTTGCCGATGCTCAGCGCCACAGGGTATTTGGTGGTAAACCAGCCCACCGTGCGTGTCAGGTTCACATTGGCGGCCAGTTCGTCGTGGCGACCATGGCCCTCGACATCGATGCCGATGGGCGAGTCGGTCTCCAGGAATTCTGTCCAGGCCAATCCGAATGCGATCAGCAGAATGTCTTGAACGCCGGCATGAAACGCCGCGGGGACCTCGCCCAGAAGCATGCGGGTCGTGTCGGTATCGAGCTCGGCTGATAACTGCCCCGCACTAGCGTAGGTATCCAGCTCGGGCCGGAGCGCGGGCAGTGTGCGCGGTGCGGCGGCCACCCTTCGCCAGGCATCGGCGTGCCGCAGCACCGCCGCGGAGCGGGCGTGCTCGTCGAGCAGCGACGCCCACCGGGCGAACGAGGTACCCGCGGCCGGCAGTGTCACCGGCTGGCCGCTCTGATGCTGGGCCCACGCGATGTTCAGGTCTTCCAACAGGATTCGCCAGGACACCCCGTCCACGGCCAGGTGGTGAACGATCAATACCAATTGGGATGTTGAGGTAACCCACAGCGCGCTCACCATGGTCGCGGCGGCCGGATTCAACCGCTGCCGTGCTGCGAGCAGCGCCGCGTCGGAGAATTCGGGTACGGACTGAAGACAGCTGCGCGCGTCCACCGACCCGGCCTCGAGCGCCCGAGGCGACCACTCGTCGTCGACGCTCAGCCGCAGCATCGCGTGCCGATCCAGCAAGGCCTGCAACACGACTGCCACGTCGGCGTCGCTGACACCGGCGGGCGCCTGCACGACGACCGTCTGGTTGAACTGCTCGACCGGGCCATCGACGTTCTGCAGCCAGCGCATGATCGGGGTGGGCAGCACCGGGCCGGTGGGGTCGTCGTCGATGGCGGCTTCTCCGCTGACGACGCCCGCCACTCGGGCCAGCCGGGCCACGGTCTGCTCGACGAAGATGTCCCGTGGCCGGCACAACACGCCGGCCGCCCTTGCCCGGGCAACCACTTGCATGGACAAGATGCTGTCGCCACCCAGGTCGAAGAAGGAGTCGTCGATGCCGACGTGCTCGAGGCCAAGGACCTGGGCGTAGATGCCGGCGAGGATCTCTTCGATGGCATCGGTGGGAGCGCGATAGTGATCGGCATCGTGATAGTCGGGTATCGGCAATGCGCGGGTGTCGAGCTTTCCATTGACCGTCAGCGGTAGCGCGTCGAGGACGATGATCGCCGACGGCACCATGTAGGACGGAAGCCTTTCGGCCAGTGCGGAACTCAGCTCAGTCGGCTCGGCGGTACCGGTGACGTAGGCGATGAGCCGGGTGGTACCGCGGTCGTCACGTGTGATGACGATGGCTTGGTCCACACCGTCGAGACCAGCGAGGGCCGCTTGGATTTCGCCGAGTTCAATTCGATAGCCACGGATCTTGACCTGTTCGTCGGCCCGGCCCAGGTAGTCGAGTTGCCCATCGGCGCGCCAGCGCACCAGGTCACCGGTGCGATACATCCGGGCACCGGATTCGCCGTATGGGCAGGCGACGAATCGCGATCCGGTCAACTCGGCTCGGCCGAGGTATCCGCAGGCCACCCCCGAGCCGGTGACGTACAATTCGCCGACCACCCCGGCCGGTACCGGGCGCAGCCAGGGATCCAGGACGAACAGGGCCGCGGTGGTCACCGGCGCGCCGATGGGCGCGGCGCCCGACCCTGCCACCAGCGGGCTGCTCATCGACGCGTACACGGTGGCCTCGGTGGGGCCGTACGCGTTGATCACCAACCGGCCGGGTGCCCACTGATCTACCACGTCCGCGGTGCAGGCTTCGCCGCCGAGCAGCAACGACATCGATTCCAAGCCCTCCGGCGTCAATGCCGCTGCGGCCGAGGGGGTTTGAGTGAGCACATTGACGTGTTCGGCGACCAGCAAGGCATGGAAGTCGTGCGGCGAGGTGGCCACCTCCTCGGGGACGATGACCAGGCGCCCGCCGCCGAGCAGGGCTGCCCAGATCTCCCACACCGAGAAGTCGAAGCCGTAGGAGTGGCATTGCGTCCACACCTGCGTCACCGGCAGCTGGCTGGGGGTCGACACCGCCAGGTGGGCCAGGTTGCGGTGGGTGACCGCGACTCCTTTGGGGACGCCGGTGGTGCCCGAGGTGTAGATCAGGTACGCGACGTCGTCGGGCGACGGCGCCGGAGGCGGACTCGCGGGTTGGAGATCGATGGCGGGGTCGTCGATGTCGATCACCGTAAGGTCGCATCCGCGCAGCCGTGGCCGCAGCGCCGCGGTGGTGATCGCCGCGATCGGGGCGGCATCGGCGAGCATGAACCCGATTCGCGCGTCCGGATGGGCCGGATCGATCGGCAAGTACGCCGCCCCCGTCTTCAGCACCGCCAACATCGCGACAACCGCCTCGGCCGAGCGTGAAAACAGCAGCGCGACGGACCGCCCGGGACCGGCGCCCCGGCGGATCAACAGATGGGCGAGCCGGTTGGCGCATTCGTCGAGTTCGCGATAGCTCAATGAGCGCGACTCGAAGGTAACGGCTACCGCGTGCGGGGTACGCCGCGCATGTTCGCCGAAGAACTCCGGCACCGACACCGCCACCGGCGCGGGCAGCGCCAGCATCGCGCGGTTACCCAAGATGTCGAGGCGCGCGTGTTCTTCTGCGTCCAACAGCTGGATCGAGGAAAGCCGCTGCGTGGCATCGGATGTCATCGCCGTCAGGACCCGCTTCAGCCGATCGGCCAGCGCCGCGATGCTGCTTTCGTCGAACAGGTCGGTCCGATACTCCACCGTCCCGGAGATTCCGGCCGGCTCGCCGGTCGCGGTGAATCCCTCGGTGAGCGAGAAAGTCAAATCCGCTCGCGCGGTGTGAGTGTCGATCGGCAGCGGGGTGGCTTGCACATCGCCGAGCGTCAATTCGGCGGGCTGTGAGTTTTGCCAGCCCAACATCACCTGCACCAGCGGGTGATGGGCCAGGCTTCGGGTGGGGTTGAGCCGTTCGACGAGAACCTCGAACGGTACGTCTTGGTGCTCGTAAGCAGCCAGGCTGCGCTGACGCACCTGCGCCAGCAGCTCGGCGACGGTCGGGTCGCCGCTCACGTCGACGCGCAGCACCAGGGTATTGACAAAGAATCCCACCAGCTCGTCAAGCGCAGGATCGCGACGCCCGGCGATCGGGAACCCAACGGCCACATCGGAGCTGGCGCTGAGCGCCGACAGGAGCACCGCAAGGGCGGCCTGCACCACCATGAAACTGGTCGCGTTATGCTCGCGGGCCACCTCGCGCACCCGCTGCTGCAACTCGCCCGGCCACTCGACGATCAGCGTGGCGCCGCGCTGATCGGCGACGGCCGGGTAGGGCCGGTCGGTCGGAAGCGCGATGCGCTCGGGCATGCCGGCCAGCGCGTCGCGCCAGTAGGCCAGTTGGGCGCCGATCGGGCTGTCGGGATCGTCCAAATCACCGAACTGCGCATGCTGCCAGATTGCGTAATCGGGGTACTGCACCGGCAAATCGGCCCATGCTGGTTCTTGCCTAAGACACCGGGCGGCATACGCCTCGCCGAGATCACGCACCAGCGGGGCGATCGACCAGCCATCGGCAGCAATATGGTGCACCACGCCCACCAGCAGATGTTCGTCCGCGCCGAGCTGAAAAAGCGTTGCACGAAGCGGGATCTCGGCGGATAAATCGAACCGGTGGGCCACCGTGGCATCGATGGCCTCGTCCAGGCGTTGCTGCGCCCAGTCGTCGGAATCGATGATTTGCCAACCGAACTCGGCCCGTTCGGCATCGATAACCAGTTGCTGCGGTGTGTCCCCCGCCGCGGGGAACACCGTCCGTAGGCTCTGATGGCGGGTGACCACATCGGCCATCGCGGCGGCCAGCGCGTCGACATCGAGCCGGCCCGAAAGCCGTAAGGCCACCGCGATGTTGTACACCGGCGACGGTCCCTGCAACTGATCCAAGAACCACAACCGCGACTGGGCGAAGGACAGCGGGATCACCGCAGGCCGCTGCGCGGCCGTCAACGGTTGAAGCCGTGCGTGCTCGGTACCGATGCGCGGAGCCAGCTGCGCGATCGTGGGAGCCTCGAACAACGCCCGCACCGAAAGCCCGGCATCGAGCGCGGTGTTGACCGCGGCGATCACCCGCATAGCCGAGAGTGAATCACCGCCCAGATCGAAGAACGACTCTTCGGTTCCGATCCGGTCCACACCGAGAACCCGGGCGTAGATTCCGGCCAGAATTTCCTCGACCGCCGTGACCGGCGCGAGGTAGTGCTCGGCATCGCGGTAGTCCGGTGCCGGCAGCGCACGAGTGTCGAGTTTGCCGTTGACCGTTAGGGGCAGCGCATCGATCACCATCACCGCGACAGGCACCATATAGCCCGGCAACCGCTCCGCCAGCGCCGCGCGCAGCGTGGCCGGGTCGGCGGTCCCCGTGACATAACCCACCAAGCGCCTATCTCCGGGGTGGTCCTCCCGGGATATCACCGCCGCCTGTTCCACCCCGGCCAAACGTGCTAGGGCAGAACGGATTTCGCCGATCTCGATGCGGTAGCCGCGAATCTTGACCTGCTCATCGGCGCGCCCGACATACTCCAGCTGCCCGTGGGCGCCCCAGCGCACCAGGTCCCCGGTGCGATACATCCGCACGCCGGACCCCCCGAAGGGGCAGGCCACAAAACGCGATGACGTCAACGACCCTCGACCGACATACCCGCATCCCACGCCGCGGCCGGCCACGTACAGCTCGCCGACCACCCCGACGGGCACCGGGCGCAGCCAATCGTCGAGCACGAACAGCGCCGCAGTCGATACCGGTGCGCCGATCGGCACCGCTGTCCCCGCGGTCAGGGGTGCGCTCATCGCGACCATGATCGTGGTCTCGGTGGGGCCGTAGGCGTTGATCATCAAGCGTCCGGGCGCCCACCGATCGACCACCTCGGCCGGGCAGGCCTCGCCGCCGATCAACAACGACGCCGACCCAAGACCCTCCGGGTGCAGCGCAACCACGGAGGAGGGGGTCTGGGTGAGCACGGTGACGCCCTCGGCGGCCAGCAGGGCTTGGAAGTCTTCCGGGGACCCGGTCACCGATTCGGAAACCACGACCAGCCGCCCGCCGTGCAGCAGCGCGCCCCAAATCTCCCACGCCGAGAAGTCGAACGCATACGAGTGGCACTGGGTCCACGCCTGCCCCGGCGGCAGGCCGGCATCCAGGGAGTCGAGCAGCTGGGTGACGTTGTGGTGGGTGACGGCCACGCCTTTGGGGACACCAGTGGTGCCGGAGGTGTAGATGATCTGGGCGACGTCGTCCGGGGAAGGCCCGCGCGGCGCGGTGGCGGGTTGAGCGTCGACGGCGCGGTCGTGGATATCGATCGCCGCCAGGCCGTAGCCGTCGAGCCGGTCGGCGAGCGCGGCGTTGGTCAGCGCGGCCATCGGCGCCGCATCGGCGAGCATGAACTCGATCCGCGCCGGCGGGTGGGACGGGTCGATCGGCAGGTACGCGGCTCCGGTTTTCAACACCGCCAAAATCGCGACAATGGCGTCGGCTGATCGCGAAAAGAGCAGCGCCACAATCTGTCCGGGGCCTGCACCCTGTCGGGCGAGCAGGTGCGCCACCCGGTTGGCGGTCTCGTCGAGTTCGCGGTAGGTCAGCGTGCCGCCTTCGCCGGTCACGGCTACCGCATCCGGCGTGCGCGCGACTTGTTCGGCGAACAATGACGGAATCGACACCCCGGTCGCGGGCCGCGTCAACACCGTCCGGTTGCTCAACCGATCCACGCTGACGTGTTCGTCGTCGGCGAGCAGATCCAGTGCGGAAAGCGCGCGTTCGGGCGCCGCGGTCATCGCTGACAACACACGCTGTAACCGCTGCGTGAGCTCCGAGACGTCGAAATTCGAATACGGTTGCCCGGCACCGGCAGTGGTGAGGAACTGTTCATCACCGGCGCCGACGAAAAACAGCCCGAAGTGACCTATCGGTCCAAAACTGGTGTACGTCGCGGTCCCGGTGACACCGGCGAAGTTCAGGGTGAGCCTGGACGGGACGAAATTGACGACTACCCGATTCGCCCCCTGCCCGGCGCCGCGAATGCCGCCCTCATCCCCAAGGATATGCACCGGAAAACGCTGATGCCGCAAAGCATCTCGTGCTTGCTGGTCGACATGCTTGCAGAACTCGGCGATCGTCGACCCTGGTGACGTCTTCAGCACTAGGGGCACCACCCCGGCAACCATCCCGGGCAGAGTCTTCGACTCAGGATGCACTCGTCTGCTGACCGGGAAGTCGAGCACTACCTCCGAACCGCTGCTACACCCCTGCACCAACAGTGCACACGCTGCCGTGATGATCGAGGTTCGGCGGACACCCAGCGCCTTGGACAGCTGTTTGATGCGGCCGACGACGGACGGGTCCAATTGAACCGGCGGAGTCGGTTGATTCGGATCTCGTCGCGAGGTGGATTGCGGCAATCGATAATCCGGTCCGCTTTCCGACGGCAGATTCTCGTTCCAATAGGTCTGATCTTCCTGGTAATCCGTCGAGGCCTCGTACTCCAGTTCGCTGCGGACGAAGTCCTGCAGGGAGCCGAAGAATGCGGGAGAGAGGGGGGTGCCGGAAACCATTGCGGTGTAGTTGGCCGCAATCCGGCGGCCAACCAGGCCCATGCCCAATCCGTCGAGGACGATGTGATGACAACAGGCCGACCAGTAGAACTCGTCGGGTTTTGTTCGGAATAAAGCGAATTTGAGTAGCCGACCGGTGAGCGGCATCGGCGTGCGCTGAATCGACGACGCAATCTCACGAGCTTCCCCGACGGGGTCGGGCGAGCCGGTGAGATCGTGGAAGTCGAGATCGAAATCCGGGTAATCGATTGCCTTTTGGAAAACCTGACCGTCCACTTCGAAGAACGCGGCGCGGCATGGTTCGGCCTCGTGCAGTGCTTTGCCGATTGCCTGCTTAAGCAAACCAGGATCGACAGTGCCCTCGATCCTGATGAAGAGACCGAGCTGCCAGTCGGTGCCGGAGCGTCCCGTTTCCTGTGCGAGCCAGATGTCCAGTTGCCGGCGCGTCAGCGGAAGGGCACGGGCGTCAAGTTCCATCCGATCGCCCCTACCCAAAAGGCTTACGCACTAAAGGCCTTATCCGGTTCCGGCTTCCGCATATTCCATGGCCGTATCTCGGTGCGAGAGCGCGCGACGCCGGTGCAAACCACCGCGCCGGAGGCCTCGTGGTGAACCGCTTACCCCCAGGCAGGGACATCCGCGAGAGCCCGCCCCAGGCGGTGCTGCCGGTCGTCGTTGACCTGGACAAAGTCGTCGCTGACGGTTTGTTGCTCACCGATTCTCCCCGCACGTCTAATCGACATGAGTGGAACAAACCTTAGTGGACCAAAACATGCTCCAACAGGGGGTTCGGCAAAGTTCTTGATGTTAGCCATGCGTTAGCCGCGATTTTTCGCGCAATCGGACAAGTCTTGCGAAAGCGCCAGGGTCGCAATTATTTTCGTTTCCTGACAGCCCAAGTCAGGGGTCCCGCACAACTGACGTTCACGCTACCGGCTGTGATGCATCGGCGCCACCCGAATTCTGGCAGCGCGGAGGCCTTTCAGCGCGCCTGACCCTGGGTGGCCAGGAAGCCCGCCACGCCGCGGACGAGTGCGTCGGCGTACTTCTGCCGGCCGTCCGGGGACTCCATCAGCGCCGAGTCGACGGGGTTCTTCATGTTGCCGCACTCGACCAGGATCGCGGGGTATTGCGCCAGGTTGAGGCCGGTCAGATCGGACCGTCCATACAGTCCGCCCTGGCCGATGTACGTCGACGGCGGGATACCCGCGGCCTGCATCTGGTCGCGCATGATCCGCGCGTACTGCACCGACGGGCCGGCCTGCACCTGGTTGAGGGGCGGTGCCGAGTAGTTGACGTGGAATCCACGGCCGGACGGCGGTCCGCCATCGGCGTGGATGCTCAGGATCGCGTTGGGGCGCAACGAATTGGCCACGTTGGCGCGCTCATCGATGCACGGTCCCAGGCCGGTGTCGTTGCCGCGGGACAGGGCGGTCCTGACACCCAGTGCTGTCAGTGCGGCGCGAACCCGCAGCGCCGTGTCCCAGGTGAACGTGTGTTCCATATAGCCGCTGTTGGTCGCGGTACCGCTGGTCTGGCAGTCCTTGGTGCCGCCGCGGCCGGTGGTGACCTGTCGGCTGATGGACGCGTCGTTGGCGCCGTTGTGACCGGGGTCGATGAAAACGACCATGCCGGCGATGCTGGACGGAACCCCCCATGCGTTCTGGGTCACCGCCGGGACGGCCAGGGTCCCCGCGGCAACCAGCATGCTGGCCGCCATTCTGATTCCGACACGCCTGCTCACTCGTTGGTCCACGGCGCAAAGGTAACCGCGCTCGGTCTACGCTGGGTGTTTCGAATCGCCCGACATCCACAGGCGAAACCAACTCGAGACCAAGATGCGAAGGGATCGTCATGCAACCCGGAGGCGACATGTCCGCGCTGCTCGCCCAGGCGCAGCAGATGCAGCAAAAGCTAATGGAGGCTCAGCAACAGCTTGCGAACGCCGAGATTCGCGGTCAGGCCGGTGGCGGCCTGGTCGAGGCCGTCGTGAAAGGCAGCGGTGAGGTCGTCGCGGTGAAGATCGACCCGTCCGTCGTCGACCCTTCGGACATCGAGACGCTGCAGGACTTGATCGTCGGCGCCATGGTGGACGCCTCCAAGCAGGTCACCAAAATGGCGCAGGAGCAGCTGGGTTCGCTGACCGCCGGGTTGACCGCGCCGCCGACGCCGCCCGCCCCACCCACCCAGATCCCGGGGCTCTGACCTACCTAGATGTTTGAGGGGCCGGTCCAGGATCTGATCGACGAGCTCGGCAAGCTGCCGGGTATCGGACCAAAGAGCGCGCAGCGCATCGCCTTTCACTTGTTGTCGGTTGAGCCGCCGGACATCGACCGGCTCACCGCTGTGCTGGGAAAGGTCCGCGACGGTGTCCGCTTCTGTGCGGTGTGCGGCAACGTGTCCGACGACGAGCGTTGCCGCATCTGCGGGGATCCGCGCCGGGACGGCTCACAGGTTTGTGTGGTCGAGGAACCCAAGGACGTCCAGGCCGTCGAGCGGACTCGCGAATTCCGGGGCCGCTACCACGTCCTGGGTGGCGCGCTCGATCCGCTGTCGGGGGTGGGCCCCGACCAGCTGCGGATCCGCGAGCTGCTCAGCCGCATCGGTGAGCGGGTCGACGGGGTGGACATCACCGAGGTGATCATCGCGACCGACCCCAACACCGAGGGAGAGGCGACGGCCACCTACCTGGTCCGGGTGCTGCGCGACATTCCCGGCCTGACCGTCACGCGCATCGCGTCCGGGCTGCCGATGGGCGGCGACTTGGAGTTCGCCGACGAGCTGACGCTGGGACGCGCGCTCACCGGCCGCCGGTCCATGGTCTGACCGGCCTTACTGCGCTGAGCCTGTAATTTTGCAGGCCCTTAGTCGCACTTTCTCTGCAGATTTACCGGCTCAGCGAATTCTCGGCTGACGCGCGGCCCGTCAGCTGGTCACGACGGCGAAGTTGTCGCTGGTCGCCCGCGCCTCTTCGAACGTCGCGGTCGAAACCTGCTCGTCGCGGCCCGCGCGGATCCCGCTGTCGTTGAGGTGCACCACGCCGGCGTCGGTGTCGATACCGATGACGACGACGAAGTGGTTTTCCTTGGTGCGATCGCCGGGCCGATTCCAGATGACGTTGTCGTTGAGGCCGACGATCACCTTCCGCCCGTGATCCAGATCGAGCGCCAACGTGTCGAGGTCGGGATGGAGAGCGTCGGCGTGGATGCCGTAGTGCGCCAACAGCGGGACGACGTCGCGATTGCTCGTCCGCCCGCCCGGGCGATAGATCGGCCCGTCGTGGGCCACGCTCGGGATGTTTCCCGCCGCCGCGTCGATCTCGTCCTCGCTGGGCTCGTGGCCTCTGATCTGGCCGATCACATCGGCCACCGCCATCTCCCCGCAGTCGAGCTGCTGTTGCTGGTAGCGCCAGTAGGGTGCGGCGTCGGCCGGGTCGCCGTGCATTCCGGCAGCGATGTGGGGGGCGGGGACGTCCGGGGCGGCGTGGGCGCCGGCGATTCCGACCTTCCCGCCCGCGATCAATAGCACCGCGAGGGTGCCAAGGCGTGCCTTGGTGGCCATGGCCGGTGTGGTGCCGGGCATGGGGACGACCCCTTTCTCGAGCCGCAGTGCGCGTCGGTGTCGAGAAAAGGGTTGGGTACGGCCCTCAAAGGAATCTTGCTGCGCAGGTAGCAGGCACGTTCGTCAGGCCTTGCTCAACTGGAATTGCCTGGTGAAGGTCTTGCCCGGCTCTCCGTTGCACGCGTCTGACGTCGTCGTCTGGCCTTCTCCGGCGAGCGTCACAGCATCGAAGCTGTAGTCGACGGTCACCGGAGCGGATTTGCCGTCCGGGCACGGCGCCTGGGCCGTCCCGTTGTGCGTCCATCGTCCGTTGGCGAGGTGGAATTCCCAGCTGATGACTAACGTCCCGCCGTCCTGCGAGGTCGCCCGGGTGCAGTCCGATCCGCACGGGGCGAAAAGCCAGGCGGTCGGTTTGTCGGTGTTCGCGTACAGCACGTTGTACCGACCGCTCGGGACTTCCAGGTCGGCCGTCGCCGGCGGTGACGACGCGATGAGCACGGCGATCAGTGCGACACCGGCGGCCAGTCTCGGGCGGATCTCGGGCATGTCAGCGCGCCGCCAGTCGTTCGCGGCGCAACAGGTCCACCTCGGGCAGCTGCAGCGGCGCCAGCTCGCCCACCACTTTGCCGAGCAGCAGGTCGGCCAGCTCCGGGTTGCGGGCCAGGCACGGCCCATGCATGTAGGTCGCGACGACGCTGCCCTGGACCACGCCGTCGAAACCGTCGCCGAGACGATTGCCCGCCCCCTTGACGACCGCGGCCAACGGAGCGGCGTCGGAGCCGAGCACGGTGCCGCCGCGGTGGTTTTCAAACCCGGTGAGCCGCTGGGTCAACCCCGCCAGCAGCGGCTTGCTGACCACCTCACCGATCGTGCGCGCAGCCTGCGGAGAGGTCGTCACGTCCAGCATGCCGACGCCGTCGACCCGTTCGCCCGACGACGTCTCGTACCAGTGTCCGAGCACCTGGACGGCGGCGCAGATCGACAGCACGGCCGCGCCGCGCTCGGCGGCGCGCTGCAGGCCCGGATACCTCTGCAGGTGCCGGGTGGCCAGCCGCTGTGCGTAGTCCTCGGCGCCGCCCAGCGTGTACAGGTCCAGGGAGTCCGGCACCGGGTCGTCCAGTGTGATCTCGACGATCTCGGCGGCGATGCCCCGCAGCAGCAGCCGTTGCCGCAGCACCACCGCGTTGCCGCCGTCGCCGTACGTGCCCATCACGTCGGGCAGGACCAGCCCGATCCGCAGCGTCGAGTCAGCCATGGCGGGCCAATGCTCGGTGCAGCTGCAGGAAGGCGGTGTAGTTGGCGACGACCTCCACGCGCCCCGGCGGGCAGGACGCGATGGCCGCCAGGGTGTCGTGCACCAGGGTGTGCTCGACGCCCGCGTACCCCAGGCGCACCGCCAGGTCGGTGCCGCGTTCGCCGGCGGCCACCACGGCCGTCTCTTCAAAGTGCTCGAATCGCACATCCCACAGCCACGACAGGTCCTCGCCGTCGGGCACCTGCCCGTTGACCGAGATGACCACCCCGGCGGCGTGCTTGTCGACCATCGACAGTGCTTCCTGCCAGCCGGCCGGATTCTTGGCCAGCAGAATCCGGGCGTCGTGTCCGCCGATGCGCACGGTCCGGTACCGGCCCGCAACCTCGTCCACCCCGGACACGGCTGCTACGGCCTTGGCGGGGTCGGCGCCCAGCGCGACGGCGGCCGCGACGGCCTGGGCGGCATTGCCCCGATTCACCGCGCCCGGCAGCGCCAGCCGCATCGGCAGGGCCAGCCCGTCGGGGCCGTACAACGTGCCCCCATCTTCTGGGTCGAACCACCACTGCGGGCTGGGCCGCTTGAAGTCGGCGCCCGTGGAATACCAGTGGCCTGCCAAACCAGGGGGGTCGCGGACGATCACCTCGCCGCTGCGTGGACAGCTCACCGAGTCGTTGGCCCACGCGCCGCCGGCGGCCACCCACACCACATTCGGGCTGTCGTAGGCGGCCGAGGTCATCAGCACGTCGTCGCAGTTGGCGATGACGACCGCGTTCGGGTGGCGGGCCAGGCCCGCACGCAGCGTGCGTTCGATCACGTTGATCTCGCCGACCCGGTCCAGCTGATCACGCGACAGGTTGAGCAGCACGATGACGCTGGGCTCGACGGCGTCGCAGACGTGCGGGACGTGCATCTCATCGACTTCCAGGACCGCGAGTCCGGCGTCGCGGTCGGCGGCCAGCGCGGCCACCAGGCCGGCGTCCATGTTGGCGCCTTCGGCGTTGGTGGCGACCGAGCCCAGCGTGCCGAGGGCGGCCGCGGTCATCCGGGTGGTGGTGGACTTGCCGTTGGTGCCGGTCACGACGACCGTGCGCCGACCCGCACCGAGCTGGCGCAGGATCGAGCGGTCCAGCGTCATCGCGACCAGGCCGCCGATCATCGCCCCGGCGCCGCGCCCGGTTAGCCGCGATGCCCACCGCGCGCTCGCTCCCGCGGCCAGCGCCAGACGTGCCCGGGTGGTAACCACCCGCGCAGTTTATGTGGCGCCAACCGGCGACACGACCGCGCAGCGACCCGGCGATGTCGGGCCGACGTGCCATTCTGTTGTTCATGAGCCCGGTAAATCCGACGCCCTGGGGCCGGCCGGTGAGCGACCCGGACGCGGGTTGGGCGGTCATCGACGTCGAGACCTCGGGTTTTCGGCCCGGTCCGGCCCGGATCATCAGCCTTGCGGTGCTCGGACTCGACGCCGAGGGCCGCGTCGAGCAATCCGTCGTCAGCCTGCTCAACCCCGGGGTAGACCCCGGTCCCACCCACGTGCATGGGCTGATCGCCGCCATGCTCGAGGACCAGCCGCAGTTCGGGGACATCGTCGGTGAGGTGAACCAGGTGCTGCGTGGCCGCACGCTGGTCGCGCACAACGTCGCGTTCGACTACGCCTTCCTGGCCGCCGAGGCCGAGCTCACCGGCGTCGAGCTGCCCGTCGACAGCGTCATGTGCACGGTCGAGCTGGCCCGCCGCCTCAATCTCGGCGTCGAGAACCTGCGGCTGGAGACGCTCGCCGCGCACTGGGGTGTCACCCAGGAGCGGCCGCACGACGCGTTCGACGACGCGATGGTGCTGACCGGCGTGCTCGCGTCCGCCCTCGATCGGGCGCGCGAACACGACATCTGGCTGCCGGTGCGCCCGGTCACCCGGCGCCGCTGGCCCAACGGCCGCGTCACCCATGACGAGCTGCGCCCGCTGAAGGCGCTGGCCTCCCGGATGCCCTGCCCGTATCTCAACCCCGGGCCGTACGTCCGCGGCCGACCGCTGGTCCAGGGCATGCGGGTGGCGCTGGCCGCCGAGGTGCGCCGCACCCACGAGGAGCTCGTCGAGCGGATCCTGCACGCCGGGCTGGCCTACACCGACATCGTCGACCGCGAGACGTCGCTGGTGGTCTGCAACGCCGCTGCCCCCGAGCAGGGCAAGGGCTACCAGGCCCAGCAGCTCGGCGTTCCGGTGGTGTCCGACGCCCAGTTCATGGACGGCGTGGGCACCGTGATCGGCGGCACCAGCATGGAGCAGTTCGTCGACGCCACGAGCGCCGACGACCAGCTGGCGCTGTTCTGATCGCCGGTGTCATTGTGTTGGCTCTCAGCAATTTCACGGCTTCATCTCAGCTTCTGAGCTGAGCCGACGGCGCGCCGGATTGTTACGCTTGGCTAGCCACTGCGGAGCGCGAACGCGTCCTGTGCGGCGCTCTGGGGGACAGACCTAACTACGGCGGCGATCACCGCATCCGGACATCGTCGATCGCATCAGTGAGGACATCGTTAGTGAGTGGGCGGTTGGCAGATTTCGCTGTCGATCGGCGAGTGTTGCTGATCACCGGTGTTGCGGTCGTCATCGGCGCCCTGTCCGCGGTGGTGGCTTGGTGTTTGCTTCAGCTAATCGGGATTGTCACTAATCTTGTTTTCTACCAAAGGTTTTCGGACGCCCTGGTGGCACCTGCAGCAAACCATCATCTGTGGTGGCTGATACTGGGCGCACCGATTGCCGGCGGTTTCGTCATCGGTCTGATGGCTCGGTACGGGTCGGATCAAGTACGCGGTCACGGCATGCCCGAGACGATCGAGGTGATCCTGATCGGCAGCAGCCGTGTCGAGCCCAAAGTTGCTGTGCTGAAGCCCATTTCGGCGGCCATCAGCATCGGCACCGGTGGCCCGTTCGGTGCGGAGGGGCCGATCGTCATGACCGGCGGCGCAATGGGCTCCGTGGTATCCCAATTCCTGCATCTGACCGCGGATGAGCGAAAGATCCTGCTCGCCTCCGGTGCCGCCGGTGGCATTGCCGCCACCTTCAATGCTCCGCTGGCATCCATCGTGTTGGCAGTCGAATTGCTGCTCTTCGAATTTCGGCCGCGAAGCCTGGTCCCGGTTGCCAGCGCGGTCGCAATGGCCACCATGCTGCGCATGTTCATTCTGGGCGCCGCACCGGTGTTCCCGGTGGAGGTGCGGATAACCGAAATCCACTGGGCCATCGACGCCTTGGCCGCTGTCATCGGGCTTGCCGGCGCCGCCGTGGCCATAGCCGCATCGCATCTGGTTTTCTGGGCCGAGAACGCGTTTCCGCGGCTGCCGATCCACTGGATGTGGTGGCCGGCGATCGGCGGTCTGATCATCGGGGTGGGTGGCCTGATCGAGCCGCGCGCACTCGGTGTCGGCTACAACGTGATCGATGCGCTTCTCACCGGGCAGGCCGGCATGTCGCTGATAGTCGGCATTCTCTTGGTGAAGACCACAATCTGGGCGCTGTCGCTAGGCTCCGGCACGTCGGGTGGTGTGTTCGCTCCGGTGTTCATGATCGGCGCCGCGCTGGGAGCTTTTGCCGGGCATTGGTTTCCGCATGTGTTTCCGGGATTCTGGGCGATATTGGGCTTGGCCGCCATGGTCTGCGGCCTCATGCGAGCCCCCTTCGCGGCAATTATTTTCACTCTCGAACTCACTCGAGCCTGGCCCGCGATGCTCCCGGTGATCATCGCCACGACGACCGCCTACGCCGTATCGGTTCTGTTGCTGCCGCGCTCGGTACTTACCGAGAAGATCACCAGGACTGGAATGCATCTGACTCGCGACTACACAACCGACCCCCTGGAAGCGTTCCGGGTCGTCGAAGTGATGCGGGCCGGACCGCCACCCACGCCGGCGGGCGGCACCGTTAGCGCCCAGGCCACCCTGCGGCACGCCGCGAACATTTTCGCCGAAACAGACGGCCTGCTTTCCCCAAGCCGCCGCGCAGTGCCGTTCGTCGCTGGGCCCGCAGTCGCGCGGCCCGCGCGGCCCGCGCGAGTTGACCCGGGGCAACGCCGGTCACCCGCGCGAGGCGCGGTTGACCGCCGACACCACCGCACGCAACGACGCGGTGGTGATCGACGGGGCGGTGCCGACACCCCAGACCGTGCGCCCGCCCACCGAGGCCTCGACGTAGGCCGCGGCCTGCGCCTCCTCGCCTGAACTCATCGCGTGCTCGGAGTAATCCAGCACGGATACGTCTAACCCGACGGTTCCCAGCGCGTCGACGAACGCCGCGAGCGGCCCATTGCCGGCCCCGCTGATCTCGGTCTCGGCGCCGTTGATCTTCACGGTCGCGACGATCCTGGTGGTGCCGCCGTCCTCCTCGGAGGCGTCGACGCGCTGTTTGATCCGCTCCAACGGCAGGATCGGCGCCAGGTATTCCTCGGAGAACGCATCCCACATCTCCTTCGGCGACACCTCGCCGCCCTCGCCGTCGGCGATCTTCTGGATCACCTGGGAGAACTCGATCTGCAGTCGTCGCGGCAGGGCCAGGCCGTGGTCGGCCTTCATGATGTAGGCCACCCCGCCCTTGCCGGACTGCGAGTTGACCCGGATCACGGCCTCGTAGGTGCGCCCGACGTCGCGCGGGTCGATCGGCAGATACGGCACCTGCCAGAGCAGGTCCTCGACGTCGGTGTCCGCGGCGTCGGCGTCGGCCTTCATCTGGTCCAGGCCCTTGTTGATGGCGTCCTGGTGGCTGCCCGAGAACGCGGTGTAGACCAAGTCGCCGCCGTACGGGTGCCGCTCGTGCACCGGCAGCTGGTTGCAGTACTCGACCGTCCGGCGGATCTCGTCGATGTTGGAGAAGTCGATCTGCGGGTCCACTCCCCGGGAGAAAAGGTTGAGCCCCAGCGTCACCAGGCACACGTTGCCGGTGCGTTCACCATTGCCGAACAGGCAGCCCTCGATGCGGTCCGCACCCGCCTGGTAGCCCAATTCGGCTGCGGCGACGGCGGTTCCACGGTCGTTGTGCGGATGCAGGCTCAGGATCACCGACTCGCGGTTGGCCAGGTTGCGGCTCATCCACTCGATCGAATCGGCGTAGACATTGGGGGTCGCCATCTCCACAGTGGCGGGCAGATTGAAGATGATCGGGTTGTCCGGCGTCGGCGCGATGATCTCGCCGACGGCGTCGCACACCTGCTTGGCGTACTCCAATTCCGTTCCCGTGTAAGACTCCGGCGAATACTCGAATCGCCATTGCGTGTCCGGGTATTTGGCCGCTTCTTCGATGCACTTGCGGGCACCCTCGGTCGCGATGGCCTGAACCGCAGCCCGGTCGGCGCGAAATACCACGCGGCGCTGCAGGATTGACGTCGAGTTGTAGAAGTGCACGATCGCCCGGTGCACGCCGCGGCACGCCTCGAAGGTGCGCTCGATCAGCTCCGGGCGGCACTGGGTCAGCACTTGGATCGTGACGTCGTTGGGAATGGCGCCGTCGGTGATGATCTCGCGCACGAAGTCGAAGTCGGTCTGGCTGGCCGACGGGAAGCCGACCTCAATCTCCTTGTAACCCATGCCAACCAGCAGGTCGAACATGCGGCGCTTGCGAGCCGGGCTCATCGGGTCGATCAGGGCCTGGTTGCCGTCGCGCAGATCCACCGCGCACCACAGGGGGGCACCGGTGGTGACGTTGTCAGGCCAGGTGCGGTCGGCGAGCCGGATGGGCTCGACTTCGTCGGCGAAGGGCCGGTATCGGTTGACCGGCATCGACGAGCCGCGCTGCGGATTCCACCCGGGCTGGCCCGGTCGGGGCGGGCCAGCGGGCTTTTTGACGGTGCGGGCCTCGGACGATGAATAGGTGTATGCGTCCGGTTTGGCGGGTTCGGAAAAGTTGGTCACGGTAATTGCTCCGGGGATGTCAGAAGGGACTTCAGACCGGCGCATCGCGAACACCCGCGGCGGGAGGCCGGTCTGGATCAGACCCCGTCGCGGCGTCCGAGAAGGAGCACCCGCTGCACGTTGTGCACTCTACCGCGATCGGCGCCCAGGCGAAAACTACGCTTGATCGAGCTCAAAACCGCAGGTTGCGATGCCCGCCATCGGGTCAAAAAACGAGATGCGCCGCCAGGTATCCTGTTGTGAACTTGAACCACGTCTGTGGGTGTGGAAGGGCAGAGAGAAACAGTGGCGCTGGTCGTACAAAAGTACGGCGGATCCTCGGTGGCCGACGCCGACCGGATCCGTCGTGTCGCGGAACGCATCGTCGAGACCAAAAAGCAGGGCAACGACGTCGTCGTCGTGGTCTCGGCGATGGGCGACACCACCGATGACCTGCTGGATCTGGCGCAGCAGGTGTGCCCGGTGCCGCCGGCCCGCGAACTGGACATGCTGCTGACAGCCGGCGAGCGCATCTCCAACGCGCTCGTTGCCATGGCGGTCGAATCGCTTGGGGCCCGCGCCCGGTCGTTCACCGGTTCCCAGGCCGGTGTGATCACCACCGGCACGCACGGCAACGCGAAGATCATCGACGTCACGCCGACCCGCTTGCAGTCCGCGCTTGCCGAAGGCGACGTCGTGCTGGTCGCCGGTTTCCAGGGGGTGAGCCAGGACAGCCGCGACGTCACCACGCTGGGCCGTGGCGGCTCCGACACCACCGCCGTCGCGTTGGCCGCCGCCCTGAATGCCGACGTCTGCGAGATCTACACCGACGTGGACGGCATTTTCAGCGCGGACCCGCGGATCGTGCCCAATGCCCGCAAGCTCGACACCGTGACCTTCGAGGAAATGCTCGAAATGGCAGCGTGTGGCGCCAAGGTGTTGATGCTGCGTTGCGTGGAATACGCCCGTCGCTACAACCTTCCGGTGCATGTCCGATCGTCGTACTCGGACAAGCTAGGCACCGTCGTTGTCGGATCGATCAAGGACATTGAAATGGAAAGCCCTCTTCTGACCGGAGTCGCGCACGACCGCAGCGAGGCAAAGGTGACCGTCGTCGGGATTCCGGACATCCCTGGGTATGCTGCCCGGGTCTTCCGCGCGGTCGCCGAGGCCGACGTGAACATCGACATGGTGTTGCAGAACGTGTCCAAGGTCGAGGACGGCAAGACCGACATCACGTTCACCTGCTCGCGCGACAGCGGGCCCACCGCGGTGGCCAAGCTCGACGCGCTGAAGGACGAGATCGGCTTCACGCAGCTGCTCTACGACGACCACATCGGCAAGGTGTCGTTGATCGGCGCGGGTATGCGCAGCCACCCCGGGGTTACCGCGACCTTCTGTGAGGCGCTGGCCGAGGTGGGCGTCAACATCGAACTGATCTCCACCTCGGAGATCCGGATCTCGGTGCTGTGCCGCGACACCGAACTAGACAAGGCCGTCGTGGCGTTGCACGAGGCGTTCGGCCTCGGCGGCGAGGAAGAGGCCACGGTGTATGCGGGGACGGGTCGATAGATGGTTGCCATTGGTGTAGCGGGCGCCACCGGCCAAGTGGGCCAGGTGATGCGCAATCTGCTCGAGGAGCGCAACTTCCCGGCTTTGAACGGTGGGGGTTCCGTGCGATTCTTCGCGTCGGCCCGCTCGCAGGGCCGCAAGCTGGAATTCCGCGGCCAGGAGATCGAGGTCGAGGACGCCGCGACGGCCGACCCGACCGGCCTGGACATCGCGCTGTTCTCGGCCGGAAAGACGATGTCGCTGGTCCAGGCGCCGCGGTTCGCGGCGGCCGGGGTGACCGTGATCGACAACTCCTCGGCCTGGCGCAAGGACCCCGAGGTGCCGTTGGTGGTCTCCGAGGTCAACTTCGACAGGGATGTCCGAGACGCCGGCTCCCTGCCCAAGGGCATCATCGCCAACCCGAACTGCACGACGATGGCCGCGATGCCGGTGCTCAAGCCGCTACACGAGGAAGCCGGGCTGCAGCGCCTGGTGGTCTCCAGCTATCAAGCGGTGTCCGGTAGCGGGGTGGCCGGAGTCGAGGAGCTGGCGACGCAGGCACGCGCGGTGATCGATCGCGCCGAGCAGCTGGTGCACGACGGGCGCGCGCTGGAGTTCCCGGCCCCGAAGACCTACGTCGCGCCGATCGCGTTCAACGTGCTGCCGCTGGCGGGTTCGTTGGTGGACGACGGCTCCGGGGAGACCGACGAGGACCAGAAGCTTCGCCACGAAAGCCGCAAGATTCTCGGCATTCCCGAGCTGCTGGTCAGCGGCACCTGCGTGCGCGTGCCGGTGTTCACCGGGCACTCGCTGTCGATCAATGCCGAGTTCGCCCGGCCGCTTTCGCCGCAGCGGGCGCGTGAACTGCTCGGTGCGGCGCCCGGCGTGAAAGTGGTCGATGTACCAACCCCGTTGGATGCTGCCGGTGTCGACGAATCGTTGGTCGGCCGGATTCGCCGCGACCCCGGGGTAC